>NZ_JBEFRW010000012.1:0-141002 GCF_053483195.1 Mycolicibacterium sp. XJ2546 | reverse complement strand
GCTTAGAACATGTCCTCGCCGCCGAGTTCACGGGCCACGAGATTGGCGGTATACGCCAAGTGCGTGCTGAGTTCGCGTGCAGCAACGCGAGGATTTCGCCGAGCACACGCGTCGATGATCCGCTCATGCTCGAGCCGACGGACCTCGCGGTCGCCTCGGTGCGGGATCGACACGAGTCGATAGCGCTCGCTATTGACCCACAGCGGCATGATGAGTTTCATCAACCACGGGGATTGCGCGGCCTCGTAGATCGCGAAGTGCAGCGCCGTGTGTGCTTCTCGCGACGCCATGGTGTTGGCTGCTGCGGCGGTGTGCTCGGCCAGCGCTTTGCGCGCTTTCTCCTCGTCCTCTTCGGTGAACCGGGCTGCAGCGCGCTCGACGGCGAGGACCTCGAGCGCAAGCCGGGCCTCATAGGTGTTGTAAAGGTCGTCGAGCGAGAAGCTGCCGACCCGCGCACCGCGGCGAGGGTCCTGTTCCACCAGCCCGAGCGACTCCAAGCTGAGCAGCGCGCCGCGCACCGGCATCATGCTCATCCCGAGCCGATCGGCGAGGGCTTTCAGCCGAAGTGGCGAGCCGGGAGGAAGCTTGCCGGTGACGATCTCTTCGCGAAGGATCTCGACCGCATCCTCGACCCTCGTCGTCGGCCTTGGCTTACTCGTTGTGCCGCTCAAAACTCCTTCTCCATCCGCAGTCCGCTCAGCGCGGCAAAACCATCACCTCACTATATGTCGCGAACCGTCGCCGAACCGTGTGGCGTCCTCCGGCGCTGCGGTGATATCCGGCTGCACGAGCTCGACCGGCAGCCCATCCGGGTCCAGCAGGAACACCCACGTCGCGGCGGCGGTGTCGCTGTGCCGTGGTGCGGACAGGAAACGGACACCTTCGGCGCTGAGCCTGCGATGCCAGCTCCAGATATCGTCGACCTGCAAGGCAATGTGAGCCGAACCGACATCGTGTTCTTCGGGCGCCGGCCGCCCGCCGCTGACACCGTACTCGCGGAGTTCGAGCCGCACCCCCGTCGCAGTCATGAAGGCGCAGCGCAGCCGCCCGCCGATACCCACGGCGTCGTCCACCACGATGATTCGTTCCGACGTAAAGCCCAGCGACCCGTAGAAACCTATCGAACGCCGCAGGTCGGTGACCGTGAAGGAGACGTGGTGCAACCCCGACAAGGCGCCAGCAGTCACGCGGGTTCCCTCGTTGCCGCCGTAAGGGCCGTGCCGACGGCCTTCGCATAGGCGGTCACGATCGCGGCGGGTTCCGCCGAGGTGATGTCTGCGGTGAAGTCATCGGGCCGTACGAGGTAGGTAGTTCCACTCTTCGCGCCGAAGCGCTTGGTCAGGGTGCCTCGGACGTCAAAGTAGGTCCGGCTGCGGGCCTCGGAGTCGAGGGGGGCGTCCCGGCAGCTGATCAGTACCTGCACGAGCCCGGGTGGGGAGTTTGTGAGCAACGGTGCCTCTGCGGGCCAGTCGACGAATGTCAGTGCCACGAAGTCGCGGCCGAGCAGGTTGTGCAGGCGCCGGATCCGCCCGTCGGGACCGAAGATGCTGCCGTCGGGCACTCGGTCTCCGAGTGAGATCGGTGGCCGCAGAACCGGTTTTGTATCAGGCGCCTGCAGGTAATTAAGGCCAAGGAGCGACCCGCTATACGCCGCAGCCCAGCGGCGACGCGGGTCACGGAGATTGACCTGGCGCCGCACCGCGCTGACTGCATTGGCTAACCGACTGCGACTGACTTCCATGAAGCTGCGCTTGCGGTGCTGCATCGCCATGGCGGTGCCGGCGATGATGGGCTGACGTTCGTCGCTGTAGGTGTCCAAGAGTGCGGGACTTGCCCACCCCCGCAGCACCCAGGCCAGTTTCCAGCCGAAGTTGAAGGCATCCTCGAAACCGGTATTGAGGCCCAGGCCACCGATCGGCGTGACGAGATGTGCGGCGTCGCCGAGGAGGAACACCCGCCCGACCCGGAACTGATCCAGAACGCGCCCCTGGGATGAATACTGCGCCCAATCGAGTACCCGGAAAGGCTGGTCTGGTCCGAGTTCCTTTCGCAAGCGTTCCTCGATGTCCGCGTCGGTGAGTTCAGGGGCATCGGCTGGTGCCGCCCAGCCCAACCGCCAGAACTTCGGCAAGCGGATCCGGGTGAAAAACCCGTTTGCGTCGCAGAGATAGGACAGTGAGTCCGGGGGATGCCCGTCATTGCCGCGGACATCGGTTTCGGCGTTGACGACGATGAACTGCTCGGGCGGGGTGATTTCGCGGTACCGCAAGCCCAGCTGCCGACGGACAGTACTTTTTCCCCCGTCGCACCCGAGAACATAATCGGCCTCGTATTCCACAGTGCCGTCGTCGGTTTCCAAAGAGAGCACACAGCCGTCATCGCGTTGACTCAGGCCTACCAGGCGGTGGCCGAAGCGGATCTCAGCACCAAGCTGGACTGCACGTTGCAGCAGAATCGGCTCGAACTCATGTTGAGGCAGGTTCAAGAAGAACGGAAACGCGGTGTCCTGTTGGAGTTCGGTCATATCGACGCGCATCAACGGTGCTTCCGTTGTCCTCTTGATGAAGTCGACGCTCTCGATCCGAATGCCCGATTCGAGCACCTTGTCGATGACGCCGAGACGATCGAAGAACTCCAGCGCGCGCGGGACGACGGTGCCGGCTTTCGGCGCTGACGATGTCATGGCGTCGTCTTCGAACACCGTCACGGGGATGCCGTGGCAGGCCAGCCACGCGGCGGCGCTGAGGCCCACCGGCCCGGCACCGATAACCGCGATCCTGTGCTCAGTCAACGTGTCGTTCCCCTTCCGTCCTTGCTGAAAGATTCGGTCTCATCCGCGTCGGCGCGGGATGCGTGGAAGTCGTCGTCTGCGCAGAAGTGCATCTGCGGCAAGGACTCCCGACCCCGCGGACAATCCTGGTCCCGGGTGGGTGCTCGCACCGATGTGTAGCAGCCGGTCCACCACAGTTCGATGGCCGGCCCGGCCCGGCCGCGGCCGCAAGACGAGGCTCTGGTCGAGTTCCAACGACCCGCTGTAGCCGTCGCCGCCCACGTGATTGCGGTTGGCGGCGTAGAGGTCTGCGGGTGACAACACGGCGCGGCCCACCAGCGCCGAGTCCAGGTTGGTGATGTGCCGCGCGATGATCGCCTGGACCCGGTCGGCGAATGTCTCCCTGAGTTGCTCGGTCCACACACCGTCTCCGACATCGATCTCGCCCGCGGCGTCAGCGACAGGACTGGATGGCAACTCGAGGAGTTGGACCCACAGCGTGGCGCCGCCCTTCGGGGCGCGGGAGGGATCGGCGACCGTGTGCTGACCGATGGCGATCGTAGGTGATGCGGGAAGCAATCGTCGGGTCGCCTCGTTGACGGCCCGCGACACTCCGTCGAGACCTGATGCAAGATTCACCGACGCGGCTTGTTCCAGCCGGGAGTCGCCGCGCCAGCGCGGTGCCTCGCTCAGCGCCATGTGAATCTGCATGCCCGCGCGCCCATATCGGAATCGCCGAGCATCACTGGCAACAAGGGGTGAAATAGCTTCTTCCCGCAGGAGGTTCAGGTAAAGCTGCTGGGGCGTCACATTGGCGAGCACCGCACGCCGCGCCCGGTAGCGTTCGCCATCTGCGGTTTGTACCCCGGTCGCCGCTCCGCCCGACACCTCGATGCGGGTGACGTCACGATTGGTTCGGCACTCACCGCCGCCGTCGCGAATAATGCCGGCGAGGGCGTCGATGAGCTTTGCGCCGCCGCCCTTGGGAACCGGCATCCCAACCATCTCGATCGACAAGGCGACCATTTTCGCCATCAACGCAGAGGTGACGGACTCCGGTCCGAGACCACCGTGAAGGGGAAGCGGTGCGAAGAAGCCTCGGGCAGCCTCCGACTGGTAGTCCGCCGTTACCCAGTCACGGCAGCTTTCCAGAAGGTCGCTGGCGTATCGCAGGGTGCCGTCACGGCCTAGTCGGCGAAGAGTACTGGCGCCGAGTTTCAAGGTTCCCAACGACCAAAGCTCTTTCCCCATCAGGTGTGTGGTGAGCTGCTGATGTCGGCCGAACCAATCGGCGAGGCGTTCCCAGGCCGGGCCGTCCGCACGGTGGTGGCGCGCGAACTCGGCGACGTTCTGGTCGTGCGAGGACGTCAGCAGGACGGTGTCGTGGCGTGGGGATGTGTAGGCAGTCTGGACCGGGGCGAACGTGTATTGCAGCCCGCGGGCGTCGAGTTCGGGTTTGAGTCGCTGGTATGCCTCGCTCAGCAGGAACAGCACGTGGAATCCGGAGTAGACGTCGTGGATGTAGCCCGGCGTGGTGATTTCAGCGGTGTGTACAGCGCCGCCAAGGTGGTCGCTGCTCTCCAGAACGCACACGCCCCACCCGGCGCGGGTGAGTAGCGCACCGGCTACCAAGGAGTTGAGTCCACTCCCGACGATCACTGCATCAAAGTGTGACAATGGCTCAGGCCGAACCTAGGCGCAATGCGAAAGCCTCGAAGGCAGCGTCGATCTGCTGTGACACCAGCAACGGTGCGACGTGCTGAGCCATTCCGACGACCGGGCCTCGCAGTACGACGGATGCGGTCCAGCGCAGGGTCGTGGAGCTGGGATCGGGTGCGACGGCCAACTCAACTCTGTTGTCGAAGCTGACGTGAACGCCGTCTCCGAGTGCGGTGCCGGTAAAGCGTGCGCTTTCGCCCGGTGTACGTTCGATTGACTTCACCGTGGCGTTGAGTTGCAGTTTACCGAGACCGAGCGGAAATACGCAGCGCGCAACGGTTTCACCGGATGGGCGCATGGAGACTTCTTCGACGGCGGGGATCAAGCTGAGGAAGGTTGCGGGCTCGGCGATCGCGTCCCAAGTCGTCTGTGGTGATGCCTGGACCAAGCGTGTTCCATCGAAGTTCATCGGGACTCCACTGTCACTCGGCGCTGGCTGACCTCGGGTTCCTGGATGAGCGACCATACGCGTTGTGGATCGTTAAAGCTTTCGTGCACAACCGCTTTTATGCCTGCGGCCCGCAATGCATCTTGAACCGCCGCGCTGATGGTGTGCAGGGCAGCGCCGCCGCCCTCGCCCATTCCCTTCGCACCGACGGGTCCGAACGGTGACGGGGTGACGACCTCACCGGTGTGGAGATCTGGCATGTCGAGGGCAGTCGGTACGTGGTACTGGTAGAAGTTCGACGTCAGCAACTGCCCGTGCTCGTCGTATACGTAACTCTCGGTGAGCGCAGCGCCGAGCCCATGCGCAAGCGCGCCGTGCACCTGACCTTCCACGATCATCGGGTTGACCCGTACACCGCAATCGTCGACGGCGACATACCGAAGAATGTCGATCGCGCCGGTGTCCGGGTCGATCTCGATGACCGCCAGGTGGACTTGCGACGCATAGGTCAATGTCAAATTACCGAACTTTCGTTTCACATCTGGGAGCGTGAACGGCGGCCGGTACACGTAACGACAGTTGAGTGTCACGTCGAGGTCAGCCGGGTAGTCGAGGTTGTCGACGTTCACCAGGCTTGCGAGCTCGAAGAATGTGAGCGAACCGCCGTGGGGTGCCATGGCGGCTCCCTTGGCGAGAACGATCTCGGTGGCGGGTACCCCGAGCACTGCGCCGGCAAGGACACGGATTTCAGCGGCCAGCTTCTCTGCGGCACCCTTTGTCGCGCCGAGTCCGGTGACGGCGAATTGACTGGCGTTGGTTCCCGACCAACCGGTATGGGTGTTGCGGCGCGAATCGTGCCCGCTGTGGACGACCACGTCGTCTGGTGTCACACCGAGAATATCGGCCGCCACTTGAGCGGCGGTGGTCTCGTGTCCTTGGCCTTGTGGTGCCGAGCCGAGGGACAACACCACCTCGCCGGAAAGGTCGAGTTTGATGGTGGCCACCTGGTTGTTACCGGAGACCGGGATGTGCGGGTTCGCCAGGCGCACCTGCGCGTAATTCTGCGTTCCCGAGTCAAGTGTTGAGCCGATGCCGATACCGAGCAGTCTGCCGTTGTTTCGGATGCCACGTTGTGTCCGGAACTTGTCGTACTCTGCGAGTTCCAAAGCAATATCCAGGGACTGGGCGTAATCGCCCGAGTCGTAGATTCCGCCGCTCGGTGTTTCGTAGGGAAAAGCCGCTGCCGGAATGTAATTGCGCTTGCGGATCTCGACCGGATCAAAGCCGAGTTCGTGACTCACAATGTCGATGATTCGTTCGGTCAACCAGATGTGCTGCATCCGCGAGTAGCCACGGTTCGCCGAACTAGGCGTCTTATTGGTGATGACCTGTTTCATGTCGACGCGGATGTTTCGCCACAGGTAGCATCCGGGGGTCACCTGCGTCCAGAGAACAGCACCGGTTGGTTCATAGCGGGGGAATGCGCCCACGTCGTCAATTGCTTTCGCCGAAAATCCCAGCAGGGTACCGTCTTTCGACACGGCAACAGCGATGTCCTGGAACCAACGGTCGGCGCCGTGTGCATTCGCGGTCTGCTGGTCGGTGCGCCACTCAGTCCACTTGACGGGACGGCCCAGCTTGCGAGCCAGTAGACATGCCGCGGTCACATAGGTGTAGCCGGTGAGCTTGTTTCCGAACCCGCCACCGATATCGCCGGTGATGAGGTGCAATTTGGCGGCGGGAACCCGCAGCGCGCCAGAGATCCACGTGATCGACGGGCCGGGCCCGTGGAGGTTGCAGGTGACCGTGAACTCTCCTGTGCCCGCGTCGAACTCCGCCACGGAGCCAGAGCATTCCAGCGGAGTCGAGGAGAACCTGTGAAAGTAGAGTTCTGAGATTCGAAGAACATGATCGGCATTCTGCAACGCCGCATCGACGTCGCCGTAGTCGAACCGCTCGGACAACACGACGTTGGTCCCGGCACCCTCGTGCACGATCGGCGCGACGGTCTCCGTCGCGCATCGGGCATCCATCAGCGGGTCAAGGGGCTCGTACTCTACTTCTACCAATTCAGCGGCGTCCCGGGCTATTTCGCGGGTGGACGCCACGACCGCAGCGACTGGGTGTCCCGCCCAGCACGCTTTGTCCACGGCAAGGCAGTATTCGGTAATCTCGCCCGCTGCGCCGGGTGCCACTTGCCAGTACGGATCGGTGATGCTCGCCGCCTCACGTCCGGTGAGGGTTCCATGCACGCCGGGAAGCGACTCTGCCCGCGACACATCCACAGAGCTGATGCGCGCATGTGCGTACGGGCTGCGGACGAAGTGCAGGTACCCCATACCGTAACGCTTGACATCATCGACGAACTTGCCGTGCCCCTTCAGCAGCCGCCGGTCTTCCTTGCGTCTGAGCCGTTGACCGGTCCAGGCGTCGGTGGCGTTGGTTTTGGAAGCTTCCGCGGCGTCGTGGGGGTCGCTAGTCACTCGTTCGCTCCTTCTGCGCGGCCGCCTCGATGGCGTCGATGATGTTCCAATAGCCGGTACAGCGGCAGATGTTGCCCTTCAGCGAACGCTTGATCTCGGTGCGTGTCGGGTTCGGATTGGACTGCAACAGGTACGTCGCGCTGATCAACATGCCGGGTGTGCAGTAGCCGCATTGGAGGGCGTGGTGGTCGGAAAACGCCTGTTGGAGATCGCTGAGGCCATCGTTCGGTGACATGCCTTCGACCGTGGTGATCTCGGCTCCGTCGGCCTGGATGGCGAGAACCGAGCACGACTTCGACGACTGGCCGTCGATGAGCACAGTGCATGCCCCGCACGTACCGGTGTCGCACCCGACATGTGTGCCGACGAGGTCAAGGTCGTCTCGGATGAGGTGGACAAGCAGTTTTCGGGCCTCCACCTCACAGTGGTATGCGCGGCCGTTCACCCGCAAGTCGATCGCCTTCACGTGGGTGGGCTCGCTCATCTACATGGCCTCCGTTTCGCTCAGGGCTTGCCGCGCGGCACGCAAACCGAGCACACCGGCGAGGTGCCGCTTGTACTGAGTCGTGGCGTGGACGTCTGACGGCGGAGAGAGGTTGGCGTGTGTGATGGCAGCTTGGATCTCGGCCGGATCTCCTGCAGATGTGACCGCAATGGGACGGGAAGCGACCCCTCCCAACGCAATCCGAACACTGTCGCCGAAGCGGGTTGCCGCCGCGTTCACGATGCCGGGGCCGTCGGCCCCGACACGCAGCGCCGCCCACCCGTCGCTTCGGCCGTGCGCTCTGGGCGGAATCGTGATCTGGGTAAGGAGTTCCCCGGGTGCCACCGCAGTCCAGAACGGCGCCATGAAAAACTCGTCGGCCGCGATTTGGCGCTCGCCGTCGGCCCCGACAATTGTCATTGACGCGCCGACGGCGAGCATGAGTGGTGGCAAATTGTTATTCACGTCGTTGTGACAGACATTGCCGCCGATGGTGGCGCGGTTGCGCACCTGCACATCTGCGAGGGTGGACGCCACATGACGCAGGATCGGGCGATACTGACGGACCGCCTCGGAGGCAATCATCTCTGTGAAGGTCACGCCGGCTCCGAGCTCGAGTGAACCGTCGTCGCCCACGACGATTTGCTTGAGGTCGGCAAGGTTGCCGACATCTACCAGCCTGCCGGGCGAAGCCACCCTGAGCTTCATCATGTTGATCAAGGTGGCCCCGCCCGCCAGGACGCGAGAATCCGGTGCGGAAAGCAGTTGGACCGCCTCGTCAACCGATCCGGGAACCGCGTATTCGAACGGTTTCAGCAACATCGCTTACTCCTTGTGGGTCGGCCCGGTGATGAGTTCCGTAGGTCCCTCAGGAAGTCTGCCTCGCGGGAGGGGCCGACGGTGGCGAGTTAGGTCAGTGCAATCTTCTCGACGCGATTGACGAGACGCCCGATCTCGGCGATCTCTACCTCCGTGACGTCACCCGGTTCGAGGAACAGCGGCGGGTCGTGGGCAAAGCCGACGCCGGATGGCGTGCCGGTGAGGATCACATCGCCCGGCTCAAGGGTCATCCCCAGCGAGAGCTGCTCGATGATCCGTTCGACGGAGTAGAACAGCGATCCCGTCGACGCCTCTTGGCGCACTTCCCCGTTGACCAGTGACCGAAGGGTCAGTGACCGTTCGTCAAGCGCATCCGCGGTGACGATCACCGGTCCCATCGGGCAGTAAGTGTCCATACCCTTGCCCTTTTGCCATTGGCCGCCGTGGCGACGCTGTATGTCACGCGCGGTGATGTCGTTGGCCAGGGTGTATCCGAATACGTGGTCCTTTGCGCATTCTTCAGAGATGGATCGGCCCCCGCGTCCGATGACGACAGCCAGTTCGCCCTCGTAGTCGAGCTTGGTCGTTACGGCCGCATCCCAGGCGATCGCATCGCCAGGGCCGATCACGCTGCCATTGGGCTTGGAAAAGAACGTCGCGAACTTTCGCTCATCGGTCTCCTGGCCGGCGCGTTTGCCGATGCCCTCCTCGTAGTGCTTTGGATAGTTCCAACCGACGCAATAGATGTGGCCCGGTCGCGGTATTGGGGCCAACAGTCGGACATCCGTGAGAAAGATGCTGGACTCGCTGGTTGCGGCGGCCCGTTTGGCTTCCTCGAAGAGCGCGGGGTCTGCGACGAGATCGAGGATCTCGCTGCAGATCGCGCTGAGGTCGACGACCTCGTCCCCACGTATGGCGCCTGGCTTGGCTTGCCCGCCGGGCAACTGGAAGGTGGCAAGCTGCATATCAGCGGCCTGACTGGCCGATCGCGGCGATGGCCTCGATCTCGATCAAGAGTTCTTTGTCCACCAACCTGGAGACTTCGAACATCGACGATGCCGGCAACGGTGCGGAAAAGTAGCGTCGGCGGACCTCATGGATTTCGGCGAACTGTTCCATATCACGAATGAAGACCGTGAGTTTGACGATGTCGGAAAGACTTCCGCCGGCCTCCTCGAGAATAGACTTCATGTTCTCGAGAATTGTTTCGGTCTGCACCTTGACGTCGCCGACGCCGACCACCTCGCCGGAAGGAGCGCGAGAGGTCAGCCCGCTGACGAACAGCAACTCTTTCGGATCGGTGACCTTAATTGCCTGAGAGAACACTCCCAAAGGGGTGTTCAACTTCTTGCTGTAGACCTCGGAAATGGACATGGTTACCTCGCATCTTCATCGTTGTCATACCAATCGGGACGTTGGGGATAATGCGGTCCGTCGTAGATCTCCAGGAAGACGGTGTCCTCCAGAGCCTCGGTCGGTCCGTGAAAGTTGCCGGCGGGATTGCAGTAGAAGGTGCCTGCCGTCAGGATCTCGCCGCTGTGCAGATACTTGTAGCTGCCCGCCAGCACGAACATGAATTGGTTCGAGGCGTGGCAGTGGTTCTGCGGAATCCCGCATCCCTTTTCGATCTTAATCTGCGCGATCGAAGCGCCGGAGTCTTCGTCACGCCACAGCATGCGTTCGGAAACCCCAGGCAATGATTTTGCACGCCACGGTATCTCGTCGGCACGAATGATGAGTTCCGTGAGATCAGGACTGTTCAAAACAGGGCTTCCTCTCCGAGCTGACGGGCCACCACATTGACCGTCTTGGCCAGGTGCTCATGCAGTTCACGCGACGCAACTCGTGGATTGCCACGGATACACGCCTCCAAGATCCGCTCGTGTTCGAGCCGGCGATCTTTCACTGCTCCTCGGTGGGGCAGGGACAGCATTCGATAGCGCTCGCTGTTCGCCCACAGCGGCGTGATCAGACGAATCAACCAGGTGGATCCGGCCGCTTCGTAGATCGAGAAGTGAAACGACGTGTGCGCCTTGCGCGACTCCTCGACCGCACCACGCGCGGCGGCGGCGCATTGCCGTTCGAGGTGAGCAAGCGCCACCTTTCCGTGCTCGGGCGTGAAACGTTCCGCGGCCAACTCGACAGCCAGGGTCTCGAGTCGGATGCGAGCCCGGTAGGTGTCCATCAGGTCGTGCACTGAGAACAGGCTCACGCGTGCTCCCCGCCTCGGCTGTTGCTCCACCAGGCCCAGGGATTCCAGTACTCGCAGCGCTTCCCGAACCGGCATCATGCTCATGCCCAATCGCTCGGCCAGCGGTGCAAGCCGAAGCGGGGCGCCGGGCTCTAGCGACCCCGAGACGATCAGATCTTGAATGGCGCCGACAGCCATATCGACGCGTGTCTGTGCAGTGCCCGTCGGCGATTCCTCGATGACGACCGCCGACGCCGTGCTTGCCGATGTCATTGCGATCTAAGGCCTCTCGTTAGTCGTTGCGCTTTGGTCTGAGCCGGTGATCCGACCTATGGGCCTGAACACTAACCCATAGTTTGATCAAAGAAAAGCTCAATGCAGCTGAAAATGGGGATAAAAGTAGACTTTGTGATCAAACACGCTTGACGCGGTCACAATCCGCGCCTTAGAGTCGCCCTACCGATAGAAGAGGTGCCGATGGCTCGCGAGGGTGCAGATCTCGCAGATCTCAGGGACGTCCCGAAGGATGTTCCCGCGAAGCCGATCTCCATGGCGCCGAACATGCCCGAGAAGGGCCGGCCCGATCCCATCGGATCCCAGTAAACCATTGTCTGTCAACATGTTTCGTGCGCAAAGGAAGTGCTATGAGAACGATCTCTATCATCGGTGCGGGTCACAGCGGGCTGCTGTTGGGGCTCGGCCTGCTTGAGCGCGGGTACGACGTGACGATCGTCTCCGACCGCACTCCGGGCCAGGTCCGTCGTGGCTTTGTGCCGTCGTCGGCGGGGATCTCGCCGGATGCCCAGGCTTTCGAACGGGAGCTCGGGGTCAACTTCTGGGACGACGTGTTGGTGCCGTCAGACGGCGTGCACTTCGAATTGATCGCTCCGGACGGAAATCTACTGCTATCGATTGACGGGCCGTGGAACCCTGAAAGAATTTCGTGGCAGGCAGTAGATCTGCGGCTGAAGTGCGCCCGGTGGGCTGAGGAGTTCCAACACCGCGGCGGCAACTTGGTGATACAGCAAGCCAGCCTGGAGAACATCGAGGCGTATGCGAGCGCGAGCGACCTGACCATCGTCGCCGCGGGAAAGGGCGAAATCAGCGGATTGTTCCAGCGTGATCCGGAGCGTTCGGTGTACACCGAAGCGCAGCGTCACCTGGCGATGGTCGTCGTTGACGGCCATCCTGCGTGGGCTGAGTCCGTCGGCTTCGAGTGCATGTATTTCGCAGCGCACGCAGGAGTGGGCGAGATATTCGGCACGCACTTCTTCAACACGACGGAACGCGACACGGTGTTCATGATCTTCGAGGCGGTGCCGGGTGGCCCGATCGACCGCTTCAATGATGTGACGGACCCCGAGGAGATCCTCGAGCGCTGCAAGGAGATTCTCGAGGATATCGCCCCGAACCAATACGCGCTGGCTCGCGCCGCCCGACTGGCGGACCCGGCCAGCGCCATCCGCGGACGTATCACCCCCGGGGTCCGCCGGCCGGTTGCCACACTGCCGTCGGGTGCACAGGTTTTGGGACTCGGCGACGTGCTCAGCCTGAAAGATCCGGTCAGCGGCCAGGGTTCCAACAGTGCCGCCAAAGGTGCGCGCCACTATCTGCACCGCATCGTTGAGCATGCAGGGCGACCGTTTGACGCGGAGTGGATGACGGATGTGTGGGAGACGTTCTGGCAAGACTACGAGCAGTATGCCTATACCTTCACCAACAGCCTCTTGGATCCGCCATCGCAGTCTCAACTGGCACTGTTCGCGGCTGCGCAAGGGCGAAAAGACTTGGCAGAGAGAATTTTCGGCAATTTCTCACATCCGCCGAACGCCTTTCCGTGGTTCTTCGATCCGGTCGAAGCCGGGCGAATCATCGACAGTCCGGATATCGCCCCCGCGGTCGGTGTAGGTGAATAGCGTCCGAACCCGATGAAGCGGGCAGTCGGTTGACGCGCGGAATGCCGCAGTCGACGACGCTCCCTAACAACGAAAGGAGGCCGATGCTCGTCACCCGGTTCACCGAAGCGTTCGGAGTCAAGCATCCCATCGTCTGCGGTGGTATGACCGCTGTGGGCACCGCAGAGTTGATCGCCGCGGTGGCGAATGCCGGTGCGTTGGGCTTTCTCACGGCGCTGACCCAGCCGACACCGGAGGCGCTGGCGAAAGAGATCCAGCGTACGTACGATCTCACCGACAAACCGTTCGGCGTCAACCTCACAATCCTACCCACGATCAACCCGGTGCCCTACGACGAATATCGCGAAGCGATCATCGACGGTGGGGTGAAAATCGTTGAGACAGCGGGTAACAACCCGGCGCCGCACCTACCGCGCTTCCAAAGCTCTGGCGTCAAGGTAGTCCACAAGGCGGTGGCTGTGCGTCATGCATTGAAAGCTGAGAAGCTTGGCGTCGACGCGGTCAGCATCGATGGATTCGAATGCGCCGGGCACCCCGGAGACGATGATGTACCCGGCCTCGTTCTCATCCCAGCCGCCGCCAAACGGCTTTCCATCCCCATCATCGCAAGTGGAGGTTTCGCCACGGGTGCAGGTCTGGCGGCTGCACTTGCGTTGGGTGCGTCGGCGATCAACATGGGCACCAGGTTCGTGGCGACGACCGAGGCCCCAGTGCACGAGAACGTGAAGAAGCAGATAGTGATGAACGACGAACGCGCGACGGTGATTGTCTTCCGGAAGTTCCGCAATACCGCTCGGGTGGCACGCAACACCGTCTCTGAAGAGATCGTCACCATCTCGGCACGGGACGGTTCGGGCTTCGGAGATATCGCACACCTTGCCTCAGGTGCGCGAGGCCGCACGGAAGTGCTCCAGAAGGGTGACGTGGAGGGCGGCATGTGGTGGGCCGGTCAGTCACAAGGACTGATCGACGAAATCGCGAGTTGTGCTGAAGTAGTCGACCAAATAGTGCGCGATGCGCACGAACTGATCGACAAGCGGTTACCTGCTTTGATCGCGACGCACTGAATGCGCCTGTGCGCGGGGTTGCTCGCCGCGAGACTGTGGAGATGGCAGGCCTTCTCCACGGTCGAGTCTCCGCTGATCGACGGCGCGGTCGCACTCGCGCACTCCACCGACGCGGAGCATGGGGCGCGCCGGACAAATGTGATCAAAAAAGGGCACAGTTTACGGATTAGACGCCCTGATCGCCGAATTTGTGATCAAATGACGACAACCCCCGCCGGCCGCAGCCTAACCGCGCAGCCGGCAGAAAGATGGTGGTGATGGCCTACGGCAGCGAAGATATGCAGATTGACTGGGATGTCGAGATTGAAGCTGACGACGGCCTTTCCCTTCGCGCCGACGTATATCGCCCCACGGCGGGCCGACATCCCGTACTGCTCTGCTACACGCCGTACGGAAAAGGGCTGAACTTCGCCGAAGGCCGGCCGGATCAATGGAATGCGCTGTGCACCGAACATCCCGATGTGCCCGCGGGTTCCAGTAATCGTTACGCCAATTGGGAGGCGATCGACCCGGAGAAGTGGGTTCCGCACGGGTACGCGGTGGTGCGTGTCGACTCCCGCGGTATGGGACGCAGCCCCGGATATGTGGACCACTGGTCTCCCCGTGAGACGCAAGATTATTACGACTGCATCGAATGGGCTGGAACCCAGCCCTGGAGCAACGGGCGAGTCGGGCTCATCGGGATCTCCTACCTTGCAATGAACCAGTGGCAAGTAGCTGCACGGCGGCCACCGCATTTGACGGCCATCTGCCCCTGGGAGGGCTGCTCCGATCACTATCGCGACGCGCGACGCCACGGCGGAATCTTGTCGACGTTCATCCCGCGCTGGTATCGCAACCGGATCGACAAGGCGCAGTACGGCGTCGGTGAGCGTGGCCGGCGGAACCCTGTCACCGGTGTTCCGGTCTTCGGAGACGAAACCTTGCCGGACGAGGTGCGCGCGCAGAATCGTGCCGACTTGATCTCGGAGCTCTACGACCATCCCACCTTCGATGAGTACTTCACGGTGCTCAACGCTGACCTGTCTGCCATCGAGGTCCCGCTACTGTCTGCGGCCAACATCGGCGGGCAGGGGCTTCACCTGCGGGGCAACGTTGAGGGCTTTGTGCGTGCGGGATCGCGGCAGAAGTGGCTCGAACTGCACGACCTCGAGCACTGGACACACTTTTACACCGACTACGGCCGGGAGTTGCAGAAGCGCTTTTTTGATCACTTTCTCAAGGACGAACCGAACGGTTGGGACGATGTCCCGCCAGTGATCCTGAATGTTCGGCACGTCGATGGGACGACGTCGCTTCGGTACGAACAGGATTGGCCCCTTCCGGGCACCGACTGGGAAAAGCTGTACCTGAATCATTCCGACCTAGAGCTTGACCGGGTGCCGTTGGCCGGTGAAAGGCAGGCGAGCTACCGAGCATTGAATGGCGGCCTGACCTACCGGATGGTTGTCGACGTCGATACCGAGATCACAGGGCCCGCAGCCGCGAAGTTGTTCGTCTCGTCATCCACCCCCGATGTCGACCTCTTTCTGGTACTGCGCGTCTTCGACCCCGTTGGCAACGAGATCACCTTTACCGGTGCGAACGATCCGCACACTCCCGTCTCGCAGGGATGGCTGCGCGGATCTCACCGCAAGCTTGATCCCGATCAGAGCACGCCATACCGCCCATACCACACGCACGACGATCCGGATCCCCTTGTGCCAGGGGAGGTTTATGAACTCGACGTCGAGATCTGGCCGACGTCCATCGTCGTTCCAGGCGGGTACACGCTTGCGCTCACCATTCAAGGGCACGACTATCAACACGAGTCGTCCGACAGTCAACCCTCGGTGGACTGGTATAACCCTGCCGATGCCATGCATGGAGACCCTCGGGACCGGCCCCGGGACGTCTTTGGGGGGACGGTCACCCTGCACTCGTCCGATCGTCAACCGCCTTATCTCATCCTGCCCGTCATACCAGCCGACCCTCGGAGGAACAGTGGGAATTCAGTCGATTGAACACCTCGAGCTCTATGTCAACGACGTCGACTCGACTGTCAGTTTCTACCAGGAAGTCATCGGCCTCGTAGAAATCGCGCGCACCGGTGACGCGGTGTATCTCGGCTGCGGGTTCGACGGCAACTGGGATGTCGCCTTCAGAGAAGGGCCGACCGGAGTCAGTCGTGTCGCGTTCCGCGCTGACGACCTGGCCGAGATCGAAGATGCCGAACGTGCTTTGAAGCAAGCGGGATTGAGCACGACTCGTACCGACGGAGCGCACCCGAACCAAGCCGAGGGAATGCAATGGGTCCTTGACTCCGGTCTCGCGGTGGACTACGTGCTGGTCGCTGACAATCGTTACCACGTCCTCGCAGAGCCGACTATGGCGTCACGTCGTGGCTTTCAGCCATTGGATCTGGACCACATCGCAATCCAGTCCACCGACGTCAAGGCAACGTCGAAGTTGTTCGTCGATGTGCTCAAGTGGCGCGAGACCGAGCACATTGAGCTGGATCCCAATTCCGGCATGTGGCATGGCAGCTTCATCCGCAAGGGTCTGCTGCATCACGACATCGCGGTGACGATGGGGGAAACGCGCATGCACCACTGGGCACTGGCGATGTCGAGTATCGACCACGTGAAGATGGCGATTGACGTTCTCGCGGCGGCTGACACACATCTTGAGCTCGGGGTGAGCCGTCATAGAGCGGGCGGCAATATCTTTGCCTACTTCATCATGCCCGACGGGCACAGGCTCGAACTGTCTTGTGAGATGTCGGTCGTCAACCATGACACCCCTGCGCGAACCTGGTCCGATCGTGCCGGATTCGACGCGTGGGGCAATCTTTATCCCACCCAGGACTTCCTCAAGGGGACGTGAAGTGGGGGTTCTGCTGGCCGTAATCGTCGTTGCCGCAGTGGTTGTGAGTGGACTGCTGGTGATGTGCTGGCAGGGATTGGGCAGCGACCTTTTCATCCATTTCGCCAGAGAACACGACGTCGCTGCCCATCGGCGATGCTCCCACGACCCGGTGGAGGACTGATGCACCTGCGCTCGAGCCTGTGCGGTCTTCGGGCGGCAGCTGAAGGCCACCCGGGTGCGACCGGAGTTGATCACATCATCTGTATATTCCGCATAAAAGACGCAGAAAGCCCTTTGTTTTGATCAAACTATAGGCTACTCTTCGATTCGGTGGGCACGCTGCGACACGCAGGTTCGACCCGCCGGCGAGGCCATCGATACACAAGGCGTCTGCCGTGAGCACTGTCCGAAACCCGGAGGGGATGGTCATGATGAGCACTGCTTCATCTGTAGCGACTGCGGCCAGTGTGACCCGCGCCCGCCAACACGGCTTAGGCGACCTCCTGCGCCGCACGGCACTTCGGTACCCAGCCAAGGTCGCCGTCATTGCTGACCACCGCCGAGTGACTTTCCGCGAGTTCGATGCTGCAGTGAATCGATGCGCGAACAATCTCACGGCAAGGGGCTTGGTCAAAGGCGACCGGCTCGCCATTTTGTCCCATAACTGTTGGCAGTTCGCCGTTTTGGCATTCGCAACCGCACGAGTCGGTGTGGTGTTGGTGCCGATCAACTTCATGCTCAACGCCGACGAGGTCGCGTTCATCCTCGCCCATGCGGGCGCCAAGAGCCTGGTCGTCGAGGATGCGTTGACTCCGGTTGCCGAGCAGGCGCTGTCATCGGCGAAGATCACCGACGCTGTGCTGGGCTGGATTCGGCTGGCCGACACACCGCCGGCTGGCAACTGGGAAGACGTCGATGGCTGGATTGATGCCGGTGACGCCACGTCGCCGGATGTGTTGATCGAAGACGACGACCCGCTGCGCCTGATGTACACCTCCGGGACCGAGTCTCGCCCCAAAGGGGTTGTCCTCACCTCACGTTCGTTGATCAGCCAGTACGTCTCGTGTGCTGTGGATGGAGGCATGAGCTCGGACGACATCGAGTTGCACAGTCTGCCGATGTATCACTGTGCGCAGCTCGACTGCTTTTTCTCGGTCGATGTCTATCTCGGTGCAACCAGCATTATCTTGCCGCGTCCAGACGCCGAAGCGTTGCTTGAAACGATTGAGCGGGAGAAGGTCACAAAGCTGTTCTGTCCACCCACCGTGTGGATCTCCCTACTGCGGCATCCCGATTTCGACGTGCGAGACTTGTCCAGCCTCGCCAAGGGGTACTACGGCGCATCGCCGATGCCCGTGGAGGTACTCAAGGAACTTTCCCGGCGCTTGCCGAACGTGCGGTTCTGGAATTTCTACGGACAAACCGAGATGGCCCCGCTAGCCACGATCTTGCGCCCGGAAGAACAGCTTTCCCGTGCTGGTTCGGCAGGACGACCATCGCTGAATGTGGAGACCCGGGTGGTCGACGAGGACGATGTCGACGTTGCCTGTGGCGAAGTGGGCGAGATCGTGCATCGCTCACCGCACGCCACGCTTGGTTACTACAACGACGAAGAGAAGACGGCCAACGCTTTCCGCAGTGGGTGGTTTCATTCAGGCGATCTTGGCGTGATCGATGAGGACGGCTATCTCACCGTGGTCGACCGCAAGAAAGACATGATCAAGACCGGAGGAGAAAATGTTGCCTCCCGGGAAGTGGAGGAAGCGCTCTACCTGCTCGACGGTGTCGCGGAGGTCGCCGTTTTCGGCGTACCGCATCCGCACTGGATCGAAGCAGTCACCGCAGCAGTGGTTCCCAAACAAGGTGCGAGGCTTACCTCCGAAGACGTCGACAAGCATGCTCGGCAGGTGTTGGGCGGTTACAAACGACCAAAATTCCTCGTCTTCGTCGAGTCACTACCGAAGAACCCGAGCGGCAAGATCCTCAAGAAAGAACTCCGTGCCACGTATTCACACCTGGCCAAGGCATGAGGCTCGTGGTGACCCCCGGAACCGCGAACGAGAATCGCCGTCACCCAGATCCTTCACCTACCGCGACCGTGAGCAGGTGAACACGTGGCCGTCAACCACGTCGAAACGGCGGCGAAGAGTACCGGACGTGCCGAGAAAGCCCCCGGGTCACCGCGCACCACCTTCTTGAAGCCGCTGCGCAACGTCGGTGACTTCTGCGCCTTTTCCCTCGATGCGTTCGTCACGCTGTTCAAACCACCGTTCGCGTGGCGCGAGTTCTTGGAGCAAACCTGGTTTGTGGCCAGGGTGTCGCTCATTCCGACGCTGATGCTGTCCATTCCATTGGTTGTCATGACCGTCTTCACGTTCAATGTGCTGCTCATGGAATTCGGAGCCGCCGACTTCTCCGGCACCGGCGCCGCGATCGGGGCAGTCAACCAGATCGGCCCCTTCGTGACCGTGCTTGTCGTTGCCGGTGCAGGTGCGGCGGCCATGTGTGCCGACCTAGGGGCACGCACCATCCGTGAAGAGCTCGACGCGCTGCGAGTCATGGGCATTGACCCGATGCAGGCCCTGGTTGCGCCGCGGGTGCTCGCTGCCACCGTGGTGGCGTTGCTGCTGTCTTCCCTGGTGACGCTCACGGGGCTGACAGGCGGCTTCTTGTTCTCGGTGTTCTTCCAACACGTCACGCCCGGCGCATTCGTGGCGGGCATGACATTCATCACTGGGCTGAGCGACGTGTTGATATCCATGGTGAAGGCAACACTGTTCGGCCTGGCGGCTGGTCTGATCGCCTGTTACCAGGGCACCACGGTCGGTGGCGGACCGGCGGGAGTGGGCAACGCGGTCAACGAAACGGTGGTGTTCTCGTTCGTTCTGCTTTTCGTCATCAATATCGTCGTCACCGCGATCGGGTTCGAGGTCACCAAATGAGCGCGGGTGTCGTTCTCCGACAACGTCTACCGCGGACCATGATCGCGGTAGACGGGGCGAGGTCCGGCTGGCGACAAATCGGCGATCAAACCCGGTTCTACGGCCAGACAATCATTTCGATCGTCGACGTCCTCATCCGGTACAAGTCCGAGTTGTTGCGACAGGTCGCGGCGATGAGCCTCGGAACCGGTGCGCTCGCGGTGATCGGAGGCACGGTCGCTGTCGTCGCCTTCCTGACCATGTCGACAGGTGGGCTCATTGCGGCGCAGGGCTACAACCAGTTGTCCCAGGTCGGAGTGGACGCCCTGGTCGGCTTCGCGTCGGCCTTTCTCAACACTCGACTGATCACGCCGTCCACAGCGGGAATCGCGATGGCCGCCACGATAGGTGCCGGAGCCACCGCACAGTTGGGCGCCATGCGGATCAACGAAGAGATCGACGCATTGGAGGTCATGGGCATCCGCTCGATTGCTTACCTGGCCTCAACACGAGTGGCGGCAGGGGTGATTGTCGTCCTTCCCCTCTACTCCGTCGCGCTACTGATGGCCTATACCGCTGCCCGGTTCGGCACGACGGTGTTCTACGGCCAGTCGGCCGGGGTGTACAACCACTACTTCAACACATTCCTGGTTCCCGGCGATGTATTGCGATCGTTCGCCGTCACAATCATGCAAGCCGTGGTGATCATGCTGATTCACACCTATTACGGTTACACGGCTAGCGGTGGTCCTGTCGGGGTGGGGGAGGCAGTCGGGCGCGCCACCCGTACCTCACTGGTTGCGTCGAGCTTCCTGATTCTGTTCGTCACTCTCGCCATCTACGGCCAGACCGGCATCTTCAACTTCTCCGGGTAGTGCGATGTCGTCCAGAGTGGGTAATCCGCGAATCGCATCCGAGTGGTGGGCTGCGTTCCTGGTTGTCGGATTGACCGTCGCAGTAGCTGTCTGTATGGGTGCGTTTAACCGGTCATTCACGCCGACGGTGCCGGTCACATTGACTTCGGAGCGCGCGGGCCTAGTGATGGAACCGTACGCAAAGGTGAAGATGCGTGGGGTTCAGGTCGGGCGGGTCGCCATGATCTCCGGTGCGTCCGACTCGGTGACCCTTCGACTAGAGATCGACCCCGATCAGGTCCAGTACATCCCGGCCAACGTCGAAGCCCGTATCGACGCGACTTCGCTGTTCGGGGCGAAGTTTGTCGACCTGGTGTATCCCAGAGACCCGGATCCGCAACGACTTTCCGCCGGTGCGGTGCTGGAGTCGAAGAACGTCTCCGTCGAGGTGAACACCGTCTTCCAAAACCTGGTGGAGTTGATCAACCAGATCGATCCGGCGAAGTTGAACGCGATTCTGGCGGCGTTCGCCGAAGGTGTGCGCGGCCAGGGTGAACGCATGGGCGAGGCTACGACAGCCGCAAATGACGTTCTGATCGCGCTGAATTCGCGATCCGAGACAATGCGTGCGAACTGGCGCGCAATCGAAAAGGTCAGCGAGACCTACGGCGTCGCCGCGCAGGACATCATCGATACCCTTGGCGCCGCGACCACCACGAGTGTGACGCTGACTGACCAGGCGGGGCAGCTCGACGCACTACTGCTTGGTGTTGTGGGCCTATCGCGCAGCGGGATAAACGTTCTGGGCGCGAGCAAGGACAATTTGATCAGAGCCATCAATCTGATCGAGCCGACGACGAACCTGTTGATGAAATACAACCCGACACTGACCTGTCTTCTCGTCGGCGCCCAGAACACCCTCGACCACGGGTTGCGGCACTACGCCGGTGGTGGCAACGGCAAGTCGCTCATCATGGACGCGGCCTTGCTCATGGGCGATGATCCGTACCGGTATCCACAGAACCTACCCGTCATCGCCGCCAAGGGAGGTCCCGGCGGCAAGCCCGGTTGTGGTTCGCTACCCGACGTCGCGAAGAGCTGGCCTGTCCGTTACCTGGTGGCCAACACCGGGTTCGGGTCCGGCCTCGACGTCCGTCCCAACCCCGGGATCGGTTTCCCCGGTTGGGCCAACTACCTGCCAGTCACTCGGGCGGTGCCCGAGCCGCCGAGCATCCGCTATCCGGGCGGTCCGGCTCCCGGTCCATTTCCATACTTCGGTGCGCCGCCCTACGGTGCCCCGCAATACGGATCCGACGGCACACCGCTGTACCCGGGTGTTCCACCGCCACCGCCACCTGGGTCAGGGCCCGCCGAGGAAGCGCCGCCGTCATCGTGATCGCATCAACGCCCGTCAGCCAGCACCATATAGAGGAGGTGAATCACCTTGCGACGTAATCTGCCGGGACTCCTGATCCGCCTGGGGATCTTCTTCGTGGTGTGTGCGCTGGGTGCATTCGGACTGATCGCCATCTTCGCGCAGCTGAGATTCCAGGAGGAGACCACCTACAACGCCGCCTTCAGCACGGTGACCGGGTTGGAGAACGGCAACTTCGTCCGTATCGCCGGCGTTGAGGTTGGCAAAGTGAAACACATAGCGATCCAAGATGATTCCACCGCGTTGGTCGAATTCAGTGCCGATGACTCCGTGATCTTGACGGAAGGCAGCAGAGCGGTTATTCGATACGACAACCTGATCGGAGGTCGCTATCTGTCATTGGAGGACGGCGCCGGTGGAACCGAAAAGCTCGTCGCGGGTGACACGATTCCGATGACCCAAACCGCGCCGGCACTCGACCTCGACGCGCTGATCGGCGGATTCCGGCCACTGTTTCGTGCGTTGGAACCCGATCAAGTAAATGCGTTGGCGGGGCAGCTGATCTCGGCGTTTCAAGGCCAGGGACCCACGATCGGGTCGATCCTCACCCAGACCGCTGCGCTGACCAACACGCTGGCCGACAGGGACGAACTGATTGGGCAGGTCGTGGTCAACCTGAATACGGTACTGGCCTCGCTCGGCGATCACACCGACAAATTCGACAAGGCCGTCGACTCGCTATCGGAGCTTGTCCATGGGCTCGAGAAGCGCAAGCAAGACCTCAGCACTGGTGTGGCGCACGCCAACGAAGCCGCCAGCAGCATCGCCGGTCTGCTCACTGAGACCCGCGAGCCGCTGAAGAAGGTGGTTGCCGAAACCGACCGTGCTGCAGGAACCGTGCTTGCCGATCACGAGTACTTCGACGACCTGCTCACGACACTGCCGGACGCTTACCGCGTGCTGGGAAGACAGGCAATCTATGGCGACTTCTTCAGCTTCTACATGTGCGATGTGGTGCTGAAGTTGAACGGTAAAGGCGGCCAGCCTGTTTACGTCAAAGTCGCCGGTCAATCCACAGGCAGGTGCACCCCACGATGAAGCCCTTCAGAGAACGCAACCCCATCATCATCGGAGCCATCGCGCTAACCGCGGTTGCGGTGATTACTGTGGGCGCCTTCAACTTCACCAAGCTACCGTTCTTCGCCTCCGATACGACGTATTCCGCGTACTTCGACGAAGCGGGCGGTCTGACGACCGGCGCCCCAGTGCAGGTATCGGGCTTTCGTGCCGGACAGGTGCGCAGTATCGACCTCGAACCCGAGGGGGTGTTGGTCACCTTCTCGGTCGCTGACGATGTTCGTCTAGGGGAACGAACCGAAGCCGCCATCAAGACCGTCGGCCTCCTGGGTAACAAGGTTGTGGGTATTACGCCGCGCGGGCAGGGACGGTTGTCGGGCACCATCCCGATCGAGCGGACCACGTCTCCCTACCAGCTTCCCGACGCCATCGGCGACCTGACGGCGACCATCAGCGGACTGGACACCGGCCAGTTATCCGACTCGCTGCGAACGCTGAGCGAGACGCTACGCGACACCCCACCGCAGCTGAAGGTCGCGGTCGACGGCGTCGCCCGCTTCTCCGAAACCATCAGCCGACGTGACACAGAGTTGCGTCAGCTGCTGGCGAACGCCCGGAAAGCAACGGGAGTCTTGGCCGGGCGTACCGACCAAATCGTACGGCTCATTTCCGACACCAACGCCATGCTCGCACAACTGCAAAGCCAAAGTGTTGCACTGGACCAGATCTCGGGCAACATCTCGGCACTGGCCAAGCAGATCCTCGGATTCATCGCGGAGAACCGGTCGACCATGAAACCTGCGCTCGACAAGTTGAACGGGGTGCTTGCAACGATCGACAACCGCAAAGCCGAAGTGCGGGAAGCCTTCCGCGGCCTATCTGCGTACGTGATGGCCCTGAGCGAATCGGTGAGCTCCGGGCCGTTCTTCAACGCATACGTCGCCAACCTGTTGCCCGGTCAGTTCGTGCAACCGTTCGTCGATGCCGCCTTCTCCGACTTGGGTTTGGATCCGAATGTGCTCGCCCCCTCGGAGCGTACCGATCCGCAAGTCGGCCAGCCCGGCACGCCAGCGTTGCCGGTGCCCTTTCCGCGCACCGGGCAGGGCGGCGAGCCGCGGCTACATCTGCCCGACGCCATCACCGGCAAGCCCGGTGATCCGCGCTATCCGTACCGCGAACCCCTGCCACCACCACCGCCGGGCGGACCACCGCCAGGGCCTCCGGCGCAGCCGTCGGCCGAACACGCTTCCGGGCAGGGTGACCGATGAGCAGGGCACACACGCGTATCGGCGTATTCATGGCCTTGATTGTTTGCCTGGTCGGCGCGGCGGCCCTGTTGATTGGGTCCGCGCGCGAGACGAACCGCACCCGTGTGGTGGCGTTCTTCCAGAACAGCAACGGCGTCTTCGTCGGCGACGACGTCCGGATCCGAGGCGTCACTGTCGGCAAGATCGACGCTATCGAACCGCAACCCACGACGGTGAAGATCACGTTCTGGGTCGACGGTTCCTATTCCGTTCCGGCCGACGTCAAGGCAGTGATTCTGTCGCCGACACTGGTGACAGCGAGGTCAATTCAGCTCACCCCGCCGTATCGGTCAGGCCCGACCCTGCCCGACGATGCGGTGATCGGTGAAGACCGCACTGCGGTACCGATGGAGTGGGACGACTTCCGCGGTCAACTCGAGCGGCTCACCGAGGCGCTACAGCCCACTGAAACAGGCGGCGTCAGCACCCTGGGCTCCTTCGTCAACACCACGGCTGAGAACCTGCGGGGGCAGGGACCGGCTATCCGCGATGCGATCATCGAACTTTCGCAGGCGCTGTCGTCTCTTGGCGACCACAGCGACGACATGTTCACCAGCGTCAAGAACTTGTCTTCGCTGGTGTCGGCGTTGCAAGACAGCACGGTGCTGATACGGCAGCTCAACAGCAACCTCGCGTCAGTCACGGGGCTCCTCGCCGACGAACCCGGCGAAGTGGCGCACGCCATCGAGGACCTGAATACCGTCGTGGGTGAAGTGAAAACGTTCGTTGCGGACAACCGCGAAAGCATAGGTACGACGTCAGACAGGCTGGCGTCCGTCGCCCAGGTGCTGGTCGACAGCATCGACGACATCAAGCAGTTCCTGCACGCCGCTCCCACGGGACAGGCCAACCTGATCAACTCGTATCAACCCGCCCAGGGCACCCTCAGCGGAGCGTTGTCGGCCAACAACTTCAGCGATCCCATCACCTTTCTGTGCGGCGCGATACAGGCCGCATCACGGCTGAACGCAGAACAGTCGTCCAAACTGTGTGTGCAGTATCTGGCGCCGATCGTGAAGAACCGCCAGTACAACTTTCTGCCGCTCGGGCTCAACCCATTCGTCGGCGCCAGCGTACGTCCCAACGAAGTCACCTACAGCGAGGACTGGATGCGGCCGGATTACGTTCCACCCCAACCGATACCGCAGGTGGATCACTCCTCGACCCTGCCCGCCGAGGTCCCTTTGCCTGATGCGGCGATACCGGGCGCGGAGCAACCGGGGCGGCAAACCGATCCGGGCGCCGGGTTACCCGGAATGATGGTTCCGCCCGAGGCGGCACCATGACGCGGACACGCCGGTGGCGAACCGCCGGTGTGGCGGCAGCGATGGTGTTGAGCACAGTGTTGTCCGGGTGCGGTTGGCGCGGATTGAACGCCCTTCCACTGCCCGGCACTCAAGGTCGTGGCCCGGGCGCCTTCACGATCCAGGCGCAGATGCCCGATGTGCACAACATTCAGCAGAACTCCCGCGTCCGCGTCGGCGATGTGAACGTGGGCACCGTTACCACGATCGAACGGCAGGCGTGGCACGCACTGGTGACGATCAGGCTCAACGGTGACGTCAACGTACCTGCCAACGCCACGATCTCGGTCGGGCAGACCAGCCTGCTGGGATCGCTGCACCTCGAACTCGCACCGCCGACCGACACACCACCACAGGGCAGGCTCCGCCAAGGCTCCTTGATTCCATTGTCGTCCGGCCGCGCTTATCCATCGACTGAACAGACGCTCGCCGCGGCGTCACTGCTGCTCAACGGGGGTGGAATCGGGCAGGTTCACGACATCACCAAGGCGTTGAGCACCGCATTCGCCGGCCGCGAAGATGACCTGCGGAGCCTGCTGAGGCAGCTGGACACCTTCATGGCCCGAACCAACGATCAAACCGACGACATCATTTCCGCGACCGAAAGTTTCAACCGGCTCGTCGAACAGTTCGCTGCTCAGAAACCTGTGGTCGACGAGGCTCTCGAAGCGATCCCAGATGGCCTGGCAGTCCTGAACAGCCAGCGCGACAACCTTGTCGAGGTATTCGACCAGTTGGGTAAGTTCGGCGCACTGGCGTCCGACTCGGTCCACCAGACCCGGGGCGCGCTGGTTCAGGAACTCAAAGACCTCGGCCCGGTGCTCGAGTCGCTTGCGAACGCCGGACCCGCCTTGACACGTTCGCTCGGCCTGCTGACCACCTACCCCTTCCCGAAGGAAACCCTGACCAATTGGATGCGCGGCGACTACGCCAACGTCACCGTCGTCGCGGACCTGACCCTCAGCCGGATGGACTCTGCACTGTTCACCGGAACTCGTTGGGAGGGCGACCTTACGGAGTTGGAGCTGCAATGGGGTCGCACCATCGGTCAGCTGCCCAGCCCCTACACCGCAAGTAACCCGCTGATGGCGCCTTACCGCTGGGATCAGGGGCCGTAACATGCATCTCAACAGACGAGTCCAGTTGCAGCTGGTGTTCTTCGCCGTGATCTCCCTGCTCGCCGGCGGCGCCATGGCATTGACGTATCTCAGAGTGCCGAATCTTCTTTTCGGCGCGGGCCAGTACCAGGTCACCGTGAACCTGCCCGTCGCCGCCGGGCTCTACTCCAATGCCAACGTCACCTACCGCGGAACCGAGGCCGGCCTCGTCAAGGATGTGCGGTTGAGCCCGACCGGAGTGGATGCCGTTCTCACCATGCAGACCGGCATCGACATACCCGCCGACCTGGATGCGCACGTACACAGCCAGACGGCGCTGGGCGAACAGTTCATCGCGCTCGTGCCGCGCAGCGATGGTGGCCCGATGCTGAAGAACGGCGACGTGATACCCGCTGACCGCACAACGGTCCCTGCCGACATCAACGCGCTTCTGAGCGCGACTAACCGGGGCTTGCAAGCGATTCCGCACGACAACCTGAAGACGGCCATTGATGAAGCGTTCACCGCCGTGGGCGGTCTGGGTCCCGAACTGTCACGGATTGTCAGATCCAGCACCACACTGGCCATCGATGCGCGCGACAATCTAGACGCGTTGACCACCCTGATCGACGAGTCTCAGCCGATTCTGGACACCCAGATCGACACCTCCGACTCGATTCAAGCTTGGGCCGCCAACACCGCGCAGATCACCCGCCAGGTGCAGGAAAAGGACACGGCGCTGCGGGGCATTTTGGACACCGGTCCGGACGCCGCGGAGGAGGTTCGCGGCATGTTCGATCGTGTGCAACCGACACTGCCGATTTTGATGGCGAACCTGGTCAGCGTCGCCGACGTGGCCGTCACCTACCAACCCAACTTGGAACAACTCCTGGTGCTGACTCCACCGGGGCTGGAGATCCTGCAAGGCGCGGGCCTGGCGAACCGCGACACGAAACAGGACTACCGCGGTCTTTACCTGTCGTTCAATCTGAACCTCAACCTCCCGCCACCCTGTATGACCGGATATCTCCCGGCTCAACAGCGACGAGCACCCAGCGAGGTCGACTATCCCGACCGTCCCGCCGGTGACCTGTACTGCCGGGTGCCGCAGGACTCGCAGTTCAACGTGCGCGGCCTGCGCAACCTGCCCTGCGCCGCCCGCCCCGGCAAGCGTGCTCCGACGGCCAAAATGTGTGAGAGCGAAGAGAATTACGTGCCTCTCAACGACGGCTACAACTGGAAGGGCGACCCCAACGCGACCTTGTCCGGGCAGTCCGTTCCGCAACTTCGACCCGAAACGCCACCGCCGGCAGCGATTGCACAGTACGACCCGAACTCCGGCGCCTATGTCGGACCCGACGGCCGCAAATACACGCAAGCTAACCTCGCGAGCGACGCGCCGGAAGGTCAGACATGGCAGCAGATGCTGCTCCCTCCCACGGCTCCGTGATCCCAATTCCGGCGAGCAGACGCAAAGGGTTGTTCCTGAGCGCGTTTTCACACGCTTCTGCATCTGCTCGCGGTTAAGACCGGGAGAGCCAGGCGGCGGTGTTCGGGGGCAGCTTGCCGTCAACCAGTGGGGCGCTGGCCAACAGCAACTCGCCGTCAGGCAGCGCGATGGCGGTGTCACCGGTATTGAGCGCACACACCAAGCCACCGTCGCGCGCGAACACCACACTGTCGCCGGGGGAGTCCAGCCATAAGACCGCTCGGCCGTCAAATTCATCGCGGGTGCAGCGCAATTCGATGGCGCGACGGAACAACGACAGCGTGGAATCGGGGTCGTCGACCTGCTTCTCGACCGTCAGCGCCGCCCACTCGGGCGGAACCGGCAGCCACGTGTCGGGATTGGTGGAGAACCCGAACGGCGGCGCGTCACCATCCCAGGGCATCGGCACCCGGCATGCGTCGCGTCCGCGCTGTGTGCGTCCCGACCGCTCCCAGATCGGGTCACGCAGTGCCTCGTTGGGCAGGTCGACGTTGGGCAACCCGAGTTCCTCGCCGTTGTAGACGAACACCGCCCCGGGCAACGCCAACATCACCAGCGTCATCGCCAACGCCCGCGACAGCCCGAGCTGCCCGCCGCCGTACCGGGTCGGCGGGCGGTCGACATCGTGGTTGGACAGCGTCCAGGTGGGCGTGGCGTCCACCAGATCCGCAGCGGCCATGGAGTTTTCGATCGCTTCGCGTATGCCGGCCGCGTCGAACCGGGCCCGCAGCAGCCGGAAGTTGAAGCCCAGGTGCAGCTCGTCGGGGCGCACGTAGCGGGAGAACTGCTCGTTGTCGTAGACCCAGACTTCCCCGATCGCGACGGCGTGCGCGAAATCGTCGAACACACGCCGGATCTGGCGGTGGATGTCGTGGACACCGTCGTTGTTGAACCGGGGATCGGAGTCCATATCGGCCAACAGCATCTCGGCCCTGGCGACCTCCATGTCCGGCAGCCCCGGCGGCTTGGCCATCCCGTGGGCGACGTCGATGCGGAACCCGTCGACGCCGCGTTCCATCCAGAACCTCAGCGTCTTCTCGAGATCCTCGAACACCTCCGGGTTGTCCCAGTTGAGGTCGGGTTGCTCGGCATCGAACAGGTGCAGGTACCACTGCCCGGGTGCGCCGTCGGGTTCGACTACGCGTGTCCACGCGGGGCCGCCGAAGATCGACACCCAGTTGTTCGGCGGTTGGCTGCCGTCCGGCCCGGCGCCGTCGCGGAAGATGTAGCGCTCACGCTCGACGCTGCCCGGGCCGGCCCGCAGCGCCGACTGAAACCACGGATGCTGTGAGCTGGTGTGGTTGGGTACCAGGTCCATGGTGATCTTGATGCCGCGCCGGTGGGCGGCCTCGATGAGCCGGTCCAGCGCGCCAAGGCCGCCGAACAGCGGATCCACGTCGCGCGCGTCGGCCACGTCGTAGCCGTGGTCGGCCATCGGCGACACCATCACCGGGTTGAGCCAGATCGCGTCGACGCCAAGCCAATGCAGATGGTCCAGCCGGGCCGTGACGCCGTCGAGGTCGCCGACACCGTCGCCGTCGCTGTCACGGAACGACCGTGGATACACCTGATAGAAGACGGCCGAAGACCACCAGCGCGCGGGCATCAGAACGGCGCGTTGACCAGCGAGTCGGCCGCCATTTCCAGATAGCCCAGCAGCTGCTTGCGGTGGACGTCGTCAAGCGTCTCGGAGTCGATCTCCGCGATCGCGGTGTGCATGCAGCGCAGCCAGGCGTCGCGCTCGAGGTAGCCGATGCGGTAGGGGACGTGGCGCATCCGCAGCCGAGGATGGCCGCGCCGCTCGGAGTAGGTGTGCGGTCCACCCCAGTACTGCTCGAGGAACATCCGCAGCCGCTCCTCGGCGCCGTCCAGGTCGTTTTCCGGGTAGAGCGGGTAGAGGATCTCGTCGTCGCGCACGAGTTGGTAGAAGCGCGACACGATCGCGCGGAACGTCTCGTGGCCACCGACCTCGTCGTAGAACGATCGTTGGGACTGGGTCACGCCCCCATTGTGTCTTGTCGCCCGATGTGGCTGGTCAGACGGTCGGCCACCGGTTGTTCATCGGACTGACCTGCGAACACGGGGAGAAAGACCGTGCGATCGGCGCGAAACAAGGGTTTACTGTCCGTCGGAGGACGTATGGCGCATCGCAAGAAAGGCCCGTCCAGAAGAGCGGGCTTGTCCGGGGCCGCGGCATCGCGCGCCCAGACGCGTGTTCTGCACAGCGTCGAAACCCATCCACCAAGTAGCAGCGACGGCTCCTTTTGGGGGCGTCGCCGAGTCCTTCTGCTGAACGCCACCTACGAACCGTTGACCGCTCTGCCCATGCGGCGGGCGGTCATCATGCTGATGTGCGGAAAAGCCGACGTCGTGCACGACGACCCGGCCGGGCCGGTCATCCACTCCGCCACCCGGTCCATCGTCGTGCCCTCGGTGATCCGGCTGAAGGCTTACGTGCGGGTGCCCTACCGGGCCCGCATCCCGATGACCCGGGCGGCGTTGATGCATCGCGACCGGTTTCGCTGCGCCTACTGCGGAGGTAAGGCCGACACCGTCGACCACGTGGTGCCGCGCAGCCGCGGCGGCGACCACTCCTGGGAGAACTGCGTGGCCGCGTGTTCGACGTGCAATCACCGCAAGGCCGACCGGTTGCTCGGCGAGCTGGGCTGGACGCTGCGTTCGGTTCCGCTGCCGCCGAAGGGACAGCACTGGCGGCTGCTGTCATCGGTGAAGGACCTCGATCCGTCATGGGTGCGATACCTGGGCGAAGGCGCGGCATGATCGCGGCTGGTATACGGTTTGCGACGTGAGCGACGCAACTTCATACGCGATAGTGATCCTGGTGCCGCTGGCGCTGACCGCTGTGCTTGCTGCGCTGGTCTGGGGGCGGGGCAAGAAGGCGCACCTGGAGACTTACGAGATGTCCGAGAAGTGGACGCACGAACCGATCCTGTGGGCGTCCGATGAACCCGCTGTCCATGGCCATGGCGGCCATGAGTCACACCCGTTCACCGTAGGAGGCGGCGCCAGTGGCAAGTGGTGAAGTTACGACAATCGAATCGGCGGACCTGCCGCTCGGTTGGGTCGTCACGAGCAGCGGACGGATCTCTGGGGTCAAGGAACCCGACGAGCCGTCGCTTTCCTACCCGTTTCCCGTCAAGGACCTGGTCTTCCTCGACGAGGCGCTGAAGTACGGCTCCCGCGCCGCCCAGGCACGCTTCGCGGTGTACGTCGGCGATCTTGGCGCTGACACCGCCGCGGGTGCCCGCGAGATCCTGGCTACGGTGCCCACGCCCGACAATGCGGTGCTGCTCGCGGTCTCGCCCAACCAGCGCGCGATCGAGGTGGCGTACGGCAACGACGTCAAGGGACGCGGTATCGAGGACTCCGCGCCCAAAGGGGTGTCGGCCGCCGCAGCAGCGTTCAAGGACGGCAAGCTGATCGACGGCCTGATCGAGGCCGTCGAGGTGATGAGCGCGGGCGTCTCACCGCGCTGACCCCTCGCTTAGGGCGCGAGCGTGCGTGTTTGCACACGACACGCCGCGTTGTCGCCGAACTTTACGCACGCTGGTCGGCGAACGTGGCCCGGATTTCGACGTAGCGGGTCAGGAACTTACGTTCGTCGAGGCGCTTGCGGCGCATCCAGCCGGTGACCTCTTCGTTGCACTTGCTGGTATTGCACGACGCGCACGCCGGGACCACGTTGTCGATGGTGTAGCGCCCGCCCCGCGAAATCGCCATCACGCAGTCGCGTTGCAGCGGGCTCTCGTTCGCGCCGCAGTAGGCGCAACCGTTCCACGCGGCTTTGATCGCCGCCCACTGTTCGGCCGTGAGGTCGTTGTCGACGGCGTCGAGTCGACGTTTGCGCTTGCGCGCAGCGCGTGCCCGACGGCTCCGATTGACTGCCACCTCACGAGGATGCCGCGTGAGCGTGCGTAAACTCCCGCGAAACCTCGGCGTGTCGGGCGCGAACACGCACGCTCGCGCCCCGAACCGGACGCTAGCCGGAGTCGAACCGGCGTGCCCGCAGCGCGCGCTCCACGCCGGCGCGACCCTCGACGACAAGCCGGCGCAGCGGCGGCGGTAGGTCGGGGTCGGCAAGGAACCGGTCGGCGGCCTCCAGCCCCTCCTGGCTGACATCCCAGGACGGGTACAGCCCGATGACGACGGTCTGCGCGACCTCGCTGGAACGTCGCTGCCACACCCCGGATATCGCGCCGAAGTACTTGTCCCGGAACGGTTGCAGCAGCTCCTGTTGACCGGGCTGCACGAACCCGCCGACGATCGATCGTGCGGTGACGTTGGCCAGCGTGTCGTCCTCGATGACCTGCTCCCAGGCCGCTTCCTTGACCGCCAGCTCGGGACGGGCCGCCGCGGCGGCCAGCGCGTGGCGCTGTCCGGCCGCCGTCGGATCACGTTGCGCCTCGGCGTCGATGAACGGCGTCGCCATCCCGTCGCTGTCGATCCCACCGGCCGCGGCCAGCGCGGTGACGATGCGCCAACGCAGGTCGGTATCCACGTTCAGCCCGGGCAGTCCCTTGTCGGCCGGGTCGCTGTCCAGCAGCGCCGACAGCACCTCGATGTGGCGCGGGCTGAGCACCGAGCTGCACAATGCGTTGACGAAGGCCAATTGGTGATCCGAGCCGGGCGCGGCGTTGCGGGCCGATTCCAGCACCAGGTCGGCGAACTCGGGCCAGCCCTCGTCGCCGGCCCACTGTGGGTCGGCATAGGAGTTCAGCGCGGTCTGCGCCTGCAGCAACAGCCGTTGCGCCACACCGACTTCGGTCTCTGCGTGCACACCGCCGCAGACCAGCGCCACGAAATCACGGGCCGTCAGCTCCGCATCGCGGGTCATCTCCCAGGCCGCCGACCACACCAGCGTGCGGGGGAGTGGCTCGGCGATGTCGGCGATGCGGGTCAGCACCGTCTGCAACGAATCGGGGTCCAGACGCAGCGAGCAGTACGTAAGGTCGTCGTCGTTGACCAGAATGAACTTCCCGCGCGAAACCCCTTGCAGCGCTGGCACTTCGGTCAATGACCCTTCGACGTCGAGCTCCTCGCGGTGCACGCGCACTAGTTTGCCGGTGCTGGCCGGGTCGTCGTCGTAGATCCCGACCGCCAGCCGGTGCACCCGCGTCTCACCGGCACCGGGCTGCGCGCCGCTCTGGCTGATCGCGAACCGGGTGAACCGGCCGTCGGCGTCCAGGTCGAAGTCCGGTCGCAGCGTGTTGAGCCCGGTGGTCTTGAGCCACTGCTGCCCCCAACCCGACAGGTCGCGCCCCGAGGCCTTCTCCAGCGCGCCGAGCAGATCCGAGAAGGTGGCGTTGCCGAACGCGTGGTCGCGGAAGTAATTCCGCAGCCCGGCCAGAAACTCGTCCTCGCCGACGTAGGCGACGAGCTGTTTGAGCACGCTGGCGCCCTTGGCGTAGGTGATGCCGTCGAAGTTGACCTCGACGGCGGCGAGGTCGGGGATGTCGGCGGCCACCGGATGCGTCGACGGCAGCTGATCTTGGCGGTACGCCCACGATTTCTCGACGTTGGCGAATGTGGTCCACGCTTCGGTGTACTCGGTGGCCTGGGCCTGGCACAGCACCGAGGCGAACGTCGCGAAGGATTCGTTGAGCCACAGATCATCCCACCAAACCATGGTGACCAGGTCACCGAACCACATGTGCGCCATCTCGTGCAGCAGTGTTTCTGCGCGACGCTCGTAGGACGCCCGGGTCACCTTGCTACGAAAGACGTAGTCCTCCAAGAACGTTACGGCGCCCGCGTTCTCCATCGCTCCGGCGTTGAACTCCGGCACGAACAGCTGATCGTACTTGCCGAACGCGTAAGGAATGCCGAAATTGCGGTGGTAGAAGTCGAATCCCTGCTTGGTTTCGCTGAACAGCCGGTCGGCGTCCATGAACTCGGCCAGCGACTTGCGGCAGAACAGGCCGAGCGGGATGTCACCGTGCTCGTCGGAGTAGGTGTCATCCCAGCGCGCGTACGGTCCGGCGATCAACGCCACCAGGTAGGTGCTCATCCGCGGCGTCACAGTAAAGCTGTGCCGCTTGGCTTTTCCGTCGTTCTCGATGCCCAGGGTGGCGCCGTTGGACACCACTTCCCAGTGCGATGGGGCGGTGACGGCGATGTCGAAGGCGGCTTTGAGGTCGGGTTGGTCGAAACACGCGAACATCCGCTTGGCGTCGGCGGTTTCGAACTGCGAGTACAGGTACACCTCATCGTCGACCGGGTCGACGAAGCGGTGCAGACCCTCACCGGTGTTGGAGTAGCGGCAGTCCGCTTCGACGACGAGCACGTTGTGCTTGGCAAGCCCGGTCAGCGGGATGCCGGTGGATTCGTCGTACCCGGAGACGTCGATGGGGCGGTCGTTGAGCGTCGCGCGGTGAATGGTGTCGGCTGCGAGGTCGATGTAGGTGTCGGCGCCGGGCAGCGCGTCGAACTCGACGGTGGTGGTGGAGCGGAAGGTGCGTTCGCCGGGGTTACCGTCACCGTCGGTGACGTCGAGGGCGATGCGGTAGCTGTCGACGGTGATGAGCGCAGCGCGCTCGACGGCTTGGTCGCGGGTCAGGTTGGGTAAGGCCACCCAACCAACTTATCGGCTGGCGCGGCGTCGCCCGCCGCTGCGCTAGATGCCCGGGATCGCCCGTGCCGCGGGCAGCCAGTCCAGCACCGTGCCGTTACCGACCGAAGCCAGCATCTGCGGGCAGTACGACGAGATCGCGACGCCCGTGAAGAACGCGACGATGCCCGGCGGGACACCGCTGTCGGTCACCCGCGCGTACACCTTCGCGAGGTCCTTGCCGGGTTCGACGAGCAGCGGGCATACCGATTCGCCGAGGGCGACCATGTCCACCGGATTGACGACGGTCATGCCCGCGCCGCGAAGCGCGGCCAGAAACGCGTCATCGACCGGGTCGGCGTGGGCGGGTGCCGCGAGCAGGGCCGCGGCGGCGGTCGCGCCGATGAGCAGCGCGAACGTCTGGGCGGTTCGATTAACATGTTTATTCACTTTGGTAACGATTCTTTACAGCAGTCACATCGGAAACACGGTTTGATAACTGTTTGCACACTAAGGCGTTTCTAATGTGGCTCCGATTGGTCCGTCATGCTTGGGGAACACGTTTCACATCTACGCAGTTGTGCTGAACGGATCACAGTCAACGAGAGGACGCCCTGATGGCCGAGAAGTCCAGCCAAAAATCATCGGCCGGTTTTTGGTTCGATCCGCTGTGCCCGTGGTGCTGGATCACCTCGCGCTGGATCCTCGAGGTCGAGAAGGTCCGCGATATCGAGGTGAACTTCCGTGTAATGAGCCTCGCGGTGCTCAACGAGGGCCGCGATGTGCCCGAGGATTACCAGGAGGCGATGAAGAAGGCGTGGGGCCCGGTGCGTGTCGCGATCGCAGCCGAGCAGGCCAAGGGTCGGGAGGTTCTCGAACCGCTGTATACCGCAATGGGAACCCGGATCCACAACCAGGACAACAAGGACTTTGATGCCGTCATCAAGGAGTCCCTGGCCGAGGTGGGTCTGCCTGCCGAACTGGCCGAAGCCGCCGACACCGACAAGTACGACGAGGCGTTGCGCAAGAGCCACCACGAGGGCATGGACGCCGTCGGCGAGGATGTCGGCACGCCGACGATCCACGTCAACGGGGTCGCCTTTTTCGGCCCGGTGCTCTCGAAGATCCCGCGTGGTGAGGAAGCCGGCAAGCTGTGGGACGCGTCGGTGACGTTCGCGTCGTACCCGCACTTCTGGGAACTCAAGCGCAGCCGCACCGAGGAGCCGAGCTTCGACTGACCTTTCCGCGCGCGACGTTTCGCGAGACGTACACCGGGGTCGTTGGGAAGCGGGAAGGCGCGACCCTCATGTTCACTTCGCGAACACCGAAGTAGGGTGACCGCCATGCGCGTCTACCTGGGAGCCGACCACGCGGGCTTCGAGTTCAAGCAGCGGATCATCGAGCACCTGAAGGCCAACGGGCATGAGCCGGTGGACTGCGGGGCCTACACCTACGACGCCGTCGACGACTACCCGGCGTTCTGCATCGCGGCCGCCGAGAAGACGGTCGCCGACCCGGGCAGCCTGGGCATCGTGCTCGGCGGTTCGGGCAACGGCGAGCAGATCGCGGCCAACAAGGTTCCCGGGATCAGGTGCGCGCTGGGCTGGAGCGTCGAGACGGCCAAGCTCGCGCGCGAGCACAACAACGCGCAGATGATCGGCATCGGCGGGCGCATGCACACCGAAGACGAGATGCTCGCGATCGTCGACGCGTTCCTCAGCACACCGTGGTCGCAGGCCGAACGCCACCAACGGCGTATCGACATCCTGTCCGAGTACGAGCGCACCCACGTCGCGCCGCCTGTGCCCGGCGCCTAGGAATGCCAGAAGGCCACACCCTGCACCGGCTGGCCCGGTTACATCAGCGCCGCTACGCCAGGGCGCCGGTGCTGGTGTCCAGCCCGCAGGGCAGGTTCGCCGACGGGGCCGCCGCGGTGAACGGGCGGGTGATGCGCAAAGCGACCGCGTGGGGCAAGCATCTGTTTCACCACTACGAAGGCGGTCGGGTGGTGCACGTGCACCTTGGGCTGTACGGAACCTTCACCGAGATGCGGCTGCCGATGCCGCTGCCGGTCGGGCAGGTGCGGATGCGGATGATCGGCGAGGAATACGGCACCGATCTGCGTGGGCCGACGGTGTGCGAGGTGATCGAAGAAGCCGAGATCGACGACGTGATCGCGCGGCTGGGTCCCGATCCGTTGCGCCGCGACGCCGACGGCTCGCTGGCGTGGGAGCGAATCCGCAAGTCGCGCAGGGCGATTGGCTCGCTGCTGATGGACCAGACGGTGATCGCCGGGGTGGGCAACGTGTATCGCAACGAGTTGCTGTACCGCCACCGCATCGACCCGTACCGCCCGGGCACGCAGATCGACGAGGCCGAGTTCGACGCGATGTGGACCGATCTCGTCGCGCTGATGAAGGTCGGTTTGCGCCGCGGCAAGATCATCGTGATGCGTGCGGAGGACGACCATGGCGCGCCCGCGTACGGTCCGGACCGGCCCCGCACCTATGTCTACCGCCGCGCCGGCGAGCCGTGCCGCATCTGTGGGACCGAGATCCGGACCGCGGTGATGGAGGGGCGCAACGTGTTCTGGTGCCCTACCTGCCAGACGTAAGCGCCGGACTAGAAGCCGCCGAAATCGCCGAAGTCCCCGCCGAAATCGAAGCCGCCACCCTCAGCGGCGCCGGTGTCTCCGCCCATCCCCTGATCGAAACCCTGGTCATAGCCTTGGGCGAAGCCCTGTTCATACCCGGTGCCGTGCATACCGGAGAACAGCGCGTTGAACAGCAGCATCGAGCCCACACCCCACGCGCCGGCGACCAGCGCCGGTTTCCACCATGGTTCGGAGTACCAACCGGCAGGCACCGGGCGTCCGGCGACCTGGCCGCCGGGATAGTAGTTGGGGGTGCGCTCCGACGGCATCGGCGACGCCTCGATCTCGCGGCCCTCGAAGTTGACGCGACGGTCCTCGGTCACGGTGCCCGCCGACCGCTGACCCGCTAGCGTCTCCAACTCGGGTCCCGGGTCCATGCCCATCGCGATGCGCGCGGCGCGTACGTAGTACATGCCTTCGAGCGCGCTTTCCTTGGCAAGCGCGGCCTGCCGCACCGTGTTGGCTTGCTCGATCTGCGAGCCCGCGGCGGTGTAACGCTCTGATGCGTCGGCCATGGCCTGCTTGGACGCCTCGTCGGTGCCGGTCAGGTTGATCACCTGGCCGCCGAGGCGCTCGATGACCCGACGCGCGTCGGCCTTGGCATCGTCCAGCGCCGCCGCGCCGCGCTTGTCGGAGGCCTTCATCGCCGCGTAGACGAGCACGCCGAACGCGACGATGACCAGCACGACCAGCACGAGCAGCACGCCGTTCATGGCGTCCAGCCTACCGATCGCAAAGCTCCGGCCTTGGGTGGAAACCGGTGCGCACACGGACGCGGCGATGTGCACTGGCGCCGTGGTCGTCTGGCACGATCAGGCGCAGCGCATACCCGTGAACACAACCTCACGCGGCGCCACGCGGTGGGGTGGAGAGTCGAGTCCATGTCATCATCGGAATCGGAAACCGTCGAGAACAAAACGGAGGCCCGGTCGGCGAGCACCATCCTCAAACCGGTGTTCATCCCGGCCTCGGCCGTGATCCTCGGCCTGGTCGTTCTCGTCATCGTCTTCCGAGACCAGGCCGAAACGCTGACGGCGGAGCTCAACAAGACGATCACCGACGGCCTCGGCTGGTGGTTTGTGATCGCCGTGAACACCTTCCTCGGATTCGCGTTGTACTTCGCGTTCTCCAAGATCGGTCGCATCAAGCTCGGCCGGGACGACGAAGAGCCCGAGTTCGGTGTCGTGTCGTGGTTCATGATGCTCTTCAGCGCCGGAATGGGAATCGGACTGGTGTTCTTCGGTGTGGCCGAACCGTTGAGCAACTACGTGGCGCCCGCGGAGGCGTTCGGCGCCGAGCCGGCGTCCGACCAGGCTGCCCGCGAGTCGGTGTGGGTGATGATGCTGCAGTGGGGCCTGCACCCGTGGGCGATCTACGCGATGGTCGGACTGGGTATGGCCTACATGTCGTTCCGCCGGGGACGCCCGTTGGCGGTGCGCTGGCTGCTCGAACCGCTGATCGGCCGGCAGCGTGTGGAAGGCTGGATCGGTCACGCGATCGACGCGGTCGCGATCATCGGCACGCTGTTCGGTGTCGCGACGTCGTTCGGCTTCGGTGTGTCCCAGATCATCGCCGGTCTCGAATATCTCGGCTGGATGCAGAAGTCGAACACGCTGATTATCGGGGTCATCGTCTTCGTCACCGCCATCGCGACCTTGTCGGTGTTGTCCGGCGTGCACAAAGGGCTCAAGTGGCTGTCGAACTTCAACATGGGTCTGGCCGCGCTGATGGCGGCGATCCTGTTCATCGTCGGTCCGACGATATTCCTGCTCAAGGGCATCCCGGAGAACTTCGGTGGGTACCTGCGGATGCTGCCGACGACCGCGTTCCACACCGGCCCCTATGCCACCGACGGGTGGGAGGCGTTGTGGCCCATCGCGTACTGGGGATGGTGGACGAGCTGGGCGCCGTTCGTCGGCATGTTCATCGCGCGCATCTCACGTGGCCGCACCATCCGCCAGTTCATCGCCGGCGTGCTGCTGGCCCCGACCCTGGTCAGCCTGGTGTGGTTTACCATCTTCGGCAACACCGGTGTGTGGCTGCAGCGTCGTGACGGCAACATCGCCACGCCGGACGGTGAAGGGGGATGGGCCCTGGACACTACGACGGCGCTGTTCCAAACGTTCGAGGCGTTTCCGCTCGCCACCCTGCTCAGCGTGATCGCGATGCTGGTGGTCTTGTTCTTCTTCGTAACATCGTCGGACTCGGGATCGTTGGTGATCGACATGCTCGCCAGTGGCGGAGCCACCGACACCTCACCGATCACCCGCGTGTACTGGGCTGTCCTCGAAGGTGTTGTTGCGGCGGTCCTCCTGGTGGTGGGCGGCAGTGCGGCGCTTACCGCATTGCAAACGTTGTCGATATCCACGGCCGCGCCGTTTTCGGTGATTCTGCTGCTGGCGTGCCTGGCGATGCTGCGTGCGTTCCGTTACGAGGTCGCGAACATGCAGGGATATATCCAGATCACCAACGGATCGGTGTCGAGCGATACCGACACCGTCGCGGGAGCTTTGCCCGACGGCAGAGCACAACCGGAAGAACGGATCCGACGCCGGATGTTCAAGGGGCTGTCGGGGGTGTCGTCGACCTACATCGGCCTGCCCCCGATCGCGACACCGGGCGCCGAACCGGCCCCGCCGGAGACACAGATCCTCACCGTCCGGCACCTGCGACCGGGCGACGTCACGTTCCATCCCGCGACCGGGGAGCCGGTAGGCGTCGACTCCGTCGACGACCCGATCGCCGGCGAAGTGTTCGACACCCCTGAGTTCGAAAGCTCGCAGGAGTACCTCAACCACCTCAACGAGAACGGCGAGACACCGCCCGTGGAGCACTCGGCTGACGGTGTGGACGTCTGACCGTGCCGGGCGTGACGGCCCGCTCGTCGGAGCGACGGGCATCGAACCCGCGTCGCTAGTTTGGAAGGCGAAGGCTCCTCGTTAGGCTCAGGACAGCCGACGGCTTTGGGGTTCAGCGGCACCGAGTATTTGGTGTGTGGTGAGGAAGGGCAGCTAACAACGTCGTGCGGCCCGCTCGGTGGAAACGTCGCTGTGTGCGCGAGCAATGCGGGAGCAAGCGCGCGGCCCGAAACGGCCAGCGGTCTGCGAATACGCCGCAAACAGCGGCTTCTCTGGAGCGGGCGACGGGAATCGAACCCGCGTCGCTAGTTTGGAAGACTAGGGCTCTACCATTGAGCTACGCCCGCGTGTGCAGCACCAGCAGACTGTACCGGCGGCACCGGAACCAAATCCAATTAAAGGCATCGCGTGTCCAGCCCGTAGTATCTCGCGTGGTCGTTCTGTGTTTTCCGGACGGCCGAGCAGAAGACGGGGTGTAGCGCAGCTTGGTAGCGCATCCGCTTTGGGAGCGGAAGGCCGCAGGTTCAAATCCTGTCACCCCGACTGCAACACGGACCACACCAGAAAACGAGGAGCATGAACGTGAAGAGCACCGTCGAGAAGTTGAGCCCGACCCGGGTTCGCATCAACGTGGAGGTGCCCTTCACTGAGCTCGAGCCCGAGTTCGACCGCGCGTTCAAGCAGCTCGCCAAGCAGGTGCGGCTGCCCGGCTTCCGCCCCGGTAAGGCGCCCCGCAAGCTGCTCGAAGCCCGCGTCGGCCGCGAAGCGATGCTGGACCAGGTGGTCAGCGACGCGGTGCCCGGCCGCTACACCGAGGCGGTGACCACGACGCAGGTGAACCCGATCGGGCAGCCCGAGATCGAGATCACCAAGAAGGAGTACGGCGAGGACCTGGTCTTCACCGCCGAGGTCGACGTCCGTCCCGACATCGAGCTGCCCGACCTGACCGCGCTGACGATCACCGTCGACCCCATCGAGGTCACCGACGAGGAAGTCGACGCCGAACTGCAGTCGTTGCGCGCCCGCTTCGGCACGCTGACCGGGGTAGACCGCGCCGCGCAGAACGGCGACTTCGTCTCCATCGATCTGTCGGGGTCGATCGACGGCGAGGAGCTGCCCGAGGCCGCGACCGAAGGCCTGTCGCACGAGGTCGGTTCCGGACAGCTGATCGAAGGCCTCGACGAGGCGATCGTCGGGCTCAAGGAAGGCGAGAGCCGAGTCTTCACCACCAAGCTGGCCGCGGGCGAGCACGCCGGCAAGGACGCTCAGGTCACCGTCACCGTCAAATCGGTCAAGGAACGCGAACTGCCCGAGCCCGATGACGACTTCGCCCAGCTGGCAAGCGAATTCGACACGATCGAGGAGCTGCGTGCCAGCCTGCGGGAGCAGGTGCAGCGCACCAAGCGGGTGCAGCAGGCCGAGCAGATCCGCGACAAGACGCTGGAGACCCTGCTCGAGCAGGTCGAGGTGCCGCTGCCGGAGAACGTCGTTCAGGCTCAGGTTGACGACACCCTGCACAGCGCGATCCACAACCTCGACCACGACGAGGACCGCTTCGCCGAAGCGCTGGAGGCCCAAGGGACCAGCCGCGAAGAGTTCGACGCCGACAACCGCACCAACGCGGAGAAGGCGATCAAGACGCAGCTGCTGGTGGACGCGATCGCCGACAAACTCGAGGTCCAGGTCGGCCAGAACGACATCACCGAACGCCTGGTGCTGATGTCACAGCAGTACGGCATGGAGCCACAGCAGCTGCTGCAGGCATTGCAGCAGAACAACCAGCTGCCGGCGATGTTCGCCGATGTGCGACGCGGGCTGGCGGTGGCCGCCGTCGTGCAGGGCGCCACCGTCACCGACACCGACGGCACCGAGATCGACACCACGGAGTTCTTCGGCCGCACCGGTGAGCAGGCGGAGACGGAAGCCGCCGACGAAGAACCCGAAGCCGACGCACCCGAAGCCGACGCAACCGAAGCCGACGCAACCGAAGCCGACGAGGAACCCGCCGACGCCAAGTGACGCTGTGAGCGAACGCGGCCCCTCTGAGGACTGCGCAACGGCGTCTGTTGGTTAGTGTCGGTGAGAACGAGACTTTGACAGAAAGCAGGTACCAGTCGTGACTGACATGCGGTCGAACGGCCACGGGCTCAACCTGGTCGACTCGGTGTATGAGCGGTTGCTGTCCGAGCGGATCATCTTTCTGGGTTCGCAGGTGGACGACGACATCGCCAACCGGCTGTGCGCGCAGATTCTGCTGCTGGCCGCCGAGGACCCCACCAAGGACATTTCGCTCTACATCAACTCACCGGGCGGCTCTATCAGCGCCGGCATGGCGATCTACGACACCATGGTGCTCGCGCCGTGCGACATCGCCACCTACGGCATGGGCATGGCCGCGTCGATGGCGCAGTTTCTGCTCGCCGCCGGAACCAAGGGCAAGCGTTTCGCCCTGCCGCATGCGCGCATCCTGATGCACCAGCCGCTCGGCGGTGTGACGGGCAGCGCCTCCGACATCGCCATCCAGGCTGAGCAGTTCGCGGTCATCAAGAAGGAGATGTTCCGGCTCAACGCCGAGTTCACCGGGCAGACCGTCGAACGCATCGAGGCCGACTCCGACCGTGACCGCTGGTTCACCGCACAGGAAGCGCTGGAGTACGGGTTCGTCGACCACATCATCACCAGCGCGTCAGTCAACGGCCAAGGACCGGGAGCAGGACTAGACAAATGACCGATCACATCCATCCGTCTCTTGATCCCCGCCTTGCGCCGCAGGCCCGCTACATCCTGCCGTCGTTCATCGAGCACTCGAGCTTCGGCGTCAAAGAGTCCAACCCGTACAACAAGCTCTTCGAAGAGCGCATCATCTTCCTCGGCGTGCAGGTCGACGACGCGTCGGCCAACGACATCATGGCCCAGCTGCTGGTGCTGGAGTCGCTGGATCCCGACCGCGACATCACCATGTACATCAACTCACCCGGTGGCTCGTTCACCTCGTTGATGGCGATTTACGACACCATGCAGTACGTGCGCGCCGACATCCAAACCGTGTGCCTCGGGCAGGCGGCGTCGGCCGCGGCTGTGCTGTTGGCCGCAGGCACGAAGGGTAAGCGCATGGCATTGCCCAACGCCCGCGTCCTGATCCACCAGCCGGCGCTGTCGGGCGTCATCCAAGGCCAGTTCTCCGACCTGGAGATCCAGGCCGCCGAGGTGGAGCGGATGCGGACGTTGATGGAGACGACGCTGGCCCGTCACACCGACAAGACGCCGGAGCAGATCCGAAAGGACACCGACCGCGACAAGATCCTCACGGCCGAGGACGCCAAGGAGTACGGGATCATCGACACGGTGCTGGAGTACCGCAAGCTCTCGGCGCAGACCGCCTGAGTTTCAATCGCGTCGTTTACCTTCGTCGCGGACCCGCCGTGTGGCACTCTTTTCCGGCAGCCATCCGGGGGATCAGACGGCAGGAGAGCGTGATGCAGGTGGGGACACGACTCGGCGGCGCCATGGCCGCGTGTGCCGTGGGGTTGGCGCTTCACGTGGCGTCGCCGGCGGTGAGCCACGCCCAAGAACCCTGTCCGGCGGGGACGTACTGGGACGTCTACACCAACCAGTGCATCCCGTATTCGGCCGTCGACGTATATCTGAACCCGACACCGATCTACGGCCCGAACCCCGTTTTGGGCCCGGCAGGCCCGGTCGGCGTCGGGGGAGTGGTCGGCCCGGTTGGCCCCGGGCCGGTGGGACCAGGCCCGGTGGGTCCCGGCCCGGTTGGTCCGGGAGGCCCGGGCAGGCGCTGAGCCCGCGCGCTGGATATCTGCTCGCCGACGGGTACTTTGGTGTCGGACGGCTCCCGAAGCGATAACGGCGGCGACACGCCAGGGACACAGTGTGCGTTCCGGTCGGCGATCGGCGGCCTCAGACGATATGTTGGCGCGACACAGCTAAATACCAACCACGCGATTCGGCTTTATCGGTCGCACCGTGCGGGAACAAACGGGTAGCGTCGAGTCAACTCCCCAGAAAGCTCGGCGACAACCACAAGAAGATTCAGTACCGACTGCGAGGAAAGTAGGACCCCACCACCATGGCGCGCATCGGAGACGGCGGTGACCTGCTGAAGTGCTCGTTCTGCGGCAAAAGCCAAAAGCAGGTCAAGAAACTCATTGCGGGACCAGGGGTCTACATTTGCGATGAGTGTATTGACCTCTGCAACGAGATCATCGAAGAGGAACTCGCCGACGCCGACGACGTAAAGCTCGACGAGCTTCCCAAGCCGGCTGAAATCCGCGACTTCCTCGAGGGCTACGTCATCGGCCAGGACACCGCGAAGCGCACCCTGGCCGTAGCGGTCTACAACCACTACAAGCGCATCCAGGCCTCCGAGAAGACCCGTGACTCCCGCTCCGAGCCGGTCGAGTTGGCCAAGTCCAACATCCTGATGCTGGGCCCCACCGGCTGCGGCAAGACGTACCTAGCGCAGACGCTGGCCAAGATGCTCAACGTTCCGTTCGCCATCGCCGACGCCACGGCGTTGACCGAAGCCGGCTACGTCGGCGAGGACGTCGAGAACATCCTGCTCAAGCTGATCCAGGCCGCCGACTATGACGTCAAGCGCGCCGAGACCGGGATCATCTACATCGACGAGGTCGACAAGATCGCCCGCAAGAGCGAGAACCCGTCGATTACCCGCGACGTCTCCGGTGAGGGTGTGCAGCAGGCGCTGCTGAAGATCCTCGAGGGCACGCAGGCGTCGGTGCCGCCGCAGGGCGGACGCAAGCATCCGCATCAGGAGTTCATCCAGATCGACACCACCAACGTGTTGTTCATCGTGGCGGGTGCGTTCGCCGGGTTGGAGAAGATCGTCTCCGACCGCGTCGGCAAGCGCGGGCTGGGCTTCGGCGCCGAGGTGCACTCGAAGGCCGAGATCGACACCCAGGACCACTTCGCCGAAGTGATGCCCGAGGACCTGATCAAGTTCGGTCTGATCCCGGAGTTCATCGGGCGGCTGCCGGTCGTGGCCTCGGTCACCAACCTGGACAAGGATTCGCTGGTGCAGATCCTGTCTCAGCCCAAGAACGCGTTGGTCAAGCAGTACACCCGGCTGTTCGAGATGGACGGCGTGGAGCTGGAGTTCACCGACGACGCGCTGGAGGCCATCGCCGATCAGGCCATCCTGCGCGGCACCGGCGCCCGTGGGCTGCGCGCGATCATGGAGGAAGTGCTGCTGCCGGTGATGTACGACATCCCCAGCCGCGACGATGTCGCCAAGGTCGTCGTCACCAAGGAGACGGTTCAGGACAACGTGCTGCCGACCATCGTGCCGCGCAAGCCGTCCCGTAACGAACGCCGCGACAAGAGCGCCTAGTCCGTTTAACCCCTTAGCGCAGGACCCGGTCCGGCCGGGTGTAGACGTTCATCGAGTCGCCGCGCAGGAAAGCCACCAGCGTCAGCCCGGACTGGCTGGCCAAATCCACCGCCAGCGACGACGGTGCCGACACCGCGGCCAGCACCGGGACACCGGCCATCACCGCCTTCTGCGTCAGCTCGAACGATGCGCGTCCGCTGACCAGCAGCACCGTGCCGCCGAGCGGAATCCGGTCGTGCTCCAGCGCCCACCCGAGCACCTTGTCGACGGCGTTGTGGCGGCCGATGTCTTCCCGGACCGCGAGCGTGGCGCCATCGGTGTCGAACAGCGCGGCGCCGTGCAGGCCGCCGGTGCTGGCGAATACCTTCTGCGCGTCGCGCAGCAGGGCGGGCAGGCTCGTCAGGGTCCGCGCGGTGACGGTCGACGGGTCGTCGCCGGGGCAGTGTCGGCTGCTCAACTGCACCGCTTCCAGCGAGGCCTTACCGCACACCCCGCATGAGGAGGTGGTGTAGAAGTTGCGGGTCACATCGACGTCAGGCATCGCGACGTCGGGCGCCAGCGTGACGTCGAGCACGTTGTAGGTGTTGGCCGCGACTCCGGACTCATCAGGGCTGGTGCCCCTGCAGTAGCGCACGGTCAGCACGTCCTCGCGATGCGCGATCACCCCTTCGGTGAGCAGAAAGCCCTGCGCCAGTTCGATATCGGAGCCGGGTGTGCGCATGGTGACGGTGATCGGGGTGCCGTTGACCCGGATCTCCAGCGGCTCTTCGACCACCAGCGTGTCCGGTCGGGCGATGGCGTCCGCCGCGGTCACGTGCTGAACCCGGCGCCGCGCGGTGACCCGGCCCATTACGCCCGCTCCCGCCCGATCACGGCGCCAGCGTCGGCGCGTCCTCTGCTCGACGGCATGTGTCCAGCCTAGGACGCAGCCCACACCTGTTGGACTCGCCGCTGTCGCAGCGAACCGGCACAATGGATTCGTGGATCTTGAAACCGCATCGAAGGCTCGTACGCGCGCGTGGCGTGATCCGCTTTCGGCCGGGTTTCGCGCGCACCAAAACCTGCTGCTCCTGCGTCTGCGCTGGCATGAGCGGCGCGCCGCGGCGGTGGCCGAGCGGCTCGCGTAGCGAAGCGCCGCGCCGGTCGTCGACCCGAAGGCGGCGTGCTAGCCAGCTGCTACTGCCCGGTAACCATTTCCTTAGAAATGGCGGCGCCTCACGGGGTGACGAAAAGCACAGTTTTGTCTCACGAGAGCACCCCCCACACACGTGAGCAGCGCGTTTGGGCTACCCTGGTCCGAGTGTCCCCCGCGAGTCCGGTGTAGGCCTACCTAAGGAAAGTGCAATAATCGGTACTGGCAGTGACATAAAAAATTTTGGGTGAACGTCTGACGGCGCGGGTCATGCTGACGGCGACGCAAACGACGTTCGTCGGTCCACAAACAAGAGAGGCAGGCGAGTGGGGGCCAACGGCAACAGCGCCAGTCCAGGAACTCGGCAGAAGCTAGAGAAAGTCGTCATCCGGTTCGCCGGTGACTCCGGCGACGGTATGCAGCTCACCGGTGACCGATTCACCACCGAGGCCGCGCTGTTCGGCAACGACCTTGCCACGCAACCGAATTACCCTGCCGAGATCCGAGCCCCCCAGGGCACGCTGCCCGGGGTTTCGTCGTTCCAGATCCAGATCGCCGACTACGACATCCTCACCGCCGGCGACCGCCCGGACGTGCTGGTTGCGATGAACCCCGCCGCGCTCAAAGCGAACGTTTCCGACCTTCCCCGCGGTGGCCTGATCATTGCCAACTCCGATGAGTTCACCAAGCGCAACCTCGCCAAGGTCGGCTACGAGTCCAACCCGCTCGAAAGCGACGAACTGTCCGACTACGTCGTCCAGCCCGTTGCGATGACCACGCTGACCCTCGGCGCGGTGGAGTCCATCGGCGCGTCGAAGAAGGATGGCCAGCGCGCCAAGAACATGTTCGCGCTCGGCTTGCTGTCGTGGATGTACGGCCGCGAGCTGTCGCACAGCGAGGCCTTCATCCGCGAGAAGTTCGCCCGCAAGCCCGACATCGCCGAAGCCAACGTGCTGGCGCTGAAGGCGGGCTGGAACTACGGTGAGACCACCGAGGCGTTCGCCAGCACCTACGAGGTGGCGCCCGCCAAGCTGAAATCCGGTGAGTACCGCCAGATTTCGGGGAACACCGCGCTGGCGTACGGCATCGTCACCGCCGGCCAGCTGGCCGACGTACAGGTCGTGCTCGGCACGTATCCGATCACCCCGGCGTCCGACATCCTCCACGAGCTGTCCAAGCACAAGAACTTCAACGTGCTGACCTTCCAGGCCGAAGACGAGATCGCCGGGATCGGTGCGGCAATCGGCGCCTCCTACGGTGGCGCGCTCGGCGTCACCAGCACGTCGGGACCGGGGATCTCGCTGAAGTCCGAAGCCATCGGCCTGGCGGTGATGACCGAACTACCGCTGATCGTGATCGACGTGCAGCGCGGTGGCCCGTCCACCGGCCTGCCGACCAAGACCGAGCAGGCCGACCTGCTGCAGGCGATGTTCGGGCGTAACGGTGAGTCGCCGGTTGCGATCGTCGCGCCGCGCTCGCCGTCCGACTGCTTCGAGGTGGCCATGGAGGCCGTCCGCATCGCGGTCACCTATCACACGCCGGTGATGATCCTGTCCGACGGCGCGATCGCCAACGGCTCTGAGCCATGGCGCATTCCAGACGTCAACACGTACCCGGCGATCGAGCACACCTTCGCCAAATCCGGTGAGCCGTTCCAACCGTACGCACGCGATCCGGAGACCCTGGCACGTCAGTTCGCCGTCCCCGGTACGCCCGGTCTGGAACACCGCATCGGCGGGCTGGAGGCGGCCAACGGCTCGGGGAACATCTCCTACGAGCCGAAGAACCACGATCTGATGGTGCGGCTGCGGCAGGCCAAGGTGGACGGCATCAAGGTGCCCGACATCGAGGTCGATGACCCGACCGGTGATGCCGAACTGCTGATGCTGGGCTGGGGCAGCAGCTACGGCCCCATCGGCGAGGCGTGCCGGCGCGCCCGGCGCCGCGGGATCAAGGTCGCGCAGGCGCACCTGCGCAACCTCAACCCGCTACCGGCCAACCTGGGTGAGGTGCTGCGACGCTACCCCGAGGTCGTGCTGCCGGAGATGAACCTTGGCCAACTGGCGCTGCTGCTGCGCGGCAAGTTCCTGGTCGACATCCAGTCGGTGACCAAGGTGGAAGGTATGGCGTTCCTGGCCGACGAGGTGGAAGGCATCATCGACGCCGCGCTCGAGGGAACACTGGGCGACAAGGAAACTGACAAGACCAAGTTCGCGCGGCTGGCGGCGGCCACCATCGAGGCCGAAGCAGCCGACGCGACTGGTGTGGGAGCGAACGCATGACAGATCTGGTTGGAGCTGATCTCGGCCTGACATCGGGCACCAGTGGGGTGCCCACGACCGACCAGCCGCAGAAGGGCAAGGATTTCACCAGCGACCAGGAGGTTCGCTGGTGCCCGGGCTGCGGTGACTACGTCATCCTCAACACCATCCGCAACTTCCTGCCCGAGTTGGGTCTGCGGCGCGAGAACATCGCGTTCGTCAGCGGTATCGGCTGCTCGAGTCGCTTCCCGTACTACCTGGAGACGTACGGTTTCCACTCCATCCACGGCCGCGCGCCCACCATCGCGACCGGGCTGGCGCTGGCGCGCGAGGACCTTTCGGTGTGGGTGGTCACCGGCGACGGCGACGCGCTCTCGATCGGTGGCAACCATCTGATCCATGCGCTGCGCCGCAACGTCAACCTTACGATTCTGCTGTTCAACAACCGGATCTACGGGCTGACCAAGGGCCAGTACTCGCCGACGTCGGAGGTCGGCAAGATCACGAAGTCCACCCCGATGGGCTCGCTGGACTACCCGTTCAACCCGGTGTCGCTGGCGCTGGGCGCCGACGCCACGTTCGTCGGCCGCGCGCTGGACTCCGACCGCAAGGGCCTCACCGAGGTGCTGCGTGCTGCGGCCGCGCACCGCGGCGCCGCGCTGGTCGAGATCCTGCAGGATTGCCCGATCTTCAACGACGGCTCGTTCGACGCGCTGCGCAAGGAGGGTGCTGAAGAGCGCCTGATCAACCTCACCCACGGTGAGCCGGTGGTCTTCGGCGCCGACGGCGAGTACTGCGTGGTGAAGTCCGGCTACGGCCTCGAGGTCGCCAAGACCGCCGATGTGTCGGCCGAGGAGATCGTCGTGCACGACGCGCACAACCAGGACTCGGCGTATGCGTTCGCGCTGTCGCGACTTTCCGAGCAGAACCTCGAACACATGGTGATGGGCGTGTTCCGACAGGTCCACAGGCCGACCTACGACGACGCTGCCCGCCAGCAGGTCGTCGCGGCCAGGGAAGGCCAACCGCACGACACGACCGCGTTGCAGTCGCTGCTTCGGGGTAAAGACACCTGGATGGTCGACTAACGTCTGAGCCATGACGACCACCGTGGGCCTTGCCGCGATCATTTTGGCGGGCGGGGCTTCTCGCCGTATGGGCCGGGACAAGGCCACGCTTCCCTATGCGGGCAGCACCCTCGTCGAGCACATGGTGGCCATTCTCAAGCGCCGCTGTGCGCCGGTTTTCGTAGTGGCCGCACCGGGGCAGGCGCTTCCTGCACTCGACGCCGAGGTGCTGCGCGACGAGGTCCGCGGCGTCGGTCCACTCTTGGCGACCGGGCGCGGTCTGCACGCCGCCGCGGAGGCCGGTCATGAGCTGGCATTCGTCTCGGCGGTGGACATGCCGCTGCTGACGGGCCAACTCATCGACCAACTCGTGGGTCCCGCCGTGGCGCTCAACGCCGACGTGGTGCTGCCCTGGGATGGACGCGACCACTACCTGGCCGGTGTCTACCGGACGTCGCTGGCCGATCGGGTGGACGACCTGGTGGCGGCCGGACAGCGCAGCATGCGCGCGTTGGTGGAGACCGTCGACACGCAGCGCATCGTGCTGCCCGAGCAGGCCGCGTTGACCAACGTCAACACCGCCGAGGACTTGGCCGCGGTGCGCTCTCTGCAAATTGCCTAGCAAATTCACTTTTGAATAATCCGCTATTTGTAGCGGATGGAATTCAATTCTGTTGCATGAATTGTGTTCGTTATAAACGTCAGCAATAGCACCCCGCCGCCTATTTCATTTCGGTTAGCCGCTGCCGATAAAGCGCGGATCCGTTTCCGCCGCATGTGGTTTCGAATCGTCCAACCAACAATGTGAACCAATTCGAGCCATGGAATGTGCTCTGCGACAACGGTGCGACTGATCCCGGAAGCGATGATTCGGTCAGGTGCGCGGATGTTGACGCGGCACGGATGTGCGCGCCGTGCAGCCTACGACCTCTCAATCACGAGAACAGCTGTATACCAATGATTCTGAGGTCTTGGGCCGGCTGTCGCGGCCAGTTGCTGTTGAGCGCCAAATTTTGCCGGAGGCAGTGAAATATGCTCGGATACAGGGCAATCCGTCGTACCGAGGCGCTGACCGGCGAGGCGCCAAGCCAGCGAACTTCACCTGCTGTGGGCGGCGATTCTTGCGCCGGAAGTGCGGTTTCGCCCTCCGTGTGCCCGGAAAATACGTTCCTACACGTGGGCCACCTCACAAAATTGCCGTGATTTGGCTCACCGATGTGCGTCGACCCCATCTTTTTTCGCTGTAGTCGAAGTCGCCAGTGACCTGCACGGACGCTTGTAAAGCGCGGCCGTGATCTGTCCGTGATCATTCCGCGACACGTTCTTCACCGATATGACTTCCGCCGTTTGGGTTTGTACGGTCCAAAACGGCTTCTGCGGGAGCAAACAACTGCAAACCCACGAACCTGCGTGTGAGTGGGGCTGTCGGGGGAGATATACCTCCGGTGGCCGCTGGACGGTGATGTCCGGCGAGGTTTCGGCCTTCCGCTGTCGCACCCGACCGAGACGGTGCGGCCCAACCCCTGTCGCCTGACCAGGCACCTACACCTGCGTAGCCGCGGGTGCTTGTTGGCGCGCGCTTGGCGAAAGGATCGAAGTGAAGAACATCCGCAAGACGTTTGGCCTGGCGGCCTTCGCAGGCGCACTCGCCGTGGCTCCGATGGCCTTGGCGGGCACCGCCAGTGCGGACAGCGTGAACTGGGACGCCGTCGCGGCCTGCGAGTCCGGCGGCAACTGGTCGATCAACACAGGTAACGGCTACTACGGCGGTCTGCAGTTCGCCCTGGGCACCTGGCGGTCCAACGGCGGGTCGGGCATGCCCCACCAGGCCAGCAGGTCTGAGCAGATCCGCGTCGCGGAAAACGTGCTGCAGACGCAGGGCATCGGCGCATGGCCGACCTGCGGCGGGCGCGGCTAGGACGCGGATCCTGCCAGCAGGGCTAGACAGCGTAGAGGGCGGCGCCGCCGATGGGCGGCGCCGCCTCTTCTTTCTCAGAAGCCTCTTACACCAGTTAAGTAACGAATAAAACTTTTGACACTCACGTAACAGGTGACGTTCCTCACCCGACAGACCGGATGACCGCAACGGAGAGCAGCTCTTCACGCGGACCTTGTTTTCAACCGGTCGGGGAAGGACCGCAACGATGAACATTCGTAAGGCAGTCACCAAGGGCCTGTGGGCCACCGCAATCGCCGGCGCTCTGGCGCTCGTGCCGATGGCCGTATCAACGCCCACCGCACAAGCCGAGTCGGTCAACTGGGACGCCATCGCCGAATGCGAGTCGGGCGGCAACTGGAACATCAACACCGGCAACGGTCACTACGGCGGTCTGCAGTTCAAGCAGGCGACCTGGAGCGCCAACGGCGGCGTCGGCAATCCCGCGCACGCATCGCGCTCCGAGCAGATCCGCGTTGCCGAGAACGTGCTGCGCACTCAGGGTCTGAAGGCCTGGCCCAAGTGCGGCCCCCGCGGCGCGACACCTGCCGTGTGGACCAATGCCGGTACGCCCGCGGCGCCGTCGGCTCCCGCCGCCACCGGCTGCTCGGCGATGCCGACCCGGGCCCTGCTCGGCTTCGTCAACCCGCGCCAGATGTGCACGGCCCTGCTCAACCCGCTGGGCACCCTGGGCGCCACAGGCTGAACTCGTTGCCCTGCGGATCGACGAGAACGCCGCCGGGACCGCGCGCCACGGCCACCGCGGGCTCACCCTGAAGCGTCCACTGCCACCTATTGGGCACCACCCGCTCGTCGGCGACGCGGACAAACTTCCAGATCAACGTCTCCCAGCCGGCCGCGCCGTACAGCCAGCGCGGGGTGCCGTCGGGACCGTTTCGGACGTCGGCGCCCACCAGGGCCGCCCACCACGCGGCGAGTTCCTCGGGGCGGTTGCTGTCGGTGCACACCGCAAAGACCCGCGCGATGGCCTCACCTGCCGGTGCGGGATCGGGAAAGGCGCAGAACTCGTTGCCCTCGACGTCGGCCAGGGTCACCCAGCCGGAATGCTCGCCCAGCATCCGGGCTCCGGTGTCCAACAACGCCGTGACGTCGCGGGTGTAGAGGTCCAGATGCACGCGGTTCTTCACGGTCTTGGGCCGCTGCTGGCGACGAAACGCCAACAGCGCCTGCTGGGCGTCGCGACCCAGCACGTCGGCCCAGAACTTCTGCATTGCCTGCGGTTCGGCGGCCTCGACCGATAAGGCGCCCAGTGCGGTGCTCACGTGCCGGGCAACCGAAACGCCGACCGTGCCGCGACGGTGGCCAGGTGCCGCGTCAGCGCCCACTCGGGCACCAGCACCGTGGCGCGGCTGGCCAGTGTGCTCAGCAGCGCCGGACGCAGGTTGACGACAGCGCCGATCAGCCAGGATTCGCGCACCACCGACCGCACCCGCGGGCGGCGGAACGCCACGAACCGCGCGAACGCCCCGGGCAGGTCGGCGCCGTCGCCGACGAACGCCGCGAGGATCGCCGCATCCTCGATGCCCTGGCAGCCGCCCTGGCCCAGATGTGGCCGCATCGGGTGCGCGGCGTCGCCGACCACCAGCACCGGTCCGCGCGACCACTGCCGCGCCTCGTCGCGGTCGTAGAGGTCGTTGCGCAGCGTCAAGCGCGGATCAGTGGTGGCCAGCACCTGCGGAATCGGTTCGGCCCACGTGGCGAACCGCGACTGCAGGTAGGCCAGTTCACCCTGCGGGGCCCGTCCACCCTCGGGGGTGCGTTCGGTGGCGAACCAGTAGGTGTGGTCGGGCCCGAGCGGAACGTGGCCGAACTCGACGGCGGGTCCGAGAACCTCACCGGCGACGTCCGGATCGATCGGGCACGCGGCGACCCCGCGCCACGCCGTGTAGCCGACGTAGCGGTTGTGCAGCGTGCCGTTGAGGTGGCGCGCCACCATCGAATGCGTACCGTCGGCGCCGATCACGGCGTGCGCGGTCAGCGTCGACGAGTCCGACAGCGTCACCCGCACACCGTCGCCGTAGGGCACCAGCGCGGTCGCCGCCACACCGGTGCGCAACGTGGCGTCGGCGAGCGCGTCGGCCAACACCGCGGTCAACGCCGAGCGGCGGATCACCACCAGCGGTTCGCCGAGTGCCTTGACGATCCGTTGCGGCGACGGATGCCGCAGCCAGGCGCCGTCGCGCCAGCGCAGCGCTCCCGCAGTCACCCGGCCGCCGGCGTCACGCACCGCGTCTCCGACGCCCAACTCGTCGAGCGCGGCCAGCGCGTTGGGCCAGATGCTGATGCCCGCACCCGAGGACGCGTCGGTGCGCTCCTCGACGAGCGTGACGTCGTGACCGCGTCGCTGCAGCGCGACGGCGGTCGCCAAGCCGCTGATGCCGGCCCCGACCACCACGATCCGCTTCGGCATCCGTCGAACGTAGCGCGTGCCCCCGGCCGGGGCGTCGCCGGTTTCTGCGCGGCGGTCGTTCTCGTGCCCCCGGGACCACAGCCGTGGCGCAGAATCGGGGCGAGAACCGAACCGGGGCTGTGCTACCAACAGGGCATGACCGCGACGCCGTTCGACGACCTCGACGACTACATCGCGCTGCCGCGCGTCTCCGGGCTGGCGGTGTCCTCGGACGGGACCCGGGTGGTGACGACGATCGCCGAACTCAACGACAAGCGCACCGAATTCATCACCGCGGTGTGGGAACTCGACCCGGCGGGCAGCCGGCCCGCGCGACGGCTGACCCGCGGCGCAAAAGGGGAGTCGTCACCCGTCTTCGCCGCCGACGGTGACCTGCTGTTTCTCGCCGCGCGCCCCGCCGACGACGACGACAAACCGCCGGCGGCGCTGTGGCGTCTGCCCGCCGCGGGCGGGGAAGCCTACGAGGAGCTGGCGCTGCCGGGCGGGGTGGAGGCCGCCCGCACGGCACGTGAGGCGGACGTGACGGTGATCCGCGCGCCGATGCTGCCGTCGGCGAACACCGTCGACGACGACCGCCGGCTGCGCGACCTCCGCAAGGACAACACGATCACCGCGGTTTTGCACACCGGCTACCCGATCCGACGCTGGGACAAAGACATTGGGCTCAGCCATCCGCATCTGTTCGGACTCGGAACCGGTGAGGGCCAACCGACCGACCTCACCGTGTCACCGGCAGGCGCGCTACGCGACGCGCAGTTCGACGTCAGCGCCGACGGCCGGTTCGTGGTGACCACCTGGCAGCAGCCCGCACCGGGCGCCGCGCAGCACTCGGTGTTGATGCGCATCGACACCGACACCGGCGAACGCACCGTGATCGCCGACGAACCCGACGCCGACCTGTGGAGCCCGGCGATCGCGCCGGACGGCTCAGCGGTCGCCTATCTGCATGAGTCCTATTCGACGCCGGACAAGGCGCCCCGAATCACGCTACGCTGCTTGCGTTTCCACGGACAGTCCGAAACCGTGGCAGCCGAGTGGGACCGCTGGCCGGCGTCGGTGACGTGGGCACGCGACGGGTCGGCATTGATTGTTTCCGCCGATCAGGACGGGCGCAGCCCGATGTTCTCGATCGGTCTGGCCGACGGCGCGGTGACCCAGCTGACTTACGACGACTACGCCTACACCGATGTGACGGCCGCGCCTGACGGTGTCCTCTATGCGTTGCGCAGCTCGTACGCCGCGCCGCCGCATCCGGTGCGCATCGACGCCGACGGCGCAGTGACGGAGCTGCCGTGCGTGCAGGCCCCGCAGCTGCCGGGCGCGCTGACCGAGCTGGAGGCGACGGCGGCCGACGGCGCCAAGGTGCGGTCCTGGTTGGTGCTGCCCGATGGTGACGGGCAGGCGCCGCTGCTGCTGTGGATCCACGGCGGACCGCTGGCCAGCTGGAACTGCTGGTCGTGGCGCTGGAACCCGTGGTTGCTGGCCGCACGCGGATACGCGGTGCTGCTGCCCGATCCGGGCCTGTCCACTGGCTACGGCCAGGACTTCATCACCCGCGGCTGGGGCGCGTGGGGCGGCGCGCCGTTCGAGGACCTGATGGCGGCCACCGACGCCGCATGCGAGCACCCCCGCGTCGACGCCGGGCGGACCGCGGCGATGGGTGGATCCTTCGGCGGCTACATGGCCAACTGGGTCGCTGGCCACACCGACCGGTTCGACGCCATCGTCACGCACGCCAGCCTGTGGGCGCTCGACCAGTTCGGCGGCACCACGGACTCGTCCTATTTCTGGGTGCGCGAGATGACCCGGGAGATGGGCGCGACGTACTCACCGCACCGCTTTGTTGACCAGATCCGCACCCCCATGCTGGTCATCCACGGCGACAAGGACTACCGGGTGCCGATCGGGGAAGCCCTGCGGCTGTGGTACGAGTTGCTCACCGACTCCGGCCTGCCCGCCGGTGCGGACGGCACCAGCGCACACCAGTTCTTGTACTTTCCCTCCGAGAACCACTGGGTGCTCACCCCGCAACACGCCAAGATCTGGTACCAGGTGGTCACCGCGTTTCTGGCCCGCCATGTGCTCGGTGAAGACATCGAGCTTCCCGAAACCCTCGGGTAGCGTCGCCCTCATGAGCGCAGCGGAGCCGGGAGACCGGCGACATTCAACCCCGCAACGGGAATTCGACATCGTCGTATACGGGGCAACCGGATTCGTCGGCAAGCTGACGGCCGACTACCTGGCCAGAGCCGCCGGAGACGCCCGCATCGCGCTGGCGGGCCGCTCGCAGGACAAGCTGCTCGCCGTGCGCGACGAACTGCCGGCGTCGGCGCAATCCTGGCCGCTGATCACCGCCGACGCATCGCAGCCGTCGTCGCTGAACGCCATGGCGGCGCGCACCCAGGTGGTGGTGACCACCGTGGGCCCCTACATCAAGTACGGGTTGCCGTTGGTGGCCGCGTGCGCGGCCTCCGGCACCGACTACGCAGACCTGACCGGTGAGCCGATGTTCATCCGCCAAAGCATCGACCTCTATCACAAACAGGCGATCGACACCGGCGCGCGCATCGTGCACTCGTGCGGATTCGATTCCATCCCTTCCGATCTCACGGTGTTCGCGCTGTACCGCAGGGCACAGGAGGATCAGGCGGGACAGCTCACCGACACCAACCTCGTGGTGCGCAAGTTCGCCGGCGGGGTGTCGGGGGGCACGGTGGCCTCGATGCTGGAGGTGATGCACACCGCCTCCACCGATTCGGAAGCCAGGCGGTTGATGGAGGACCCCTACACCCTGTCCGAGGATCGCAGCGCCGAGCCGGAGTTCGGGGCGCAACCCGATATGAGGTGGCGCCGCGGCGCCGAGATCGCGCCGGAGCTGAAGGGATACTGGACCGGCCCGTTCGTCATGGCCACCGTCAACACCCGGATCGTGCGGCGCAGCAACGCATTACTCGACTACGGCTACGGCAGGCGGTTCGAATACGGTGAGCAGATGAGCGTGGGCCGCTCGGTCCTCGCGCCGGTGGCCGCGGCCGTCTCGGCAGCCGGCAACACCGCCACCCTGGCTCTGGGCAGTCGGTTCTTCCACCGGTTGCCACGCAAGCTCGTCGAACGCGTGGTGCCCAAGCCGGGCACCGGCCCCAGCGAGCGCACTCGCGAAAGCGGGCACTACACCGTCGAGACCTACACCACCACGACGACGGGCGCCCGGTACAAGGCCACGATGTCGCAGCAGGGAGACCCCGGCTACAAGGCCACCTCGGTGTTGCTCGGCGAGAGCGGTCTGGCGCTCGCCCTCGACCGGGACCGGCTGTCGGACCTACGCGGGGTGCTCACCCCGGCCGCGGCGATGGGCGACGCGTTGCTGGCGCGGTTCCCGGCCGCGGGCGTGTCATTGGAGACGTCCCGACTGATCTGATCCGCCGTGCCGAACACGTCCGCCACCAAGACCGATTGGATTACTGTCGTCGCGTAGCGGTTGCGCACAATCCCTGCGACGAAGGGTGGGCAGTCAGGCTGGTCTCGACGAACTCTTCAACCAGATCCCACCCAGGGATCGCTTCAACAGGTTGGGCGTCGACCACAACGAGGTGAACGACGCCATCCGGATCCTGGTGCCCGTCCTCGTCGGCGGATTGCAGCAGAACGCCTAGGACGCCGGAACCGCGTCAAATACGGGGGCCGATGGTGGATATCGCTGAACGTCGAGGCTGCCGATATGCACCCGAATCTGCAACATCCGGCCCGTCATCCGGAAGACAACACCGGCTGGGTGGGTGTGGATCGCGGCCTGTCGGCGTTTGTGGTCGCCGCCACCGCGGAGGGCACTGAGGTCGCCCGGATGGGCGACGCGCCCAAAGCGTTGGCCACCGGGCTCAAACAGCAACGTTGTCTTTCGAAATCGTTATCGCGCAAGAAGAAAGGATCGCAGAACCGTAAGGATGCCGCCGCTAGATTGGGCCAGCATCATCGTCGTGTGGCCAATATGCGTCGCCATTTCCAGCATCAGGTTGCCAACAAGTTGGTCAAGACTCACGACCGGCTCGTCATCGAGAATCTGAACGTGGCCGGAATGTTGGCCAATCGCCGGCTGGCTCTCGCGATCTCGGATGCTGGCTGGGCCGAGTTCGCTCGCCTGCTCAAATACAAGCAGGCGTGGCGCGGCGGCCACCTTGTCGAAGCCGACCGCTGGTATCCATCGACGCGCCTATGCCCCCAATGCGGGGTAGTCAATCGTTCGATGACGCTGTCCGATCGGGTGTTCGCCTGTGGTTGCGGCTATTACGCTGACCGTGATCTCAACGCGGCGGTGAACCTGGCCCGCTGGGGCCGGGCCGACCATGACGATAACGTTCATCGATCCCCGGACCCCCAAGCAGGAGGCCGGGCCACCAATGCCCGCCGACGGGACGGCGCTGGCCAACACCCTCGTGTCGGTGAAACCAGCCCGGATGACGCGGGAACCGGCGATCACACCGCACCCGCGGCCTGAAACCAACCGGATGCCCGAGAAGGGCGGTGTCGACCACTCAACCGAGTTTTTCGACACGCTTTAGAATTGCCGGGTGACCTCAACCCCCCGCCGCGCCGCCGATCCCGGCGTTGAAGCATTGCCCAAGTCGTGGGACCCGGGCGCGGCGGAGGCCGACCTCTACGAGGGCTGGGTGGCCGCCGGCTACTTCACCGCCGACGTCACCAGCACCAAACCCGCCTACTCGATCGTGCTGCCGCCGCCGAACGTGACCGGCAGCCTGCACATGGGCCACGCGCTCGATCACACGCTGATGGATGCGCTGACCCGGCGCAGGCGGATGCAGGGCTACGAGGTGCTGTGGCTGCCCGGGATGGACCACGCCGGAATCGCCACCCAGTCGGTGGTCGAAAAGCAACTCGCCGTCGACGGCAAGACCAAAGAGGACTTCGGCCGCGAGTTGTTCGTCGACAAGGTGTGGGACTGGAAACGCGAATCGGGCGGCACTATCGAAGGCCAAATGCGCCGCATCGGCGACGGCGTGGACTGGAGCCGCGACCGGTTCACGATGGACGACGGGCTGTCGCGGGCGGTGCGCACGATCTTCAAACGGCTCTTCGACGCGGGCCTGATCTACCGCGCCGAACGGCTGGTGAACTGGTCGCCGGTGCTCGAGACCGCCGTCTCCGATCTCGAGGTCAAATACGAAGACGTCGACGGTGAGCTGGTGTCGTTCCGCTACGGTTCGCTGTCCGACGACGAACCACACATCGTGGTGGCCACCACCCGGATGGAGACCATGCTCGGCGACACCGCGATCGCGGTGCACCCCGACGACGACCGCTACCGCCACCTGGTCGGCAAAACCCTGCCGCACCCCTTCCTCGAGCGCGAAATCGTCATCGTGGCCGACGAACACGTCGACCCGGAGTTCGGCACCGGCGCGGTCAAGGTCACCCCGGCCCACGACCCCAACGACTTCGAGATCGGCATGCGGCACGGGCTTCCGATGCCCACCATCATGGACACCAAGGCCCGGATCACCGACACCGGCACGCAATTCGACGGGATGGACCGGTTCGAGGCGCGGGTGAAGGTTCGCGAGGCGCTGGCCGGCCAGGGCCGCATCGTCGAGGAGAAGCGGCCGTACTCGCACAGCGTCGGGCACTCCGAACGCAGCGGTGAGCCGATCGAACCCCGGTTGTCGCTGCAGTGGTGGGTCAAGGTCGACGCGCTGGCCAAGGCGGCAGGCGACGCGGTGCGCAACGGCGACACTGTGATTCACCCCAAGAGCCTGGAACCGCGCTGGTTCGCGTGGGTGGACAACATGCACGACTGGTGCATTTCACGGCAGCTGTGGTGGGGCCACCGCATCCCGATCTGGCACGGACCCGACGGCGAGATGGTGTGCGTCGGCCCGGACGAAACCCCGCCCGCGGGCTGGGATCAGGACCCCGACGTGCTCGACACCTGGTTCTCGTCGGCGCTGTGGCCGTTCTCCACCATGGGCTGGCCCGACCACACCCCCGAACTGCAGAAGTTCTACCCGACAACGGTTCTGGTCACCGGCTACGACATCCTGTTCTTCTGGGTGGCCCGGATGATGATGTTCGGCACGTTCGTCGCCGGCGACGACGCGATCACCGACTACGGCAAGCGCGCACCGCAGGTGCCGTTCGAGAACGTCTTTTTGCACGGGCTGATCCGCGACGAACACGGCCGCAAGATGAGCAAATCGCGCGGCAACGGGATCGACCCGCTGGACTGGGTGGAGAAGTTCGGCGCCGACGCGCTGCGCTTCACGTTGGCCCGCGGTGCCAGCCCCGGCGGCGACCTGTCCATCGGCGAGGACCACGCGCGCGCCTCGCGCAACTTCGCCACCAAGCTGTTCAACGCCACTCGGTTCGCCCTGATGAACGGGACCAAACCCGCTGCGCTGCCGGACACCTCGCAGCTCACCGACGCCGACCGGTGGATTCTGGGCCGGATGGAAGTGGTGCGCGCCGAAGTCGACACGGCGTTCGAGGGCTACGAATTCAACCGGGCCTGTGAAGCGCTGTACCACTTCGCCTGGGACGAGTTCTGCGACTGGTACGTGGAGCTGGCGAAAACCCAACTGGCAGAAGGTATCGAGCACACGACAGCGGTGCTTGCGGCTGTGCTGGACACCCTGCTCAAGCTGCTGCACCCGGTGATGCCGTTCGTCACCGAGGTGCTGTGGAAGACGCTGACCGGCCAGGAGTCGCTGGTGGTGGCCGACTGGCCCGAACCCACCGGCTTTACGGTGGACCCCGTGGCCGCACAGCGGGTCGCCGATATGCAGAAGCTGATCACCGAAATACGCCGGTTCCGCAGCGACCAAGGGCTGGGCGACCGGCAGAAGGTGCCCGCGCGGTTGTCCGACATCGACGCCGCTGACCTGGCCGCCCAGGTGCCCGCCGTCAGCGCGTTGGCGTGGCTGACCGCCGCCGACGATGGGTTCAACCGCACCGCCGCCATCGAGGTGCGGCTGTCGAAGGGCACCGTCACCGTCGAGGTCGATACCTCCGGCACTGTCGACGTGGCCGCCGAGCGGCGCAGGCTCGAGAAGGATCTCGCCGCCGCGCAGAAGGAATTGGCGGGCACCACAGGCAAACTCGGCAACGAGGCGTTTCTGGCCAAAGCGCCGGCGGATGTGGTCGACAAGATCCGCGGACGCCAACGGCTGGCCGAGGAAGAAGTCGAGCGCATCACCGCGAGGCTGGCGTCGCTGAAATGACGAAACCCGTCCCAACGCCGGACGAGATCGCGTCGCTGCTTCAGGTCGAGCACCTGCTCGACCAGCGTTGGCCCGAAACCAAACTCGAGCCGAGCACCGCACGCATCGCGGCGTTGATGGAGCTGCTCGGCTCGCCGCAGCGGGGCTACCCGTCGATCCACATCGCGGGCACCAACGGCAAGACGTCGGTGGCGCGCATGGTCGACGCGCTGCTGACCGCTCTGCACCGGCGCACCGGGCGCACCACCAGCCCACACCTGCAGTCGGCCGTGGAGCGGATCTCCATCGACGGTAAGCCGATCAGCCCGGCGCAGTACGTGGCCACGTACCGCGAAATCGAACCCTTCGTGCACCTCGTCGACGAGCAGTCCGAAAAGGCGGGCGGGCCCGCGATGAGCAAGTTCGAAGTGGTCACCGCGATGGCGTTCGCCGCGTTCGCCGACGCACCGATCGACGTCGCGGTCGTCGAGGTCGGCCTCGGGGGACGCTGGGACGCCACCAACGTCGTCAACGCCCCGGTCGCCGTCGTCACCCCCATCTCCGTGGACCACGTCAACTACCTCGGCGACACGATCGCCGAGATCGCTTCGGAGAAGGCCGGAATCATCACCAAGCAGGACGAGGATCTGGTGCCGACCGACACCGTGGCCGTCATCGCCCGGCAGGCCCCCGAGGCGATGGAGGTGCTGCTGCGCCAGACCGTCGCGGCCGAGGCCGCCGTCGCGCGTGAGGATTCGGAGTTCGCCGTGCTCGGTAGGCAGATCGCCGTCGGTGGCCAGCTTCTGGAACTGCAAGGCCTCGGCGGCGTGTACACCGAGATCTATCTGCCGCTGCACGGTGAGCACCAAGCGCACAACGCGGCCGTGGCGCTGGCCGCGGTCGAAGCGTTCTTCGGGGCCGGCTCGCAACGCCAACTCGACGTGGAGGCGGTACGGGCCGGCTTTGCCGCCGTGGCCAACCCGGGACGGCTGGAGCGGATGCGCAGTGCGCCGACGGTGTTCATCGATTCTGCCCACAACCCGGCGGGCGCGTCGGCGCTGGCGCAGGCGCTCACCGAGGAATTCGACTTCCGCACCCTCGTGGGCGTCGTCGCGGTCATGGAGGACAAGGACGTCGACGGCATCCTGAGCGCGCTGGAACCGGTGTTCGATCAGATCGTGGTGACGCACAACGGTTCCCCGCGCGCGCTCGACGTGGCAGCGTTGGCGTTGCGCGCCGAGGAGCGGTTCGGCCCGGAACGGGTTGTCACCGCGGACACCCTGCCCGACGCGATCGAGACCGCGACGGCGATCGTCGAAGACCCAGGCAACGACGGCGAGGCGTTGGGTGGTGCCGGAATCGTGATCACCGGTTCGGTGGTGACCGCGGGCGCGGCGCGGACCCTGTTCGGAAAGGACCCGCAATGACCCAGCAGCCGGACCCGTGGAAGAGCTTCCGCGGCGTGATGGCCGGCACGCTGATCCTGGAGGCCATCGTGGTGCTGCTTGCACTGCCGGTGGTGGCGCGCATCGGGGGAGGGCTGACCGCGGCCAGCGGCGGCTACCTCATCGGCTTCGCGGTGTTGCTCGTGTTGCTGTGCGGCGTGCAGGGCCGGCCGTGGGCGATCTGGGTGAACTTGGCCGTTCAGGCGGTGTTCGTCGCCGGGTTCCTGGTCCACGTCGCGATCGGGCTGATCGCGGTCATCTTCCTGGTGGTGTGGTTGGTGATCGCCTACCTGCGCGCCGAGGTGCTGCGCCGGCAGAAACGCGGACTCTTACCCGGACAGCAGCAGTCGCCCGACTAGGCTGTCGGCCGTGACTGAGCGGACCCTCGTATTGATCAAGCCCGACGGCGTCAAGCGGCGCCTGATCGGCGAAGTTCTCAGCCGGATCGAACGCAAGGGGCTGACAATCGCGGCGCTGCAGCTCAAGGACGTCAGCGAGGACCTGGCCCGTCGGCACTACGCCGAGCACGAAGACAAACCGTTCTTTGGCTCGCTGCTGGAGTTCATCACCTCCGGGCCGGTAGTGGCGGCCATCGTGGAAGGCCCCCGCGCCATCGCCGCGTTCCGCCAGCTCGCCGGCGGCACCGATCCCGTCGAGAAGGCCGCACCCGGCTCGATCCGCGGTGACCTGGCCTTGGTCACCCAGGACAACATCGTGCACGGCTCGGATTCACCGGAGTCGGCCGCCCGCGAGATCGACCTCTGGTTCCCAGGCAGCTAAACACCGATATCGCCTGCTCGTGCGGCATGGTCGGGCGAGTTGGCGTGATGTGGGATACTTGTCGTGGGTTACCGACCTGTAATTGGGGTCGGACGCCCGAATGAAGACTTAGACGTGCGCGACCATCGCCACGCGCGGTGCGGCGCCGACCGTCCAGCCATCATTCGCAATAGGCGCCGGGATGGTTCCACCCAGGAGCCGCTCGGGGCGAGACCATAACAAGCTCGGGGACGTTTACCCGGGCCAATAGCGGAAGCCCTCGCGTGGCCGCGTCAAGCACGACGCGCCCGGGGGCTTAAGGAGACTACGTGGCCGACAATGTCCATTCTCAAGACCATTCCCAAGCCCCGACCGAAGAAGACCAGACATCACCCAGTGAGGACCCTCAGCCCGAGGGGCTGAGGGTTTCCGACACGGTCGTCGAAACGCCCGCCGAACCGCCGGAGGGCGAGACCGTCGCGGCGGACACCGAGACCGCGGAGCCGGAAGCCGAGACGGAGTCCGAGCAGCCGCCGGACACCGCGGCGCCCGCCAACTCCGAGCCCGCCGACTACCTTCCGCTGTTCGTCGCGCCCCAGCCCGTCGCCGTCGACTACCGCTCCGCTGATGACGACGAGGACGACGACAGCTCGGACTCCGATGACGACTCGGATTCCGACGACGACCAGTTCGAGCGGCCGTCCGGCAGGCGCAGGCGCCGGGGCCGGCGCGGCCGAGGGCGTGGCCGCGGCGAGCAGAGCGGTGACGACGACTCCGACGACACCGACAGCCAGAGCAGCGACTCCGACGACGACTCTGACGACTCCGACGACGACACCAACGACGACGACAACACCGGCGCGGAGGGCGCGACCCGCCGTCGTCGCCGCCGCCGTCGTCGCAAGTCCGGCTCCGGCGACGACAACGACACGGCGTCGGCGCCCGACGACCCGCCCAACACCGTCGTGCACGAACGCGAGCCGCGGAAGGCCACGAAGGCCGACAAGTCCGCCAGCGGCGACGGCGAGATCCAGGGCATCAACGGATCGACCCGGCTGGAAGCCAAGCGTCAGCGCCGCCGCGACGGTCGCGACGCGGGCCGGCGCCGCCCGCCGATCCTGAGCGAGGCCGAGTTCCTGGCCCGTCGCGAGGCGGTCGAGCGGATGATGGTGGTGCGCGACAAGGTCCGCACCGAGCCGCCGCACGAGGGCTCCCGCTATACGCAGATCGCGGTGCTCGAGGATGGCGTCGTCGTCGAACACTTCGTGACGTCGGCCGCGTCGGCGTCGCTGGTCGGCAACATCTACCTGGGCATCGTGCAGAACGTGCTGCCGTCGATGGAAGCCGCCTTCGTCGACATCGGCCGCGGCCGCAACGGGGTGCTCTATGCCGGCGAGGTGAACTGGGAGGCTGCGGGCCTCGGCGGGCAGAACCGCAAGATCGAGCAGGCGCTCAAACCCGGCGACTACGTCGTCGTGCAGGTCAGCAAGGACCCGGTGGGCCACAAGGGGGCGCGGCTGACCACGCAGGTGTCGTTGGCCGGCCGCTTCCTGGTCTACGTGCCGGGCGCGTCGTCGACGGGGATCAGCCGCAAGCTGCCCGACACCGAACGGCAGCGGCTCAAGGAGATCCTGCGTGAGGTCGTACCGCAGGACGCGGGCGTGATCATCCGCACCGCCTCCGAGGGCGTCAAGGAAGAAGACATCCGCTCCGACGTCGACCGGCTGCAGAAGCGCTGGGCCGAGATCGAGGCCAAGGCCGCCGAGATCACCGAGAAGAAGGCCGGCGCGGCGGTGGCGCTCTACGAAGAGCCCGACGTGTTGGTCAAGGTGATCCGCGACCTGTTCAACGAAGACTTCACCGGGCTCACCGTCGCCGGCGACGACGCGTGGAAGACCATCACCGAATATGTGAATAACGTTGCGCCGGAACTTCTTCCGAGGATGACGAAGTATGAGCCCGTTGCGCCCGACGGTCCGGACGTGTTCGCGGTGCACCGCATCGACGAGCAGTTGACCAAGGCGATGGACCGCAAGGTGTGGCTGCCATCGGGCGGCACGCTGGTCATCGACCGCACCGAGGCGATGACGGTGATCGACGTCAACACCGGCAAGTTCACCGGATCGGGCGGCAACCTCGAGCAGACCGTCACCCGCAACAACCTCGAGGCCGCCGAGGAGATCGTGCGCCAGCTGCGGCTGCGCGACATCGGCGGCATCGTCGTCATCGACTTCATCGACATGGTGCTCGAGTCCAACCGCGACCTGGTGCTGCGCAGGCTGACCGAGGCGCTCGCCCGGGACCGCACCCGCCACCAGGTTTCCGAGGTCACCTCGCTGGGGCTGGTGCAGTTGACGCGCAAACGGTTGGGCACCGGGCTGATCGAGGCGTTCTCCACGTCGTGCACGCACTGCAGCGGGCGCGGCATTGTGGTGCACACCGACCCCATCGACTCGACGTCGGGCAACGGGCGCAGTTCCGGGGGCGGTCGTCGGGGCAAGCGCGGTAAGCGCGGCGGCAAGTCCGACGATGTGGCGGTCGCCAAGGTGCCTGCCCATCCGGCCGGGGAGCATCCGATGTTCAAGGCGATGGCCGCCACGGCCGAACGCCAGGACGACGAGGAGAACGGCGAGGGGAACGGCGAGGAGAAGAAGCCCGCCGAGACGGTCGCCGAGGCCGATTCCGATAGTATCCGCGAGGCGGTGTCGTCCTCGGAGGAGGACGACGAGGACTCGTATGAGCCCGACGACGAGGACGACTCGGACGAGGACGAGGACGAGATCGACCTGGATTCCGACGACGATGAGGACGACATCGACGATGACATCGAGGTCATCAACGGCGACTCCGACTCCGATGACGACGATGACTCCGACGAGGACTCCGACGACGACGATGATTACGAGGACGAGGACGAGGACGACGACTCCGATGACGACGACGAGCGGTCCGTCGGGGTGACCCGCCCGGGCGGTCGGCACCGTCGGCGCGCCGCAGCGCGACCTGCGGGTCCGCCTGGACCGGCGCCGTGACCTGCGGTGATTTGACCCTTGCGGCACGGCTCAAGTAGCCTTGAGCAGTTGTCGCCAGGCCCTGCCGGCGATGTCCAAACCCAGACCAGCGCAGTCGCGAGCAGCGCTGTGTGCAGAAACGACGTAGGAGCACGAGCACGATGGCAGCCGAGAAGGCCACGTACGCAATCGTCAAGACGGGCGGCAAGCAGTACAAAGTCGCCGTCGGAGACGTGGTCAAGGTCGAAAAGCTCGACGGCGAACCCGGCTCGAAGGTCGCGCTGCCCGTCGCCCTCGTCGTCGACGGAGCCAAGGTCACCAGCGACGCCAAGGCCCTGGAGAAGGTCGCCGTCACCGGCGAGGTGCTCGAGCACAAAAAGGGCCCCAAGATCCGCATCCACAAGTTCAAGAACAAGACCGGCTATCACAAGCGTCAGGGCCACCGTCAACAGCTGACGGTCCTGAAGGTCACCGGCATCAAGTGATGAGCCGTCAGGCGAAGAACAGATAGCAGAGGCGAGGACTTACGACATGGCACACAAGAAGGGCGCTTCCAGCTCACGTAACGGTCGCGACTCCGCAGCCCAGCGGCTCGGCGTCAAGCGCTTCGGCGGCCAGATCGTCAAGGCCGGCGAGATCCTGGTGCGGCAGCGGGGTACGCATTTCCATCCCGGCGCTAACGTCGGCCGCGGCGGCGACGACACGCTGTTCGCCACCGCTCCCGGCGCCGTGTTGTTCGGCTCCAAGCGTGGCCGCAAGACGGTCAGCGTCGTGCGACCGTCCGCGGAGGCCTAACTCCGCCGTCGAAACCGACGTTTTGGCGTTAGGCTCTCGCACTTTCGCGCCCAAACGTCCCTTTCGGCGAATGGAGAGGAGTATCCGATGCCTCGGTTTGTCGACCGCGTGGTGATTCACGCGCGGGCCGGCAACGGCGGCAACGGCTGCGCCTCGGTCCACCGCGAGAAATTCAAACCGCTCGGCGGCCCCGACGGGGGCAACGGCGGCCGCGGCGGCAGCGTCGTGCTGGTCGTCGACCCGCAGGTGCACACGCTGCTCGACTTCCACTTCCGCCCGCATGTCGTCGCGCCGTCGGGCAAGCCCGGCGCCGGCAGCAACCGCGACGGCGCCGCGGGCGATGACCTGGAAGTCAAGGTGCCCGACGGCACCGTCGTCCTCGATGAGAACGGCCGCCTGCTCGCCGACCTGGTCGGCGCCGGCACCCGTTTCGTGGCCGCCGCCGGCGGTCGCGGCGGGCTGGGCAACGCGGCGCTGGCCTCGCGTGCCCGCAAGGCGCCCGGCTTCGCGCTGCTCGGCGAAAAAGGTGAGGTCCGCGACCTCACGCTGGAGCTCAAAACCGTCGCCGACGTCGGGCTGGTCGGATTTCCGTCCGCGGGCAAGTCGTCGCTGGTGTCGGTCATCTCGGCGGCCAAACCCAAGATCGCCGACTATCCGTTCACTACGCTGGCGCCCAACCTCGGCGTCGTGTCCGCCGGCGAGCACACCTTCACCGCCGCCGACGTGCCCGGCCTGATCCCCGGCGCATCTTCTGGCCGCGGCCTGGGCCTGGACTTCCTGCGTCACATCGAACGCTGCGCCGTGCTGGTGCATGTCGTGGACTGTGCAACGGCCGAACCGGGCCGCGACCCGATCTCCGACATCGAGGCGCTCGAAGCCGAACTGGCCGCCTACACTCCGACGCTGAAAGGCGACAGCACGCTGGGTGATCTCGCGCAACGCCCAAGAGCGGTGGTGCTCAACAAGATCGATGTGCCCGAGGCGCGTGAGCTCGCCGAGTTCGTCCGCGAGGAGATCGCCGACCGGTTCGGCTGGCCCACCTTCGCCGTCTCCACGGTCACCCGAGAAGGGCTGCGGTCCTTGACATTCGCGTTGTGGGACATGGTGTCGGCGTACCGCGAGGCGCAGCCGCCCGACGTGGCGCGCCGGCCGGTCATCCGGCCCGTACCGGTCGACGAGACCGGGTTCACCGTCGAACCCGACGGCCACGGCGGTTTCGTCGTACACGGCGTGCGGCCCGAACGATGGATCAGCCAAACCGATTTCGACAACGACGAAGCCGTCGGCTATCTGGCCGACCGGCTGGCTCGACTCGGCGTCGAGGACGAACTGCTCAGGCTCGGCGCCACCCCCGGCTGCGCCGTCACGATCGGCGACGTCACCTTCGACTGGGAGCCCCAGACGCCCGCCGGCGTCGACGTGCCGCGGTCCGGGCGCGGCACCGATGCGCGGCTGGAGCAGACCGACCGGGTGTCGGCAACCGAGCGCAAGGCGGCCCGCCGTGAGCGCCGCCGACCCGACGGTGAGTCGTGAGCGCCCACCGCGACGCCATCCGCCGCGCCCGCAGCGTCGTCGTCAAGATCGGCACCACCGCGCTGACCACACCGTCGGGGGTGTTCGACGCCAGCCGGCTGGCGACCCTGGTCGAGGCGATCGAAGGTCGGATGCGGGCCGGTTCGGATGTGGTGATCGTGTCATCGGGTGCGATCGCCGCCGGTATCGAACCGCTCAAGCTCTCCAAGCGCCCGGCCGACCTGGCCACCAAACAGGCCGCCGCCAGCGTCGGGCAGGTGGCGCTGGTCAACGCGTGGAGCACGGCGTTCGCCCGCTATGAGCGCACCGTCGGGCAGGTGTTGCTGACCGCGCACGACATTTCGATGCGGGTACAGCACACCAACGCCCAGCGCACCCTGGACCGGCTGCGCGCGCTGCACGCCGTGGCGATCGTCAACGAGAACGACACCGTGGCCACCAACGAGATCCGGTTCGGCGACAACGACCGGCTTTCGGCGCTGGTGGCCCATCTGGTCGGCGCCGACGCGCTGGTGCTGCTGTCTGACATCGACGGCCTCTACGACGCCGACCCGCGCAGGGGCCAGGCGCGCTTCATCCCGGAGGTGGCCGGGCCGGGCGACCTCGACGGTGTGGTCGCCGGGCGGGGCAGCAACCTGGGTACCGGCGGGATGGCCTCGAAGCTGTCGTCGGCGCTGCTGGCCGCCGACGCCGGGGTGCCGGTGCTGCTGGCCGCGGCATCCGACGCCGCCACCGCGCTACGCGACGCGTCGGTCGGCACCGTCTTCGCCCCGCGCGGCGAACGGATGTCGGCGCGCCGGTTCTGGGTGCGCTACGCCGCCGAGGCGTCGGGGGCATTGACGCTGGACGACGGCGCGGTGCAAGCGGTCGTGCGGCAACGCCGGTCGCTGCTGGCCGCCGGCATCACCGCGCTGTCCGGGCGCTTCTACGGCGGTGACGTCGTGGAGTTGCGGGCGCAGGACGCCACGATGGTCGCGCGCGGCGTGGTGGCCTATGACCACGCCGAGCTGGAGACCATGTTGGGCCGCTCGACCTCAGAGTTGCCCGCTGAGTTGCGCCGCCCCGCCGTGCACGCCGACGACCTGGTCGCCGTTTAATCTGCGATTTCGGCGCGGTTAAGCCCCGAGAGCGTCCTTTTGCGCGCCCAACTCGCAGACCAGCCGCGTCAGCATTTCGGAGCACCCGCTGTCGATTTTGAGCGTGGCGAGCTCGTCGCCGCGGGTGGGTCCGCGGTTGACGATCGCGATCGGCATACCGGCCGCCGCTGCGTGCCGGACGAACCGGTAGCCGGAGTACACCGTCAGCGACGACCCGGCCACCAGCAGCACATCGGCGGCGTCGACCATGGAGAATGCCTGCGCGACACGGTCTTTGGGAACGTTCTCGCCGAAATAGACGATGTTGGGTTTGAGCATGCCGCCGCACTGCCCGCAGTCGACGACGCGAAACGATGCGGTGTCGTCGACTACCGCGTCGGCGTCGGGGGCCACGGCGATGCCGCCGAGTCGCTGGGCGCGCTGCGCGAAGCCCGGGTTGGCGGCTTCCAGCAGGTCAGCAAACGCTGCCCGCGACATCGCATGCCCGCAGTCCAGGCAGATCACCTCGGCGTAGGTGCCGTGCAGGTTGACCACCGCACGGCTGCCCGCCTTGGTGTGCAGCAGGTCGACATTCTGGGTGATCAGCCCGCTGACGACGCCGGCCTGCTCGAGCTGCGCCAGCGACCGGTGACCGGCGTTGGGCCGCGTGTCGTCCATGTGCCGCCAGCCGAGGTGGTTACGCGCCCAGTACCGCTGCCGAAACTCCCGGTCGGAGGTGAACTGCCCGATGGTCATCGGGTTACTGGGCGGCGAGTCGGGCCCGCGGTAGTCCGGGATACCGGAGTCGGTGGACATGCCGGCGCCGGTCAGCACTGCGACCCGGCACCCTCGCAGCAGCGCGACGAGTTCCGCAGCATCCATGGTGTCGAGGGTACGGCTCAGTTCATCAACGCCTGGGGTGAGAGCTCTTTGAGCATCGCGTTCGCCCAGCGCATCTGCCGCAGCGCCTGCGGATGGCAGCGTTGGGTCAACTCCAGCAGCCGCTGGTCCTTGGCGGCCTGGGCGCCTTGGGCCAGCAGTTCCCAGTCGAGCGATACACCGGCTGCCAGCCGGTGCAGGCGGCGCAGGTCGGCGAGCAGCAGCAGGGCGGGTTCGGGGCGGCGACCGACGCGGTCGCTGATCCACTGCTGCGCGGCGCCGGTGAGAGCCACCGTGCGGGGATGTTCCCTGAGCCGAACGTCGTAGCGCCGACCCGTTTGCGCCACCAGCGCGACATGCTCTTTGGACCAGCGGGCAAGGTCTTGTGCCACATAGAAGATGGCGTGATCGTCGTGGTGGCGGGCGGCGATCGCATCCAGTGCGCGGGCCACCCGCAACTCCGAGCGGTGCAACTCGCGTAGCGCCAAACCAAGTTTCATGGTGTCTCCGTAGATTCCGATACCTGCGCCGCCGCGCCTCCGGTAGTCGCATCGACGGCGGCAGACACCGGTGCCGACGCGGCGGTGGTCGGTGCCGGTGCCGGCGCGCCGCCTTGGCCGACCCGGGCGACCTTGGCCGCCGCGGTCTTGTAGATGGGCTGTTTGGACACCGGATCCCAGTCGGTGATCGTCAACTCGTTGGCGGCCCGCTGACGTGCGGGGCCGTCGACGTCCCAGTAGCCGTAGTGGAACGGAACGAACACCACGCCGTCGCGGATACCGCTGATCCGGCACGCCGCGGTGACCGCGCCGCGCGGGGTCCTCACTTCGACGACGTCACCCTCGGCGATTCCCAACCTCCGGGTGTCGGCGGCCGACATCTCTACCCACGGTTCGGGTGCGGCCGCCTGCAGTTGCGGTGAGCGGGCGGTCTTCGTGCGGGTGTGGAAGTGATACAGGGTACGACCGGTGATCAGCACGAACGGATAGTCGTCCGACGGTGGCTCGTGCAGCGGAATGTATTCGGCGGCTTTGAGAATCGCCTTGCCGAACGGGTTCATCGCCCGGTATTCGGTGGGTTCCAGCGGCGCGCCGGTGATCAGATCCTTGCCGTAGGCCTCGCAGTAGTCCGGGTCCGCCCAGAACTTCGCGTCGGAGTACAGCCGTTCGGTGCCGTCGGGCCGATCGTCGTTGCACGGCCACTGGATTCCGGCCGAATCACGCAGCTTCGCATAGCTCAAGCCGGTGTAGTCGCACGGCCGCCCGGCGCTGCACTTCGTCCACGCTTCGAACGCCGACTCCGCGTCGCTGAAGGGCGGCAGCGGGGCACCGTCGTTGTCCCGAAATCCCATGCGGCGCGCGAAATCCAGGAAGATGTCGAGATCCGGACGGGCCTGCCCGGGTGGTTCTACAGCTTTCTCGGACAGGTGCACGGTGCGGTCGGCGTTGGTGAACGTGCCGGTCTTCTCACCCCAGGCGGCGGCGGGCAACACCACGTCGGCGAGCTCGGTCGTCTCGGTCGGGTAGATGTCCTGCACCACGAGGAACAGCCGGTCCTGACCCAGAATGCTTCGGATCCTTGCCAATTCAGGTAGTGACACCGCGGGGTTGGTGGCGCTGACCCACAACATGCGAAGCGTGCCCTGCTCGGCGTACCTGAACATCTGCATCGCGTGCGTCGGAGGCGCGTAGTGCGGGATCTGCATCTGGTCGATGTTCCACAGCTCGGCCAGCTCGGCGATGTGGGAGTCGTTGGACCAGTTGCGGAAACCGGCTAGGTCACCGTCGGCACCGCACTCCCTGGTGTTCTCCGCGGTCGGTTGGCCGTTCATCTGCAGCAGGCCGCACCCCGGCCGGCCCAGCATGCCGCGCACGATGTGGATGTTGTTGACCTGCACCGCGGCCGCCGTCGCCTGATGGGATTGATAGAAGCCCTGCAGCACCGTCGACAGCAGCGCGGTCGCGGTGCCGAGCAGCCGCGCTGCCGCCTGCACGTCGGCGGCCGGTACGGCGCAGATCTGGGCGACGCGTTCCGGTGGGAACTCGGCCACCCGCTTCTTCAACTCCTCGAAACCGACGGCGTGCTGGTCGACGTAGGCGTCATCCACCCACCCGTTGCGCACGATCTCGTGCAACAGGCCGTTCATCAACGCCACGTTGGTGCCCGGCAGCGGGGCGAGGTGCACCGTCGCGTGGCGGGCCACCTCGGTGTCTCGCGGATCGACGCAGACGATCGCGGGCGGGTCCTCGCCGGCCAACCGGTCCAGCATCCGCATCCACAGCACGCTCTGGGTCTCGGCGACGTTGTGCCCGAACAACGCGATGACGTCGGCGTGGTCGACGTCGGTGTAGGAGCCGGGCTGACCGTCGCAGCCGAAGGACTCCTTGAGCGCCTCGGCGGCGGTGGCGGTGCACAGCCGGGTGTTGCCGTCGACGTGGTTGGTGCCGATCGCCCCGTGGGCGATGACCCCGAGCGTGTAGTACTCCTCGAGGAACAGCTGGCCGCTGGTGTAGAAGCCGATGGAGCCAGGGCCAAATGTGTCGAGCAGGCCGTGGGTCTTTTGCACGACCGCGTTCATGGCGGTGTCCCAATCGGTTTCGACCAGCCGCCCGTTGCGGCGGATCAGCGGCGTCGTCAGGCGGTCGGCCGACGCATTGGCCTGCCAGCCGAACAGGTCCTTGGTGTCCACCCGCCCGTGGTTGACCCGATCGTCGGCGCGCCCCCGCACCCCGACGATGCGGCCGTCCTTGACCGCGATGTCGAGCCCGTCACCGTTGGAGTGCAGCACCGAGGCCGACTGCACCCAACGGTCGACCGAATCCGAATCCAGCCCGTCGGCGAGGTACATGTCGACGCGCTGCGGCCACCGCGCGCCCTTGGCGTAGGGCATTCGCGTGCCCCACGGCTCGGCGATGCGATCGCGTTTACCGCTGCTCATTTCGCCTCGCAGGAACGTGTGACGCCGCCGATCGTGACGGGGAACGGTGGTTCGAGTGGCTCATCGCCGAAGCCGTACCCAGCCGTTGCTTCGTCAAACGTCCGAAGCCCATGCGGTTTGTTGCCGCTGCCATTGGGTAGGAGTTCGCGTGTTCGCGCCGGCTGTTGTGACGGAACGAGGCCGGCCGGTGCCATTGACCCGGGAGGAATGACAGGGTGTGGTTCGACGGTTGGGCGGATGCCGCGAGAGTGCTGGTGATCGGTGCGGCCGCCTACGGTACATTGATTGTGCTGCTTCGCATTTCGGGAAAGCGCACGCTCGCCAAACTCAACGCCTTTGATCTCGTCGTCACGGTCGCGGTCGGGTCCACGCTGGCGACGATTCTGCTCAGCTCCGAGGTGTCGTATGTCGAGGGCGTGACGGCGCTGGCACTTCTGGTGGCCCTGCAGTTCGCTGCGGCGCTGATCTCCTCCCGTGCGCGGGTCGGCCGGATGGCGCTGAAGTCGACGCCGACGCTGCTGCTGTCCAGCGGGCGGTTTCGGGAGTCGGCGCTGCGCGGGCAGCGGGTGAGCGCTGATGAGGTGCGGCAGGCGGTACGCGCGTCGGGTCGTGGTGATGTCGCCGACGTCGCCGCCGTGGTGCTCGAGACGGACGGTTCGCTCAGCGTCATCTCGGCCGAGCAGGCCGGTGACGGATCGGCGCTGGCCGGCGTCGACCAGGCACCTGTTTTCGGCCGCGGCCGGCGGGTAAGCGACGGGCAAGCGCCCAGAGTCGAGGAGGAGACCATGGATGTGGCCGGCAGGATGCTCGAGACCTACCCGCAGGATCTGGGCGGTATCGACCGCGGAAAACTCGCGGCTGCTATAGCGGCCTGTGTGGAGTGTGCGCAGGCGTGTACCGCATGCGCCGACGCCTGCCTCGGTGAAGCGTCGGTCGCGCATCTGACCAGGTGCATCCGCACCAACTCCGACTGCGCAGACATCTGTGCGGCCACCGCCCGGGTTCTGTCGCGGCAAACCGGTTACGACGCCCACCTCACCGCCGATGTGCTGAAGTCTTGTGTGACCGCCTGCCGCACGTGTGCCGACGAATGCGGCAGCCACGCCGAACACCACGAGCACTGCCGGATCTGTGCCGACGTCTGCCGCCGGTGTGAGCGCGCGTGTGACGAGCTGTTGGCCGAGGTCCGCTAGCGGCCACGGGCCCGCTCCGCCGCCGAGCGCCGAGATCGACGTTCGACGGATCTACCTCGCACGTTCCCGCCCGTTTGCCCCTGTGGGCGAGAAAAGAATCAGCCGATCGCGTCGGCGACCGCTTGGGAGGCCGCGCGCAGCGCGGGCCAGTCCCCACGCCAGCCCAGCACATGCAGCGCCAAATCGGCGGTGCGTTGCGGCTGATCCGGTTCACCCATCCCGTCGGCCCGCATGTTCGGCAGCGACTCGACCAGCCGGAACACCACATCCTCGTCGACGCCGACGTCGAACGCGTCGGCGCAGCGCTGTCGACCGTCGAGCACGCGATGCACCAGCGTGTGATACGCCTGCCGCAACTGGCCGCGCTGCCGGTGGAATTCGTCGAAACGCGGGGCGCGGACCTCGGGCAGCAGATACAGGATGCCGAGGTTCCACGGGCTGTCCCACAGCAGCCGGCCGTCGAGGTACGTGAACGCGTGCAGCAGCACCGCGGCCGGCTCCTGGCGGTCCAGCAGGCGCTGCGCGGCGGCCAACGACGACGCCACGGTGCCGTGCAGCAGCGCCGCCAGGATGTCGTCCTTGGTGCGGAAATGGTGATACAGCGACGCCTGCCGGATGCCGACCGCCTCGGCGATCTGGCGGGTCGACGTCGCCGCCACCCCCAGTGTCGTGAACAACTCCGCCGCGGCGTCCAGCACCTCGTCGCGGGCGGTGTCACCCGGCCGCTTGCGCTCCTCGAGTCGGGGACGTCCGCCCCCGGTGGTGTGCACGCGTCGATCCTGCCAGCCGGGCGGGTCCGACGCGTGCGCACCCACGGTGTTCACGCGTGTCAGGGCTGGACCGCCGTGAGCGTGGCGGGCGTCGTCTCGACCGCGGTGGCCGGCTCGGCCGGCGCAACCGGACGCGTCGTCATCAGCGCCACCACCACGTAGGCCACCAGGGATGCGGCCCCGGCCAGCAGGGTGGACCAGCCGTCGACCGCTGTCGACACCCACTCGTTGGGGAAGTACAGCAGCGTGTTGTCGACGCCGTAGATGGTCGGGCTGAGCACGAAGAAACTCAGCCGCACCGCGCCGCCCACCACGATCGCCGCGGTCGCGGCCGCGGCTCCGCCCCGCGACCAGTACAGCCCGAGGATGAACGGCACCACGAGACTGGCCAGCAGCAGGTCGAACGACAACGTGAGCAGGATCCCGGTCTGCGGAACCCGCAGCGCCACAACGGCTGCCAGCGCCGCCATCGGCAGGGTCCACCACCGGGTGGCCCGCAGGATCCGCGGGGTCATCACGGTGGCGTGCTCATCGATGCGGAACACGTTGCGCACCACCACCGATGCCGTCGACAGCAGGATCCCGCTGACGGTGGTCAGCGTCGCCGCCAGCAGCCCGGAGATGACGATGATCGCCAGCCACGTCGGCGCGAACTGGCCCAGCAGCGTGTAGAGGATCGGGCCGTCACCGGCGGCGTCGCCGACGATGCCGACCGCCGCGAGCGCCACGAACGACAACGGAATGCACAGCACCAGAATGCCTGCGGCCGCGGTGAAACAGGCCTGCTGCGCCGCACCCGGGCTGCGCGCCGAGAAGACGCGCTGCATCAAGTCGATCGCGACCAGGTTGCCCAGCGCCAACGCGATGATGGTGGCCCAGTTGATCACCGCACCGGACTCGGCGGAGGTGAGCTGGTTGAGGTCACCGGCGCCCAGGCCCTCCGGTGCGCTGAACCCGTGTGTGGTCGCCACCCAGATCACCAGTGAGAACACCGCGATGACGTTGACGATCACCTGGGCGACGCCGGTGTAGACGCTGGCGAACATGCCGCCGGTGATGGTGTAGAGCAGCGCCAGCGGGATGGTGATCATGATGCCGAGGGTGTAGGACACGCCGAGGAAGCGTTCCAGTAGAAAGCCCAGCGCAACGAGGTTGCCGGCCAACAGGATCGCGAAGCTGCCGACCGTCAGACACGACGACACCGTTTCGATGCCGCGGCCGAAGCGGTTGCGGAAGTACTCCGGCAAGGTCACCACGCTGGTGGCACGCAACCGTTTGGCGAAGAACAATCCCATCAGAAACAGGCACAGCGCCAAGCCGATCGGCAGCGCCGCGCCGGCCCAGAAACCGAAGGTGGCCGACAGGTCGGCGTTGCCGATGGTGGCGTTGGAATCGACGGGCTGCGCGATGAGCACGGCGGCGACCAGAACCGCGGGCAGCGTGCGCCCGGCGACCAGATAGTTGGCGGTGTCACCGCGCACCCGCCGCGCGGAGATCACCCCGCTGACGGTGAGGACAAGCATGAAAAGGGCAACGCCGGTGATGATCATGGCGGAACTCCAAACGACGGTGGGATGGTTGGGGAGTTCCGGCGCCGATGCCGGAGTGACGGGTCGTCAGTGTGATGCGTTGGTGCTCAGTGGTTTGCGTCCGAAGCTGGCGAGCGGGCGGGCGTCGTCGGGCAGGTTCACCTCCCCCCGGGCCAGGCGTTCTTTTAGATAGCGGAAGCTCTGCGCGGTCTGGGCGAACAGGTGCTCCCCGGCGATCACGGGCGACATCGCCGGTTGGCCGTCGCGCACGAACGCGGGCAGGGGAGCGACGACGGTGTCGTGGTCGACGTTGACGAACAGCGGGAACGAGTACCGCTCCTCGGCGACCCTGCGGACTCGGTGGGTGGTGGCGACGAACTCGCCGTTGGTCCAGATCTCCAGCAGGTCACCGATGTTGACGACGAACGCGTCGTCGATGAGCGGCACGTCGATCCACTCGCCGGCCGCGTTGAGAACCTCCAGGCCCGTCGCGGTCGGCCGCAGCAGCGTGAAGCACTCGTAGTCGGTGTGGGCGCCGATGCCGGGTCGGTCGGCGGCGTCGGGATCGTAGGGGTAGTGCAGCAGCCGCAGCTGCGACGGCGGTGCGGTCACGTGCCGCTCGAAGCGGTCCGCGGGCTCGCCGAGCGCGACCGCGAACGCCCGCAACAGCGCCCGAGAGAGCGCAAAAACCGCGTTGTACCAGGAGGTTACGGCCTCGCGGAAGCCCGTCAGCCGGGGCCACTGATTGGGTCCGAGCAGGGGATGGCCGGCCAGGTAGCGGGGATCGTCGGCCGGCAGCTCGAACGCCACGTCGAACGCCTCCTTGGTGTCGTAGCTGCCCTCGGCGAAGATCTCCTCGCCCGGCGGCACGTAGCCTCGGTGGTTGCTCGACCGGCCGATGTACACCCGGCGTTTCTCCTCGTCGGGCTGGGCGAAGAACGCGCGGGTGCGGTCGAGCAGGGCGGCGAACAACGCCGGATCCACGCCGTGGCCGACGATCTGCGCGAAACCGACCCGCCGGGCGGCGTCGCCCAGGGCATGCACCGTGTCCTGGTAGCCGGATCCGGCCTCGTCGAACAGCGCGGCGATGTCGAGCACCGGCACGTCGGTGAATGTTGTTGTCATAGAGCGTCCTAACGGGCCAGCAACTGGTCGGAGTGATGTCGTGCCACGGCCCACCGATGCCGCGCCGGCCGGCCGTCGGGGTCGCGGGCGCCGACGCTGACCGCATCGTCGGTCAGCTCGGGACTCAGGTCGTCACCGACCCGAAACGGTAAGGTGGACCGGGTGATTCGCCAGCGGTCGCCGTCCACGATGCCCAGCGAGACCTCCAGGTCCAGCAGGGTCCGGGCGCGCGGCAGGTCCGCGGCGGCGACGGCGTCGCGCAGCGCGGTCCCGGATGGGATCACCACATCGGGTGCGCGGTCGCGCACGTAGCCGAATCGGTGACCGACGCGCAGCAACATGCCGCGTCGCCCGTCGGGGTCATTTAGCGCCAACTCCACATGCGCCGCATCGGGTGACGGTCGCGCCGGGACCCAGTCCTCGTGATAGTCGCGCCCGACACCGGTTTCGACGAGGACACCGTCGGCGAAGTGCAGCCGACCCCGATCGGGTAGCGGTTCGGCCGGATGCAGATCGATCGTGCGCGTCCACGTCCAGTCGCCGCCGTCGTCGACCAGGCGCCCGGCGAACGCTTCGACGGCGCACAGCGCGAGCAGGTCGTCCCGGGTGAGCCCGCTCAGCGACCTGGCCGCGATCGGCGCCATGTCGGCCGGGATGCGAAGGTCGACATAGAGGTCGTCGCCCTGCAGCCACTCGACGTCGGTGGCGGTGTCGAGGGCATGTCCGGGCGCCGCGAGCGCCCTGCGACGCCAGCAGCGGCGCACCACGTCCGAGCGGCTCGCCGCGACGCCCGCGGTGACCCTGCGCAGGTAACCCGGCCAGTCGCCGTGATGGCTGATGTCCTCGCCGTCCTGCCAGGCCTGCAGGGTGCAGCCGAACCCGACGGCCTCGGTGCCGTCGGACAGGGTGACCGGCCCCAGCGACATGGGCGCGGGCAGTGCGGCCAGGAAGTCACCAAGCATGGCGGTGCCGATCAGCCACAGTTCGCCGCGAATCTCCATGCCGCCGTCGTCGATTCGAACGAGCCCGGGTTTGGCTGGTTCGGTGTTCAACCGCGCCAGTCGGTAGGCGGGGGTGGTCGCGGCGGGGCCGCACCACCGTGCGCCGCGCTGCTCGAGCTGGTGCGCCAGCGGATGTCCGCGCAGATGGGCGCCGACGACGAAGAGGCGGGTAATCGCCAGGCCCGCGCGTGCGGGCCACGGAACCGTCGGCACCGCGGCACACGGTGCGCAGATCAGCCGCGCCACATCGAGGGCGAGCGCGTCGGCGCCGGCGCGGGCCAGCACGGTGACGCCGAACTGCGCGCCGTCGGAGGCGGTTCCGCACGGGACGGCGACCCCGCACAGGTCCATCAGGTTGCAGAAGTTGGTGTAGGTGCCGAGCCGGGAGTTCACCCCGACCGGGTCGGTGTCGACCTCGGCGATGGTGGGGTGGTCGGTGGTGGTCGGAACCAACAGGGCGTGGCAGTCCCCGAGCTCGGCCAGCGCGGCGGCGGTCAGCGCGGCCAAGGTGAGCCGATCGCGAAGCAGCGCAGTGGCGGACACCGACCCCGCGGCGGCGATGATCCTTCCCACCGTCGGGTCCACGGTCTCGTCGCCGACACCCAGGCGCTCGTCGACGAACGCCCCCACCGCCTCGTGGCGTTCGGCGACCAGCGCGCCGTCGTAGAGCAGCCGCGCCGCGCGCAGAAACGGGGCGAGGTCGATCTCGACGAGCCGCACACCGTTGCGCGCCAGGCGTTCACAGGTTTGACGGAAGGGTGCTCGCCACTGCGGCGCCAGTTCGGGCAGCTCGCGGGGCACCGCCACCCGGAGGTCCGGGGGTGCGGCCAGCGGCGCGTCGGGCGGGAAATCGCGGGCGCCGCCGGCCAGTACACCCATCGCGGTGTCGGCGGTGTCGAGGTCGCGGGCGAACACCGTGACGCAGTCGTAGGAGCGGCAGGCCGGCACCACACCCTCGGTCGGCACCACGCCGATCGTGGGTTTGACGCCGACGATGCCCTGCAGCGCGGCGGGCACCCGCCCGGAGCCCGCGGTGTCGGTGCCCAACGCGACGTCCACCAGGCCCAGCGCCACCGCGACGGCCGAGCCCGAACTCGAACCGCCGGAGATGTATTCGGAGCGGCGGGCGTCGCGCACCGCGCCGTAGGGGCTCCGGGTGCCGACCAGCCCGGTGGCGAACTGATCGAGGTTGGTCGTGCCGATCACCACCGCCCCCGCCTCGCGCAGCCGCGCCACCGCGGGGGCATGGGCGACCGCGGGGCCGGTGGCGAACGTCGGACAGCCCGCCGTGGTCGGGATGCCGGCGACGTCGATGTTGTTCTTCACCGCCGCCACCAGCCCGGCCAGCGGCAGCGCGGTCCCGCCGCGCCCGGCAGCGTCGATCGCCATCGCATCGGCCAGCGCGTCGGCCAAGGGGCGCAACGCGATCCAGATGTCCGGGCGGTCGGCGTCGTCGATCGCGGCGTAGGCGGCACGCACCCGCTCGACCGCGCCCGTCGCCGGGGTCATCGACGATCCCCGGGGCCGACGACGACGAGCGGCGCGCCGCCGTCGACGAGATGGCCTGCGGAGACCAGGATCTTGGTCACCACCCCGTCGAACGGGGCGCGCAGCACCGTCTCCATCTTCATCGCCTCCAGCGCCAGCAGCGGCTGCCCCGCCACCACGCGCTGGCCGACGGCGACGTCGACCTTCCACACGCTCGACGAGAACGGCGCGTCGACGCGCTGCTCACCGTCGTCGAGCATCAGCTCCGCCACGGGTTGCGCGGCCAAGTGGGAGGCGGCGCGCTCGGCGCGGTCGAATTCGCCTGCGGCCGCCCACGCCGCGCGCTCGGCAGCGAACGCGCCGGCCTGCCGGCCCCGGAACGCCGCGATGGCATCGGCGTGGTCGGACACGAACCGCTCGTGTTCGGCGAGCGAGAACGTGCCGTCGGTGATGTCGACCGTGCCCCGGCCCGCCGCGATGTCGGCGCGCAGGTCCAGCAACTCCTCGGCCGACACCGGATACCACGAGATCCGGTCGAAAAACCGCAGCAGCCAAGGATGTTCGGAGTCGAACGCGCCTCGGTGCCGGTGGCTGCTCCACACCTGGGTGGTGCGGCCGACGAACTGGTATCCGCCGGGCCCCTCCATGCCGTAGATGCACAGATACGCCCCGCCGATGCCCACGGAGTTCTCCGCCGTCCAGGTGCGTGCCGGGTTGTACTTGGTGGTGACCAGGCGGTGGCGCGGATCCAGCGGTGTGGCCACCGGCGCACCGAGGTAGACGTCGCCGAGACCGAGGGTGAGATACTGCGCGTCGAACACGATGTCGCGGACCTCGTCGTGGCTGGCCAATCCGTTGATGCGCCGGATGAATTCGATGTTCGACGGGCACCACGGCGCGTCGTCGCGCACCCCCGAGCTGTAGCGGGCGATCGCCTCGCGGGTGGCGGGGTCGTCCCAGGACAGCGGCAGGCGCACCAGCCGGCTGGGCACCACGAGCTGCGACGACGCGGGCAGGTCGTCCTCGATCTCGGCCAGCAGGGCCAGCAGTTTCGGGATCGGCAGCACGTCGGGGTCGACGTGCACCTGCAGCGACCGGATGCCGGGGGTGATGTCAAGAATCCCGTCAGTGCTGCCGTCGAGGCGGGTGTGCAGCGCGTGCACTCGGGCGCGCAGCGCGAGATCCAAGACGATGTCGCCGTACTCGACGAGGACGTTGTCGTCGCCGCTGCGGCGGTAGGTCACCGCCGGGGCGCCGTCGACGCCCTCCCGACGCGCGAGCGCCCCGTCGTCGCCATCGCCGCCGGCGCGCGGTACCACCGGGGTGGCGGCGCCGCGGGCGATGCCGAGTTCGCGGCGCGACGGCGCGTGTGCCGCACGCACCGGCACGAACCGCACCGTGTCGCCGGGCCGCAGCTGGCCCAGCTTCCAGCGGTCGGCGGCGGTCACCGTGATTGGGCACACGAACCCGCCCAGGCTGGGGCCGTCGGGCCCGAGCAGGATCGGCGTGTCCCCGGTGAAGTCCAGCGCACCCACCGAATAGGCGGTGTCGTGAATGTTCGACGGGTGCAGTCCGGCTTCGCCGCCGTCCGGGCGCGCCCATTCCGGCTTGGGGCCCTCCAGCCGCACCCCGGTGCGCGCCGAGTTGAAGTGCACCCGGTAGGACGCCTCGAACAAGGTGTCCATGTCGGCGCGGGTGAAGAACTCCGGAGCGCCGTGCGGGCCCTCGGTGACGGCGAGCTCCCACTCGCCGGTGAGCGCGGGACGCACCTCCGGCGGCACCGGTCCCGCGCCGGGACAAGAGGCGGTGTCGGGACCGGCGGCCCCGGTGCGCAACACATCTCCGGCGATCAGCTCGCGGCCGGCGTGGCCGCCGAAGCGCCCGAGGGTGAAGGTGGCGGCGCTGCCCAGATAGGTCGGCACGTCGAGCCCGCCCGCGAACAGCACGTAGGTGCGCAGACCCACCGCGGCCTCACCGACGTCGAGCACGCCGCCCGCGGGCACCTCGACGGGTTCCCACATCGGCGCCGGTGCACCGTCGAGGGTGACCAGACACTCCGCGCCGGTCACACACACCGTGGTCGGGCGGGTGAACCGCAGCGCCGGTCCGGATGCCGTGCACTCCAGCCCCGCGGCATCCTCGTCGTTTCCCAGGGCGCGGTTGCCCAGTCGGAACGACAGGTCGTCCATCGGGCCGCTCGGCGGCACCCCGACCCGCCACAGCCCGATCCGGCCGGGCACGTCCTGCACGGTGGTCATCAGGCCCGCCCGCTCGACGGTGATCCGCGGCCGGGCGTCGGTGATCGCGGCGAGCGTCGCGGTGCTGTGCCGGGCTGCCCGGACAGCGTCGTGATCGGTTGCCGCACACAGCAGTCCGAGGTTCGTCTCGATGCCGTACATCCGGGTGTCGGCCAGGGCGGCGCCGAGGCGGCTCCACGCGTCGTCGCGGTCGGCGCCGACGGTGACGACCTTGGCCAGCATCGGATCGTAGGCCGCGGTGACCTCGGTGCCGTCCGACACCCAGGTGTCCACGCGCACGCCGGCGGGAAATCGGACGGCGCTGAGCGTGCCCACGCTCGGGCGATGGTCGTGGTTCGGGTCCTCGGCGTAGATGCGCGCCTCCACGGCGTGGCCGGCAACCGGAACCACCGCGTCGGGGTAGTCGTCGAACATCGTGGTGTCGCCCAGCGCCAGGCGCAGCATCCACGCGGCCAGATCCACCCCGGTGACCGCCTCGGTGACCGGGTGCTCGACCTGCAGGCGGGCGTTAACCTCCAGAAACGACGCCTCGCGGCGGATCGGGTCGTAGACGAACTCGACGGTGCCCGCCGACCGGTAGCCCACCGCGGCCGCCAGCGCCCGTGACGAGGCGTGCAGGCGCTCGCGCACCTCGTCGGGCAGCGCCGGGGCGGGCGCCTCCTCGACGACCTTCTGGTGCCTGCGCTGCAGCGAACAGTCGCGGTCGCCCAGCGACACCACCTGTCCGGCGCCGTCGCCGAAGATCTGCACCTCGACGTGGCGGGCGTTCTCGACGTAGCGCTCGACGAACACACCCGTCGCGGCGAAGTTGCGCTCGGCCTGCGCGTTGACCGACCGATAGGCCGCGCGCAGGTCGTCGGCGTCGCGGCAGACCCGCATACCGATGCCGCCGCCCCCGCCGGTGGCCTTGAGCATCACCGGATAGCCGATCCGTTCGGCGCTTGCGAGCGCGGCGTCGAGGTCGTCGAGCAGACCCGAGCCCGCGAACACCGGCACGCCGGCGGCTTCGGCGGCCGCGCGCGCGGTGTGTTTGGTCCCGAACCGGCGCAACTGACCCGGGGTAGGGCCGGCGAACACCAAACCTGCGGCTTCGACGGCCGAGGCGAAGTCGGCGTCCTCGGAGAGGAATCCGTAGCCCGGGTGGATCATCGTGGCACCGGTCGCCGCGGCAGCGGCCAGGATCGCGTCGGCGCGCAGGTAGCTTTCGCGCGGCGGTGGCGGACCGATGCGCACCGCTTCCTCGGCGAGCATGACATGGGGCGCGCCGCGGTCGGCGTCGGAGAACACCGCCACCGAACGCAGCCCGAGCGAGCGGGCGGCGTGGATCAACCGCACGGCGATCTCGCCGCGGTTGGCGATCAGCACCGTGGCCGTCATGCGCTGCCCGCCGGGCGGGTGACGATCATCCGGACCGGTGTGGGGTCAAAGGCGTTGCACGGGTTGTTGATCTGCGGGCAGTTCGACACCAGCACCAGCGTGTCGACGTCGGCGCGCACGGCCACGCGTTTGCCTGGGGCGGACAGCCCGTCGACGATGCCCAGCGCGCCGTCGGCGTCGACGGGCACGTTCATGAACCAGTTGATGTTGGAGGCCAGGTCGCGCGCGGTCAGCCCCCAGCGGGCACCTTCGAGCAGGAAGTTCTCCATGCAGCCGTGCTGGGCACGGGTGTGCTGCCCGTAGCGCAGCGTGTTGGACTCCTTCGAGCAGGCACCGCCCAGCGTGTCGTGCGCACCGACCTCGTCGGCCACGACGGTCATCAACGCGTCGCCGGTGTCGGCGCGCAACACCGATCCGGTGGTCAACGTGATCCGGCCTTGGCGCCGAATGGTTTCCGGCGCCGAATACCGGACGCCGGTGTCGGCGGCCGCGTACAGCAGGCAGTCCACGGCCTGATTGCCCGCAAGGTCGACGATGGTCAACACGTCGCCGGCGGCGATTACCGCCGACCACGGCGAGCGTGCAGGCACCACCTGGTCCAGAATTACCTCGCCGGCCACCAGCGGCTCGACGGTCGGAGCGGAAGTGGTTGTCACAGCTGTCCTCTCGCGATGAGATCGGTGTCGGTGTTGCTCACGGCCTGGCGATGTTCGGGATTCAGGGGCCCGACCAGCTGGCCCGCGGCGAGCCGGTCCAGCTCCGCGGCCGCCGGCCACGCGTATACCAGCAGCGCGGAACACGTGAACTCCGGCCGCGGATCGAGGGGGTGGGCGGTGTTGGCCAGCAACACGATCGCGTCGACGTGCAGCAGCAGGTCGACGGCGGTTCCGGCGCCGGCCGAACCAAGCCACCGGAACGCCCCGTCGGGCTGCACGCGCACGCCCTTGAAGAACGACACCGACGGGGGCAGGTCACGGCGGTCCAGGCCGTGCTTGAGGGCGGCCACTGTGAACAGTTCGCGGCCGGCGGGCGACGGCGACTCCGGTGCTGCGGCGCCGTAACGGGCCAGATTGCCTGCCCGCGTGGTGGTTCCGGTCAGCGCGTCATGACTGCTCGAGGTGTCGGCCACGACGGTGGCCAGCACCCGGCCGAAGCCGCTGAGCAGCGGGTGACCGACGCCGAGGTAGGCCTGCCAGGGCACTTTGACGGTGTCGGCGACGTTAAGGCGTTCGTGCGGAGCGTCCGCGCGGTGCAGCAGCAGGTGCGCGCACGCGTCGCCGTCACGGTCGGTCAGCCGTATCCGGGTGCCACGGGATAGAACGGCGGTGGTGTATCCGCCCGGCGCAACGGTTTCCGACCACGTCAGCTGCTCGGCGGGCACGTCGGCCGGTGCCGTGGGTGCCGTGGCGGCAGGAACGTGGCGCATGAACTCGGCGCTGCGGCCGTGCTGTGCCCGCGCGTGCGCACGGGCGCCGGACGTGGTGGCCGTGTCGGACGCGTGGGCTGGTGGGCTTTCGGTGCGAACCATCTACTCTCCGGCGAGGTGGCGGACTTTCTGTCGCTCGACAGTTTTCGCGGCACCCGCGCGGAGGTGGTTGCGGTGAGGTAACCGATGCCGTCGGTTCGGTTAACAGTGTGCGACCAAGGTTTCTGTCAGGTGACAGAAACCTCTCGGCTCAGCTCAGGCAGCGCGCCGCCGGGATGATCTCGGCGCTCATGTTGCTGCTCATCATGGTCAGCGCCGCATCGCTGAGTTCGGGCTCGATGTGGGCCACCGCATCGGGCGGGACGACGACGGGGAAGTGCCGGACGTAGGCGTCCAGCGCCGTGTAGAGGATGCACTGCTCGGTGACCTGGCCGGTGAGGATCACCCGCCGCGGCCTGAGCTGGTTCAACAGATACGCCAGCGAGGTGGCGTAGAACGCGCTGTGGCGCACCTTGGTCATCAACCGGCAGCCCTTCTGCGGGACGATCGGCTCGACCAGGTCGGGACGGTCACCTTGCAGCGCCGATGACACGATGTCGCTGAACTCAGCGCTGAAATCGCCGTAGTTGTCGTTGACGTAGATGAGCTCGACGTCGTCGCGTTCCCGGGCCCGCGAGACCAGATCGGCCAGCGGATCGATGATCTCCGCGACGTGTGGGGTCAGCTTCTCGGCATCGGGATGCCGGTAGGAGTTCATCATGTCGATGACCAGCACAGCGGTGTCACTCATGGGCTCTTGCATACCCCGTTCTGTTTTCGGGCAACAATGAGGCATGGATTTCTACTCGGCGTACCGCCAGGGTTTCGTCCGCGTCGCCGCCTGCACACACCACACCGCGCTCGCGGATCCGCAGGCCAACGCGGAGTCGGTGCTGCGGCTGGCCCGCGCCTGCCACGACGACAGCGTCGCGCTCGCGGTGTTTCCGGAGCTGACGCTGTCGGGGTATTCGATCGAGGACATCGTGCTGCAGGACGCCCTGCTCGACGCCGTCGAAGACGCGTTGCTCGACGTCGTGCGGGCATCCGCCGATCTGATGCCGGTGCTGGTCATCGGCGCGCCCCTGCGGTACGCGCACCGGGTCTACAACACCGCCGTGGTCATCCACCGCGGCCAGGTGCTCGGCGTTGCCCCGAAGTCGTATCTGCCCTCCTACCGCGAGTTCTACGAACGCCGCCAGATGGCCCCCGGCGACGACGTGCGCGGCGCGATCCGAATGGGCGATACGGACGTGCCGTTCGGACCCGACCTGTTGTTCACCGCCGTCGACATGCCCGGGTTCGTGCTGCACGTCGAGATCTGCGAGGACATGTTCATGCCGATCCCACCCAGCGCGCAGGCCGCGCTAGCCGGTGCGACGGTGCTGGCCAACCTGTCCGGCAGCCCGATCACGGTCGGACGTGCCGAGGACCGTTGTCTGCTGGCCCGTTCGGCGTCGGCGCGGTGTCTGGCCGCCTACGTCTACGCTGCGGCCGGTGAGGGCGAGTCCACTACCGATCTGGCCTGGGACGGTCAGACGATGATCTGGGAGAACGGGGTGTGTCTGGCGCAGTCCGAACGGTTCCCGAAGGGGGAGCGACGCTCGGTCGCCGACGTTGACCTCGAGCTGCTGCGGAACGAGCGGCTGCGGATGGGCACCTTCGACGACAACCGCATTCACCACGGCATCAGCCCGGACACGTTCCGGCGCATCGAGTTTCAACTCGACCCGCCCTCGGGCGACATCGGGCTGCGCCGCCAGGTCGAGCGGTTCCCGTTCGTGCCGTCGGATCCCGAACGCCTGGAACAGGATTGCTACGAGGCCTACAGCATCCAGGTGTCCGGGCTCGAACAGCGCCTGCGGGCCCTGGACTATCCGAAGATCGTGCTCGGCGTGTCCGGCGGGCTGGACTCCACTCACGCGCTGATCGTCGCCGCGCGGGCGATGGATCGAGAAGAGCGGCCGCGCAGCGACATCCTCGCGTTCACCATGCCGGGTTTCGCGACAGGGGACCGCACCAAGGGCAACGCGGTGCGGCTCGCCGAAGCCCTTGGCGTGACGTTCGCCGAACTCGACATCTCCGACACCGCCGAGCTGATGCTCAAGGAAATCGAGCATCCGTTCTCGCGCGGTGAGCCGGTCTATGATGTCACGTTCGAGAACGTGCAGGCCGGGCTGCGCACCGACTACCTGTTCCGGCTGGCCAACCAGCGCGGCGGCATCGTACTAGGCACCGGCGATCTGTCTGAGCTCGCACTGGGCTGGTCCACCTACGGCGTCGGTGACCAGATGTCGCACTACAACGTCAACGGTGGGGTGCCCAAGACGCTGATCCAGCACCTGATCCGCTGGGTGGTCGTCTCGGGGCAGTTCGATAACGAGGTCAACGAGGTGCTGCAGTCGGTGCTGGACACCGAAATCACCCCGGAGCTGGTGCCCACCGGCGAGGACGAAGAGATCCAGAGCAGCGAAGCCAAGATCGGACCATATGCGCTGCAAGACTTTTCGTTGTTCCAGGTGCTGCGGTACGGGTTCCGGCCGTCGAAGGTAGCGTTTCTGGCGTGGCATGCGTGGAGCGATGTCGACCGCGGTGACTGGCCGGCGGGGTTCCCGGAAGAAAAGCGACCGTCATACTCGCTCAAGGAGATCCGGCACTGGCTGCAGGTGTTCGCCCAGCGCTTCTACTCGTTCGCACAGTTCAAGCGGTCAGCAGTGCCCAACGGGCCCAAGGTGTCTCACGGCGGTTCGCTGTCGCCGCGCGGGGACTGGCGCGCGCCGTCGGATATGTCGGCGCGGGTGTGGCTCGACGAGATCGACCGGGAAATCCCCGACGCGGGCTAGCGTTTGCGGCGCAGCTTGCCTGCGCCGATCGCGCCGACCGCCGCACCGGCCAGCGCTCCGACCGTCGACCACCACCATTGGTCGGTCATCGCCGCCACGGTCACGCCGATGATCAAGCCGAGGATCAACGGCATCCAGAGCCAGCCCGCTTCCTGCTTGGTGTTCACCTGTCTGCGTGGCATCACGTCCACGCTAGCGCGGTCAGCGTTCGTAGGTGCCCGTCAACGCGCCGCGCGCCAGCACGTGCCCGGCGATTGCGGCGAGAAACGCCTTGTGGTCGGTCACGTCGTCGGGAACTTCGGTGTCGAGCGCCAGCAGCATGAACCGGTAGTGGTGTGCACCGTGACCGGGGATGGGTGCGGGCCCGAAGTAGGAGTCGCCGAACGCCTTGACGAACCGCACGCCGGCGGCGCCGGGCTTGAGTTCGCCTTCGTCGAGGCTGCGGCGGTCCGCCTCGATCAGCGCGATCGTATGCATCAGCGGTTTGGGGCCGGGTACGTCGACGTCGTCGATGACGAGCGCGAGTTGTCGGGTCGGTGCCGGCACGCCGCTCCAGCGCAGCGGCGGCGAGATGTTGTCGCCGACGGCTGACCCGGCATGTTTCTGCGGGATCGGGCCGCCCTCGTCGAACGCGGGGCTGGTGACGTCGACGGTGTCGGCGCCCGCGTACTCGGGTGCGGCGAGCGGGCTGCGGTGCGCGCCAGCGCGGAACCGCCTGAGCAGCTTTCCCACAATCGGCATGCCCGGCAGTCTAGTCAGCGATTTCGGTGCGCCAAGTCGCGGTGAGCGCTACGCAGCGCACCGAAATCGCCCGAGGCCCGGGACGAAGCGGCCGACCCGCGCGGTGTACTCGCGGAACTCGTCGCCGTGCACCGACAGCAGGTAGGGCTCCTCGACCACTCGGACCTGAAGCTCGATGGTGACGACCAGAATCCCGAAGCCCATCAAGGCCACCAGATTCGGTGTCACCACGGCGATTCCGAGTCCGAACACCAGCATCGCGGTGAAGATCGGGTTGCGCACCACGGCGAACACTCCGCTGCGCACCAGCGTCGTCGTCTCGTCGTGGTCGACACCGATCCGCCACGAATCACCCATGTCCAGTTGCGCGTACACCGTGCCCGCGATGCCGAGGACCGCGAGTACCACCCCGACGACGTTCAGCCACGTGTGATCCAGAATCGGCAGTGGCGCGACGACGCCGAGCAGTTGCAGGGTCGGCGCGAACACCGCCGCGGCCATCGCCACCACGAAGCCGACACCGGCCAGCCATTCGACCGAGCCGATGCGGCCGCTGATTCCGCGGAACCCGGTCGAGCCGGTGCGTCGCCGCTGAACCCAACTGCGCCAACCGAATCCGAGCAGCGCGAAGACACCGAACAACACCAGTGCGATGGCTGGCACGGCCCCTCCTCTCATGAACAGCAGGTGTCTCCGCGCCAGGCGTTGACGCCTTCACGAACGGCGATGGCAGCGATGCCCAGGGCGGCGACCGGATCGGTCCACGACCACCCGAGCAGCGCATTGAGCACCAGCCCGATCAGCAGGATCGCCGACAAGTACGCACACAACAAGGTCTGTTTGGAGTCGGCAACGGCCGAGGCCGACCCCAGCTCGCGTCCGGCGCGCCGCTGCGCCCACGACAGCACCGGCATGATCACCAGGCTCAGCGCGGCGAGCGCGATGCCGATGCGCGACGGCCGCGCCTCGCCGATCCCGAACAGCGACAGCGCCGCGTCGACGGTGATGTAGGCCGCCAGCGCAAAGAACGAGAACGCGATGAACCGCAGCGTGGGCTTCTCCCGTGTCTCGGGGTCCCGGGCCGCGAACTGCCAGGCGACCGCTGCCGCGGAGGCGACTTCGACGGCCGAGTCGAGCCCGAAGCCGATCAGCGCCGTCGACGACACGCGAGTGCCCTCGGCCAGCGCGACGATCGCCTCGATCACGTTGTAGCTGATGGTCGCGGCTACGAACAGCCGGACGCGGCGGATGAGGACGTCACGCCGGGCCGCCGTCGTCGCCGGCATCAGCAGCACTCCTGAGAATCGGTCGCCGGACAACAGGCTGGGTCGACCGCCAGCACCAGACCGATCAGATCGTTAAGCGCGTGGGCGATCCGGGCGTCGGCGAGTTCGTAGCGGTTGCGCCGACCTTCGGGCTGCGCGACGACCAGCCCGCAGCCGCGTAGGCACGCCAGGTGGTTGGACAAGATCTGGCGCGACACCCCGATCTTGTCGGCCAGCTCGGAGGGGTAGCCGGGGCCGTCGCGCAGGAGCAGCAGGATCTCGCAGCGCGTCGGGTCGGCGAGCGCGTAGCCGAACCGCGACAACGCGTTTCGCTGGGTGACCGTCTGCATGCGCGAAACAGTACAACAATTACTGTATTCAGCCAGTGCTGAACCGTCGTGATGTGATTTCGGCGCGCAAACACGCGGTACGCGCTAGTTGGCGCACCGAAATCGCCACTCAGAGGCGGCCGTGGACGCGCAGGTCGGGGTGCACCCAGTCCGGCGAACGTCGCTCCTTGAACGACCGGAACCCCTCGATGATCTCGGGCCCGGCCAGCGATGACTGCATCCCGATGCGGTCGAACAACCCGAGATAGTTGTCGATGCTGGACTTGACCACGCCCCGAGCACCCGGCGCAGTCCGGGCGCACTGGGTGAGCACCTCGCGGGCCTGCTCGAGCAACTCGTCGTGCGGCACCACCCGGGCCACCATGCCCCAGTCCAGCGCCTCCTGCGCGTCCAGCGTGCGGCCGGTGAACATCAGGTCGCGGGTGCGCACCGGTCCGATCAGCCGGGTCAGCATCTGGCTGTAGTACGTGTCGGCGATACCGCGCAGCAGTTCGGGCACCCGGAACGTGGCCCGGTCGCTGACCACCGCCATATCGCTGCACAGCGCGATCTGCAGGCCGCCGCCCTGACACAGCCCGTTGACCGCCGAGACCACCGGTTTGACCGACTGGCGCAGCGTCTCGAACGGCGTCACGTCCATGCCCAGCGCCGAACCGAACGTCAGCCAGTTGTCGCTGCCGTCGCCGCCGCCCATGTCGCCGCCCGGGGCGAAGACGTCGCCTGCCCCGGTGATGAGCAGGCCGGCCAGGTCGGGGTCGGCGTCGACGTGGCGCACGGCGTAGCGGATGCCGAAGTACATCGCAGGCGTCATCGCGTTGCGCGCCTCGGGCCGGTCCAGGGTGCAGACCCCGAACGGCCCCTGGCGGGTGAAGCGCAGATACGGGGTGCCCAGCCAGTCGCCGTCGGGTGGACGGGGTGTGCTGCTGCTCGGCTGGGTGGTCGTCATAACTGCCTTTCTGCCTTTCGGATGGTTACCGCATCGTCGATCGCCTCGGCGTAGGGGGCGCAGTCGCCCGCACCCGGCACCAGGGTGGCGAGGGCCCCGGCTGCGCATGCGCGGCGCAGCGCGTCCTCGTGACCGTCGGGCCACCCGGCTGCCAGCACACCGGCGAACACATCGCCCGCGCCGGTGGTGTCGACGGCTTTCACCGTCGGCGCGCGCACGTCGAACCGTTCGTCGGCACCGAGATAGCTGGCGCCGCGGCGGCCCCGGGTGATCACCAGGTGCGGGACCGGCCAGTGCCATTCGCGCGCCTCGGCCTCGTTGACCACGACGACGTCGGCCAACTCGGCCAGGGTCAGCAGGTGGTGCGGTTTGGCTCCGGTCGGGGAGGCGTTGACGATGACGACCGCGCCTGCGGTGCGTGCGGTCCGCGCGGCAGCGATGGCGGTGGCGACGGGGATTTCCAGTTGCAGCAGCATCACGTCGCAGTCGGCGATGACGGCCTGCGCCTCGGGGGAGTCCACGCTCAGCGCGGCGTTGGCGCCGGGGGCCACCGCGATGGTGTTCTCGGCCGAGGAGTCGACCGTGATGATGGCGGTGCCGCTGGGCCCTGCCAGGCTGACCACGCCGTCGAGCCCGACGTCATTAGCGCGCAGGTGCGCCCGCAGCTGGTCGGCCGCCGCGTCGCTGCCCAGCGCCGCGACCAAACGCACCCGGGCGCCGGCCCGCGCCGCGGCCACTGCCTGGTTGCCGCCCTTGCCGCCCGGCGACGTCGACATCGACGACGCCAGCACGGTCTGGCCGGGTCGGGGTAGGTCGTCCACGGCGAAGATGAGATCGAGATTCACGCTGCCCACTACGCACACCCGCGCCACTCTCCGGACGTTAAAGAGCGCTGTGCGGTTTGACAACCGTTGGGGGCTGGTCGTTCCACCCGGCCGCCGCGACCAGGTCGAACCACGACAGCGCCCCGGCGTCGGGGTAGTACACGGCGTGCACGTGGGCGGGAAACGTCAACGGCTCACCCTTGGCGGGATTGTGGTGCACCTGGCGTGCGATCACCTCGGCCAGCGCATAGCCCAGATCGTGGCGCGGCCAGGCGGCGTGCACCCGCTCGGCGAAACCCGACCTGAGCTGTTCGCGGCCCAGCCCGACGACGTCGGTCGCGATGCCGCGCTGGGCGACTCCTTGGACCGCGCCGAAGCGATGCGCCAGGCCGGGGCTGGTGTGCAGCGCGATGGTGCTCCACACGGTCGCGGTGCGGGCTTCATCGACGCCTTGGTTGCGGAGGAACCGCGCGGCGGCGTCGGCGCCGTCGACCTCGAACCGCTGGTCACCGTTGGCGTAGTCGGTAACCCCGAGGTCGTGCAGCAGGCACGCCACGAAGACCAGTTCGTCGTCGTAGTCGCGGCCTGCGCGCAGCCCGTCGCCGGCGGCCAGCTCGCGGGCGAAAAGATAGCTGCGCACGCAGTGGTGGTAAACGAACTCCGGAGATACCTCTTCGGCCAGCCGGCGCGCGGACACGGCCAGGTCGGAGTCGGGCAGTTCGAACGATGTCATGGTCGTCCTTTCGTCGGTTGATGCCGAGACTGGCGGAACACAGCTGCACCGATCTAGTGGCTGGAAAGACAAACTTCTTTAAGATCTAGCCATGGGAGTGCGCACGGTTGCGGTGCTGGCCCCGCCGCGGGCCATCGGGTTCGAGGTGATGACGCCGGGGCAGGTGTTCGGGATGGCGAACCGGGCTGCCACCGAATCTGCGCTCGGCGCACCGGTTTACGAGATCCGGGTGTGCGCCCCGGGTGGTTCGGTGGCCACCGTCGCGGCGTGGGGTGAGATGCGGTTGCACACCGATCACGACCTCGACGCTGTCGTCGGCGCGGACATCGTGGTGGTCGCCGGCTCGGAGAAGTTTCTCGAACCGCCCGATCCCGATGTGACCGCCGCGCTGCGGGCGGCGGCGGCGGGCGGAAGCCGTGTCGCCTCGATCTGCGTCGGCGCCTTCACCGTCGCCGCCGCAGGCCTGCTCGACGGCGTCCGCGCCACCACCCACTGGCAACTGGCCGCCGAGCTCGCGCGCCGGTATCCGGCCGTCGACGTCGACCCCACGGTGCTGTTCGTCGACAACGGTCGAACCCTCTGCTCGGCCGGCGTCGGCGCCGGGCTCGACCTGTGTTTGCACCTCGTCCGCGCCGACCACGGCGCCGAGCTGGCGGCCGCCGCCGCACGCCGGCTGGTGATGCCGGCATGGCGCGGCGGCGGGCAGTCCCAGTTCGTCGAGCACCTCGATCCGGCGCCGGCCGGACATCCACTTCAGGACACGGTGGACTGGATGCGACGCAACGCGCAGGCTCCGCTGGACCTCAAGGCGATCGCCGATCACGCGACGATGAGCGTGCGCAGCCTCAGCAGGCACTTCCGCGATTACCTCGGTACGACGCCGTTGGACCTGCTGGTGCGGATGCGGGTGGATCACGCCCGGCGACTGTTGGAAGCCACCGACCTGCCGGTGCACCGGGTAGCCGAGGAGTCCGGTTTTGGCTCGGAGGCCGCACTGCGCCATCACTTCGGGCGCCTGGTCGGCGTTCCGCCGCAGAAGTACCGGTCGAGCTACCATCCGCGCCTACCCGACACGTGTCCAACGGCCCGGACACCGTTCGATACGCTGGGGTAATGACTGTGCAGGCCCCCTCGCTACCCGGTTTGCGCGAACACGTCCACGACGCTGCCCGCCGTGCCCGCGTCGCGGCCCGCGCGCTGGCCACCCTGAGCACCGAAACCAAGAACCGTGCGCTCAACACCGCCGCCGACCACCTGCTGATGCACGTCAGCGAGGTCCTCGCAGCCAACGAAGCCGACCTCGAGGCGGCCAGAGCCGCGGGCACACCCGAGGCCATGCTCGACCGGCTCGCGCTGAACCCAAACCGCATCGAAGGCATCGCCGACGGGCTGCGGCAGGTCGCGCGGCTGCCCGACCCGCTCGGCGAGGTGCTGCGCGGCAGCACCCTGCCCAATGGGCTGCAGCTGCGCCAGGTGCGGGTCCCCCTCGGCGTGGTCGGCATCGTCTACGAGGGCAGGCCCAACGTCACCGTTGACGCGTTCGGTCTGACGCTGAAATCCGGTAACGCGGTGCTGTTGCGGGGCAGCTCGTCCGCGGCGCGCTCCAACGCAGCCCTGGTCGACGCGTTGCGCGCGGCGTTGGCCACCGAACTGCTCGACGCCGACGTCGTGCAGCTGCTGCCCAGCGAGGACCGGGCCAGCGTCACCCACCTGATTCAGGCTCGCGGCCTCGTCGACGTCGTCATCCCGCGCGGCGGGGCCGGCCTCATCGACGCCGTGGTGCGCGACGCGACGGTGCCGACGATCGAGACCGGGGTGGGCAACTGCCATGTCTACGTTGACAAGTCGGCCGACCTCGACGTCGCCGAGCGGATCCTGCTGAACGCCAAGACGCGCAGGCCCAGCGTCTGCAACGCCGCCGAGTCGGTGCTCGTCGACGCCGCGATCGCCGAGCAGGCGGTGCCGAGGTTGACCAAGGCGCTTTCCGACGCCGGGGTGGCCGTGCACGGCAGCCCGTCCGAGGACCAGTTGCGCGCCGAGTTCCTGTCGATGGACATCGCGCTGGCGGTGGTCGACGGCGTCGACGGCGCGATCGCCCACATCAACGAGTTCGGCACCGGGCACACCGAGGCCATCGTGGCCACCGATCTGGCTGCGGCCCAACGCTTCACCGCTCAGGTCGACGCGGCCGCGGTGATGGTCAACGCGTCGACGGCGTTCACCGACGGTGAGCAGTTCGGGTTCGGCGCCGAGATCGGCATCTCGACCCAGAAGCTGCACGCCCGCGGCCCGATGGGGCTGCCCGAACTGACATCAACCAAGTGGATCGTGTGGGGCTCGCCCGTGACTGGCCACACCCGCCCGGCCTGAATCAGGAGTTACTACCTTGACTGTCCCCGCACGCCCGGCGCCGCTGTTCGCCGACATCGACGATGTCGCGCGGCGGCTGGCCGAAACCGGCTATCTGCCCGACACCGCTACAGCCACCGCGGTCTTCCTCGCCGACCAGCTGGGCAAGCCACTACTGGTCGAAGGGCCCGCCGGGGTCGGCAAGACCGAGCTGGCCCGTGCGGTCGCGCAGTCGACCGGCTCGGGTCTGGTGCGGCTGCAGTGCTACGAGGGGGTCGACGAGGCGCGGGCCCTCTACGAGTGGAACCACGCCAAGCAGATACTCCGTATCCAGGCCGGTTCCGGCGATTGGGATGCGACCCGCGACGACGTGTTCTCCGAGGAGTTCCTGCTGTCGCGCCCGCTACTGACCGCGATCCGGCGCACCGAGCCGACCGTGCTGCTGATCGACGAAACCGACAAGGCCGACATCGAGATCGAGGGTCTGCTTTTGGAGGTGCTATCGGACTTCGCGGTGACGGTCCCGGAGCTGGGCACGATCAGCGCCGAACGTGCCCCGTTCGTGCTGCTGACCTCCAACGCCACCCGCGAGCTTTCCGAGGCGCTCAAGCGGCGTTGCCTGTTCTTGCACATCGACTTTCCCGATGCCGAGCTGGAGCGGCGCATCCTGCTGTCGCGGGTGCCCGAGCTACCCGAGCATCTGGCCGCCGAGTTGGTCCGCATCATCGGGGTGCTGCGCGGGATGCAGCTCAAGAAGCTGCCGTCGGTGGCCGAGACCATCGACTGGGGCCGCACCGTGTTGGCGCTCGGGATGGACACCATCGACGACGCGACCATCGCGGCCACGCTGGGCGTGGTGCTCAAACACCAGTCCGATCAGATCAAGGCCAGCGGCGAGCTCAGGCTGAACTGATATGGCCGTCCGCCGCACCCGTCCGCCGCAGCCGCTGGCGCCGCACGGTATCCCCGGCCACTTGGTCGGGTTCGTCGAAGCGCTGCGTAACCAAGGGATCTCGGTCGGGCCGTCGGAGACCGTCGACGCCGGCCGGGTGATCTCGGTGCTGGGCCTGGGCAACCGGGAGGCGCTGCGCGAGGGCATCGCGTGCGCGGTGCTGCGCCGCCCCGATCACCGCGACACCTACGACGCGATGTTCGATCTGTGGTTCCCCGCGGCGCTGGGCGCCAGGACCGTGCTGCTCGACGACGACGACCAACCGTTGCTGGATGAGGAAGGGTTGCCGCCCGAGGACGTCGAGGCGATGCGCGCGGTGCTGCTGGATCTGTTGGCCGACAACGAGGAGCTGGCCAACCTCGACGAGCGGATGGCCGCGATGATCGCTCAAATCGTCGAGGCCTACGGCCGGTACAACTCCAGCCGCGGCCCGTCGTACTCGTCGTATCAGGCGCTCAAGGCGATGAACCTCGACGACCTCGAGGGCAGGCTACTGGCGGGGCTGCTGGCGCCCTACGGTGACGAGCCGACGCCCACCCAGGAGCAGATCGCCAAAGCGATGGCGGCCCAACGCATCACGCAGCTGCGCAAGATGGTGGAGGCCGAGACCAAGCGGCGCACCGCCGAGCAGCTCGGCCGCGATCACGTGCAGATGTACGGGGTGCCGCAGCTCGCCGAGAACGTCGAGTTCCTGCGCGCGTCGGGCGAGCAGCTCAACCAGATGCGCCGGGTGGTCGCGCCGCTGGCGCGTACGTTGGCGACCCGGCTGGCGGCGCGTCGGCGCCGGTCCCGGGCGGGTGAAATCGACCTGCGCAAGACGCTGCGCAAGTCGATGTCGACCGGTGGGGTGCCGATCGACGTGGTGCTCAAAAAGCCGCACCCGGCGCGTCCCGAGCTGGTGGTGCTGTGCGACGTGTCGGGTTCGGTGGCCGGGTTCAGCCACTTCACGCTGCTGCTGGTGCACGCGCTGCGCCAGCAGTTCAGTCGGGTGCGGATTTTCGCGTTCATCGACACCACCGACGAAGTGACCGAACTGTTCGGCCCGGACGCCGATCTGGCCGTCGCGGTGCAGCGCATCACCCGCGAGGCGGCGGTGTACACCCGCGACGGGCACTCCGACTACGGCCACGCGTTCGTGTCGTTTCTGGACGGGTGGCCCAACGTGCTGTCGCCGCGCAGCTCCCTGTTGGTGCTCGGCGACGGCCGCAACAACTACCGCAATCCGGAGACCGAGCTGCTGGCCCACATGGTCAACTCCAGCCGCCACGCGCACTGGCTCAACCCCGAGCCCAGGCATCTGTGGGGCAGCGGCGATTCAGCCGTGCCGCGCTACGAGGACGCCATTCCCATGCACGAATGCCGCTCGGCCAAACAGCTGGCGGGCGTGATCGATGCGCTGCTCCCCGTCTGAGTACGGCGCGAACGTGGGTTACCCGCACGCCTCGGCGGCCCGAACCGTGACACGACCCCACATTCGGCGCGAGAAGTAAGCTCGCTGTTTGTGGCTTTTGGACGCAGGCTCGGGGTGATGGGTGGGACGTTCGATCCCATCCACAACGGACACCTGGTCGCCGCCAGCGAGGTGGCCGACCTGTTCGAGCTCGACGAGGTGGTGTTCGTGCCGACCGGCCAACCGTGGCAGAAGCACCACCGCGACGTCACCGCAGCCGAGGACCGCTACCTGATGACCGTGATCGCCACCGCCTCCAACCCGCGATTCAATGTCAGCCGCGTCGACATCGACCGCGGCGGACCCACCTACACCAAGGACACGCTGAACGATCTGCATGCCCTCAACCCGGACAGCGAGTTGTACTTCATCACCGGCGCCGATGCGTTGGCGTCGATCCTGTCCTGGCAGAACTGGGAGGAGATGTTCGCCATCGCGAAGTTCGTCGGCGTCAGCAGACCCGGCTACGAGCTGGACGGTGAGCACGTCGCGGCCGCGGGCAAACAACTGCCTGAGGACGCGTTGACCCTCGTGGAGGTGCCCGCGCTGGCGATCTCGTCGACCGACTGCCGGCAACGCGCCGAGCAGAACCGTCCGATCTGGTATTTGGTGCCCGACGGCGTGGTTCAGTACGTGGCGAAGCGCCAGCTCTACGCCGCCCCACCGTTAGCGACCCAGGGAAGGCAGCAATGAGCGCCTCTGACGAAGCGATCCAGATGGCCACGGTGGCCGCGCGGGCCGCCGCAGCCAAATTGGCCGACGACGTCGTCGTCATCGACGTCTCGAGCCAGCTGGTGATCACCGACTGTTTCGTCATCGCTTCGGCCGCCAACGAGCGTCAGGTCAACGCCATCGTCGACGAGGTCGAGGAGAAGATGCGGGTGGCCGGGTACAAGCCGGCGCGCCGCGAGGGCGCGCGCGAGGGGCGCTGGACCCTGCTCGACTATGTCGACATCGTCGTGCACATCCAGCACCAGGACGAACGCAACTTCTATGCGCTGGACCGGCTCTGGCGCGACTGTCCGGAAGTACCCGTCGACCTGGACGGCCAGACGTGAGGATCCGCCGCCTGGTCATGTTGCGCCACGGCCAGACCGAGTACAACGCGGGCAGCCGCATGCAAGGCCAGCTCGACACCGACCTGTCGGAGTTGGGCCGCGAGCAGGCGGTCGCGGCCGCCGAGGTGCTGGCCAAACGCCAGCCGCGGGTCATCGTGTCCTCGGACCTGCGCCGTGCGCTGGACACCGCCGTGGTACTGGGGGACCGCGCCGGGCTGCCGGTGCTGGTCGACACCCGACTGCGCGAGACCCATCTCGGCGACTGGCAGGGGATGACGCACCTCGAGGTCGACGCCGTCGCGCCCGGCGCGCGGTTGGCCTGGCGCGAGGACGCCCGCTGGGCACCGCACGGCGGGGAGAGCCGGGTCGACGTCGCCACCCGGGCCATGCCGTTGGTCACCGAGTTGGTCGTCGACCAGCCCGACTGGGGCCTTGAGGCACCCGAACGGCCGGTGGTGCTGGTCGCCCACGGCGGGCTGATCGCGGCGCTGACGGCGGCCGTGCTGCGACTGCCGGTCGACAACTGGCCGATCCTGGGCGGCATGGGCAACGCCAGCTGGGTACAGCTGTCCGGGCACAGCGACGCCGACGCCCCCGCCGAGCACATCCGCTGGCGCCTCGATGTGTGGAACGCCTCGGCGCAGGTTGCCAACGATGTCTTGTGATCCGCCACCCCGTCCGACCCTGCTCATCTTCTGCGACTCGCTGTCCTACTACGGGCCGACCGGCGGGCTGCCGTCCGATGACCCCAGGATCTGGCCGAATATCGTTGCCCGACAACTGGGTTGGGACGTCGAGCTGATCGGGCGGATCGGCTGGACCTGCCGCGACGTGTGGTGGGCGGCCACCCAGGATCCGCGGGCGTGGGCGGCGTTGCCGCGCGCGGGAGCGGTGATCTTTGCGACCGGCGGCATGGACTCGCTTCCGTCGCCGCTGCCGACCGCGCTGCGTGAGCTGATCCGCTATGTGCGTCCGCCGTGGCTACGACGCTGGGTGCGCGACGGCTACGGGTGGCTGCAGCCGCGGCTTTCGCCGGTGGCGCGCCCGGCCCTTCCCGGGCACCTGTCGGCGGCGTACCTCGAAATGACCCGCAGCGCCATCGATTTCAATCGTCCGGGCATTCCCGTGGTGGCGTGCCTGCCGTCAGTGCACATCGCCGACACCTACGCCAAGGTGCACAGCGGCCGCGACCAGACCGTGCGGGCGATCACCGAGTGGGCGCAACAGCACGACATCGCGCTCGTCGACCTCAAGGCGGCCGTCGGCGAATACGTGATGTCCGGCCAGGGCAACCCCGACGGCATCCATTGGAACTTCGAAGGCCACCAGGCCGTTGCCGAACTGATGCTCAAAGCACTGGTGGAGGCAGGGGTCTCGTGTCCGTAGTCGTAGTCACGGACTCCTCGTCGCGGCTGCATCCCGACGAGCTCAAGCAGTGGCAGATCCGGCAGGTGCCGCTACACGTGCTCGTCGACCAGGTCGATCTGCGCGACGGCGTCGACGAGGTGCCCTACGACGTCCACGAGCTGGCGCGCGCCAGTACCGCGGGGGCGACGCCGGCCGAACTCGCCGAAGCCTATGGACAGGCGCTACAGGACAGCGGCGGCGACGGCGTTGTGGCCGTGCACCTTTCGGCGGCCCTGTCTAGCTCGTACAGTTCGGCGGTGCAGGTCGCCCGCGAGTTCGGCCCGGCGGTGCGGGTGGTCAACTCGCGATCGGTCGCGATGGGGGTGGGTTTCGTCGCGTTGAGCGCCGCGCGTGCCGCGGCATCCGGTGCGGACCTCGACACCGTGGAAACCACCGCACGTGAGGCTGCCGACCGCGGCAGCGTATACGTCGTCGTGCACCGCCTCGACAACCTGCGCCGCAGCGGACGCATCCGGGCTGCCGCGTCGTGGCTTGGCACCGCGCTGGCGGTCAAACCGCTGCTGTGCCTGGACGTCGACGGGCGGTTGGTGCTGGATCAGCGGGTCCGCACGGTCACCAAGGCACACGCGGCGATGGTGGACCGGGTGGTCGACGTGGTCGGTGACGGTCGGGCCGCGGTCGCGGTGCACCACGTCGACAACCATGATGGCGCCGACGCGATCGGTGCGGAGTTGACGACGCGGCTCCCGCAGATCGAGTCGCTCACGGTCTCCGATATGGGGCCGGTGCTGTCGATCCACGTGGGCGCAGGGGCAGTGGGCGTCGTCGTCCAGAAATCCGTAAGTAACGACGAACGGTTGATACAGACTTACCGTTAGCGTAGACTTACGGATGTGTCCGCCTCTGCATCCGCTGTCCTCGACGCACTGGGCGACAAGACCCGGCGCTCGATTTTGGAGAAGCTGGCCGACGGACCGGCGGCCGTCGGGGTGTTGGCCGAACAGCTGCCGATTTCCCGGCCTGCGGTATCTCAGCATCTGCGCGTACTCAAGGACGCCGATCTGGTGGTCGAATCGATCGCCGGAACGCGGCGGATCTACCGCGTCAACCACGACGGGTTGATCGCGTTGCGCGACTACCTCGACCGGTTCTGGGCGCAGACGCTGGCCGGCTTCAAGGAGACCGTCGAATCTATGGAAGGTGACCAACCATGACGCAAACCCGGCCCGAAATCATCCGCCACCATGTCGTCGTGGCCGCACCGCTCGAGCGGGCGTTTCGCGTATTCACCGAGCAGTTCGGGGATTTCAAGCCGCGTGAGCACAATCTGCTCAGCGGTCCGATCGCCGAGACGGTCTTCGAACCCCGCGTCGGCGGGCACATCTATGACCGTGGCGTGGACGGCAGCCTGTGCAAATGGGCGACCATCGTCGCCTACGAGCCGCCGCACCGGGTCGTCTTCACCTGGAACATCGGGCCGACCTGGCAGCTGGAAACCGACAGTGCCCGGTGTAGTGAAGTCGAAGTCCGTTTCACCGCCGAGGCCGCCGACCGTACCCGCGTCGATCTCGAACACCGTCACATCGAGCGCCACGGCGAGGGTTGGCAGGCGGTCGCGGAAGGTGTTGGCGGCGACGGCGGTTGGCCGCTGTATCTGCATCGCTACGCCGGTCTGGTCGACTAACCCCCACCGGCGCGAGCGCTCACCCTGGTACGGAAACTGTCGAGAAAACCGTACGTAGCTGTGCGCTCGGCGCCTCGAGGGTCAGACCGCGGCACGCCCGGTGATCGGCGGCAGGTCCTTGAGCGTGACGATGCCCGGTTCGGCGGCGACGACGGCAGGCACCGCGTTGGTCACCGGCAGCGCCGTGTAGATCATGCCCAGCCCCATGAAGCCGGGTTCGGCCCAGTCCTCGGGCGGCAGACAGTGCAGCACGGTGCGCATATTGGGCAATCCGAAAACCTGAATGACGTGGCCGTGTTCGAGCGGTTTGGGCGGGGTGACGTGGCTGCCCATGATCCAGTTGAACCCCACGCTGACCACATTGTGATCGCCGACCCAGCCGCGGTGATAGCCGTGCACCCCGGCCACCGTGCCCGCCGGAATCTGCATGAAGCCCAGATCGCTGTCGCCGGTGGCGGCGGTGAACGTCACGTCGAACGTCATCCGGTCCAGTTTCGTGCCGATGGCATCGGCCATCATCGCGGCGGATTCGGCGAAGACCTCGCTTTCCCGGCGCACGCTCTCGGCCAGACCCGGTGTGTCGGGATCTTGCGAAAACCCCATCGCGGTCTGGGTTCCCGCGGACTCATAGGTCGAGCAGTCCACCGACTCGGTGATGCGAATCTCGTCGACCCGTTCGCACGCACCGGACAGCACCATGCCGACCATGTTGGACATCCCCGGATGCGCTCCGCTGCCGAAGATCGTGGAATTGCCGTTCTCGCAGGCTTTTCGGATGCGGTCGAGATCTTCGGGCGACTGCTTGCCGCCGGTGATCCATGCCGCGCTCGAGCAGACGTTGACGCCGGCTTCCAGCAGGCGGACCAGCTCGTCGATGTTCGGCCACAGCGGGTTGTAGCAGCAGGCGTCGGGCGCAAGGGCCAGCAGCGCGTCGATGTCGTTGGTGGCGGCCACCCCGGTCGGTTCGGGCCAGCCCGACAGCTCCGCGGCGTCGACGCCGACCTTGTCGGCGCCGTGGGCGTAGACACCGACCAGCTGCATGTCGTCGCGGCCGAGAATGGCGTGCAGTGACCGGCGGCCGATGTTGCCGGTGGTCCATTGGATGACGCGAAGGGGCCGGGGTGGTGCGTTCATCTGCAGGAGGTTACATGTGGGTGCCGCCGTCGACGCGAACCTCGGTGCCGGTCACGAAGTAGGCGTCGGTGCAGCCCAGCATCGCGACCACCGCGGCGACCGCGTCGGGTTTGGCGAACATCGTCCCGTCGTCGACGTGCAGCACGGGCTGAATCTTGCCGAAGAGGGAGAAGTCAATGTCGGCGGGCAGACCGGGCCCGACGCTCTGCTTGGATTCGCCGGTGCCGTCGGTCATACCCGACGAAATCGAGCCCGGCTGAACGGAATTGAACCGGATGCCCTCCTTGGCGAACTCGAGGGCCAACGCGTGCGTCATCGCCTGGATGCCGCCCTTGGACGCGGCATAGGCCGACATGTACGGATGCGCGAACGCCGCCGACGTCGAACTGAAATTCACCACAGCGGGTTTGGTGCCCATGCGCAGGGCCGGGATCGCTTCGCGGGTCACCAGGAAGGTGCCGATCAGGTTGACCCGAAGCACCTGCTCGAAGTCGGTCAGCGTGGTATCCAGAAAGTGCGCCGAGCGCAACACACCGGCCGCGTTGACGAGGGTATCCAGCGCTCCCAGCGTCCGCACCGCCTCGGCGACGCCGGCCTGCACCGACGGTTCGCTGCTGATGTCCATCACCAATGTGGTGAGCCGGTCACCGTGCGGTTCGGCCTTGGCGACGGTGTCCTTCAATCCGGCCTCGCTGATGTCGGCGGCCACCACGCGGCCGCCCTCGTCGAGGATGCGAAGGACGGTGGCCTGCCCGATGCCTGAACCACCGCCGGTGATCAGCACACGACGGTCGGTGTATCGCTGAAGAGATGCCATGGGCCGATACAACACTGTCGGGAACCAGGTGTCACCCGGATGTCCCGATCGTTGGAATCACGGTCGCTTGGGCTGGATGAACACGCCGGACGCCTCGACCGTGGCCCCTTCGGCGTCGGCGATATGGCCGACGACGTAGGTCTTGACTCCGTCGACGCGGTCGACCCACGCCTCGGCGCGCAGTCGGCCCAGCCGGGTCGGGCGCACGTAGCGCACAGTGATGGTTCCGGTGACGGCGGGCTTTTCCGGTTGGTGGGCGGGTGCGGCGAGCACGTGGTCGAGGATCAGCGCGCAGACCCCGCCGTGCACGTGTCCCGCGGGGCCTTCGTAGGCTGCCCCGAGTTCGAATTCCGTGGCTGCGCGCCCGCCCGGCTCGTGGTGGATCACCAGCGGGGGAGCGACGGCGTTGCGGGCCCCGATCAACACATTGCCCAGTGCGGTCGGCCGGCCGTCGGCGGTGGCGCGCACCCCGTAGGAACCGGGCATCAACTCGGCGGACAACAGTTCCACGGCCCGGTCGACGTGCGCCTTGGCCTCTGCGGCCACGTCGCGGTTCACTTCGCTGCGGATGGTGGCGTCGATGAGCTGCCGCACCGACTGCGTGAGCGGTTCGAAGTCGTCGGTCACGCGCGCGGTCCCCGCGATGTCATGTCGAGCGCGGCCAGATGGCTGAACAGCATCGACGCGCCGATCGGGTTGCCGCCGCCGGGGTAGGCGGTGCCGCTGACCGCCGCCATCGTGTTCCCGGCCGCGTACAGGCCCGGGATCGGCCGCTCCGACGCGTCCAGTACCCGCGCGCGGCTGTCGGTGCGCAGTCCGCCTTTGGTGCCCAGATCGGACAGCCCGAAGGCCGCGGCGTGAAACGGCGGCTTGTCGATCGGGACCATCGGCAGCCGTCCACCCGAAAACGCCCGGTCGTAGGCTTCGTTGCCGCGGCCGAAGTCCTCGTCTTCGCCGCGGGCCACCAGGTCGTTGAAACGCTTCACTGTGGCCGCGAGGCGGTCGGCGGGCACGTCGATCAGCTGCGCGAGTCCCTCCAACGTGTCCGCGGAGTGCCACAGGCTTGCGGCGCGGTAACGGTCGGTTTCGACCATTGACACGTTGGTCGCCTTGACCGGCGGCACCTCGCCCTCCCGGTCGTCGTAGACCATCCAGCACGGCAACCGCAGTGCCCCACTGTCGATCTGGCCGATCATCTCGCGGCCGAGCCGGTCGTAGGGTGCGGATTCGTTGACGAAGCGGTCTCCGGCCTGGTTGACGAAGATGCCGCCGGTGAACCACAGCGCGAACGCCGAACGGCCGTCGGGATGGGTCAACCCCGGTGACCACCACGCCTGGTCCATCAAATCGGTGGACGCGCCGACCGCGATCGCGGCTTCGTGCGCGGCGCCGGTGTTGCCGGGTGCTCCCATGGTGTCCTCGGCGCGGCCGGGTACTCCATAGCGTGCACGCATGCGGTGGTTGTGTTCGAATCCGCCCGCCGCCAGCAGCACACCACGTCGGGCGCCGACGGCCACCCGCTTGCCTTCACGTTCCAGGACCGCGCCCACCACGGTGCCGTCCTCCGTGATCAGCTCCACCAGCGCAGAATTGAGATGCATTGTGGCGTTGGGCATGTCGACCATCGCGGCGATGAACCGCCCGACCAGCGCACGTCCACCGGTCAGCGAATCGGGCTGGGGGACGCCGAGCCGCTCGCTGTCGAGCGGTCCGCGCACCGACCCGGCGTACGGTCCGAGCCGTGCTGCCGGAACCGGCTTGGCGACGATGTGACGCAGACCGTCGGTTCGCGCGCCGCGCACCGCGCCGAAATAGTCGGGCCACGGCAGCACGGCGAACTCGAAATGCCGGTCGGCTTCCAGGTATTCGATGAGCGCGGCGCCGCCGCGAACGTAGGTTTCCTGCAGCTGCCGCGGTGTGCGGTCGCCGACGACGGCGTGGAAGTAGGCCAGGGCGTCCTCGACGGTGTCGTCGCTGCCCGCGCGGTTGAGCACCGGGTTGCACGGAAACCACATCCCGCCGCCGCCCGAATAGGCCGTGGTTCCGCCGAACTTGTCGGTCGCCTCGACCAGCGCCACCGAAAGACCTTCGCGCGCCGCGGTATAGGCGCCGGTGACACCGCCGCCCGACCCGACCACCAGGACATCCACGACCTGGTCATACGCCACCACATCTGCCTCCATCGCCGCATCGACAACGACCACAGTCTTCCATCGCAGGCAGAGCCGGTGATTTGTGCGTCCCGGTGAGCGGCAGCTGACAAGGTCGCCGACACCGCCGTTGATAGCCTTGACCGGTGGAACCGACCTCGGCGATGCCGAACCTGACAGCGACCGCGTGGGCGCTGCTGGGCATGCTGTCGTACGACACGGAGCTGTCCGGTTACGACATCCGCAAATGGATCAGCTGGAGCATGCGGTTCTTCTACGGCAGCCCGGCCTACAGCCAGATCTACTCCGAGCTGAAGAAGCTCGAAGAGCACGGTTATGTCACGTCGCGGGTGGAGAGCAGCGCAGGCGCCCGCAACCGTCGGCTGTACAAGATCACCGAATCCGGTATGGAGGCGGTGACCCGGTGGGCCAACGAGGCGCCGCTGGATCCGCCGGTGCTCAAGCACAGCGCGATCTTGCGGGTGACGTTGGGCCATCTGACCAATCCGGCCCGGCTCAAGGAGATCTTGCAGGAGCACCTGGCTTGGGCGGAGCAGATGCACGCCGAGGCGGCCAAGGATGCGCGCTGGGCCGACGTGGAGCCGGCGTGGGCGTTCGCCCGCGTCGGATTGCAGTGGGCCGAGCGCCATTACGCCGCAGAGCGCGAACTGACTTTGCAGATGATCAAGGACCTCGACGAGGCGCAGGCCGTGTTTGCCCAGGCCACCGGCGGCACGGAGGCCGGAATCCCTTGGCCCAAGCCGGAATACTGGTACGAGATCGAGAAGAAGGCCGAGGCCGAAGAGTCCGACTAGCCGGTCGGCTCCGCGACGCTGGCGGCGTGCCGCGCCGCGATGTATCCGAACACCAGACCCTGGGCGATGGTCGCGCCCGCGCCGGGATACGCGGCACCGAACGCATTGGCCGCGGTATTGCCGATCGCGTACAGACCCTCGATGACGCTGCCGTCTTCGCGCAGCACCCGGGCTCGGTCGTCGGCACGAAGACCGCCGCACGTGCCCAGATCGCTGAGCACCATCTTGACCGCATAGAACGGCCCCTTGTCGAGGGCCCGCAGGTTCGGGTTGGGTTTGATGGTCGGGTCGCCGTAGTAGCGGTCGTAGGCGCCACCTCCGCGGTGGAAGTCGGTGTCGTGACCGGCACGCGCCATATCGTTGAACCGCGTCATCGTCACGGTGAACTGCGACGCCGGAACTCCCATCAGCGCTGCCAACTCAGCGAGATCGGACGAGCGGTGTGCGATGCCGGCGTCATACCAGGCCTGCGGAATGGCCATCCGTGGGAACAATTCTGCGGCAAAGACGTAGCTGTTGCGGTACTGCTGGTCGAACACAATCCACATCGATTCGACTGGAGTGCCCGCACGTTCGCGCTGCAGAACCCGCTGCCCGAACGACATGTAATCCGTTGCCTCGTTGACGAACCTGGTGCCGTTCTGGTCGACGATCACCGAGCCGGGCAGCGACCGTTCGGCCAGCATCACCAATGGAGCCGCCCCGGGCAGCGGTGCGACAGCAGGGAACCACCATGCCTGATCCATCAGATCGATTGCGCCGCCGAGCTCTTGAGCGCAGCAGATCGCGTCACCGGTGTTGGTGTCGGCGCCCAGGCTCATATGCTCGCCGAGGGCGTCGGACTGAAACTTCCACCGCATCTCCATGCTGTGGTCGAAGCCGCCGGCCGCCAACACGACACCGCGCCGCGCGGTGACGGTCACCTCGCGCCCGTCGTGGTCGACGACGGCGCCGGTGACCCTGCCGTTCTCGGTGGTCAGGCGGCGCAACGCGGTATCGGTCCAGATCGGGATGTTCTCGCGCAGCACACCGGCGAACAGGCCGGCGGCCAGCGCCTGACCGCCCGCGGCGTAACGGCGGCCGAGCAGCAGCCCGCCCACCCCTTGGCCGAGGCGTTTGGCGACCGTCGGCAACCCCTTGCGCGGCACCCGCGACATCAGGTTCAGCCAGCGGTAATCGGCACCGGTGGTGGGCATCGGGATCTTGACCTCCATCACCCCGCCGCGTAACCGGCTCCGGTACGCGCCGAGGATCGAGGTGTTCAACGGCCGGCATTCGCAGGTGCGTCCCGCCGCGCTGCCGCCGGGCTTCTCGGCGTGATAGTCGGAATAGTCCTTCGCCCAGAACAGCCGCATCGGCGTGGTCCGCCGCAGCAACTCGACCGTCTGTCCGACGTGTGCGAGAAACGCTGTGGAGCGGTGTCGGGGCGCGGTTTCGGCGACGACCGAGTCCAGGTACTGCTGCGCGCGCGACGGCGTGTCACCGGCGCGGTTCTCTTCGAGGACTGGGCTCGCCGGAATCCACAGCGCACCGCCGGACCTTGCGGTCGAACCCCCGACATGCGAGGACTTCTCGACGAGCAGAACGGACAACCCGAGCTCGTTGGCGGCCAGCGCAGCGGCCATCCCGGTGCCCGCGCCGACGACCAGAAGGTCGACGACGGTGTCGTCGATCCCTAACCCGGCGGGGATGGTGCTTGAGTTGCAAGTCGTCACGTTTGTCGACAGTAGAGAGCCGCCGCCGCAGCCCGAATTCAGCATCCCTACCAGCGGGACGATCTTCGAACCCGGTCGGTTTTTGCGGTAGAACTCAAGCCATGACGCTGCAGCCTGATGTCGAGGTCCGCGAAATCGAAACAGAGCAGGCGCCGACACGGTTCGCTCGCGGCTGGCACTGCCTGGGCCTGGCGCGCGAACTCGGGGACGGTACGCCGCACACCGTCAACGCTTTCGGCCAGAAGCTGGTGGTGTTCCGCAGCGGTGACGGCAGGATCAATGTGCTCGACGCCTACTGCCGGCACATGGGCGGTGACCTGTCCCAGGGTGAGGTCAAGGGTAACGAGATCGCGTGCCCCTTCCACGACTGGCGGTGGGGCGGTGACGGCCGCTGCAAGAAGGTGCCCTACAGCAAGCGGGCGCCGCGGCTGGCCCGGACCAGGACCTGGTTGACGCTGGAGCAGGACGGGATGCTGTTCGTGTGGAACGACCCCGAGGGCAATCCGCCGCCGGACGAGGTGACGATTCCGCGCATCGAAGGCGCCGGCAGCGACGAGTGGACCGACTGGCACTGGTACACCACGGTGGTGCACACCAACTGTCGCGAGATCATCGACAACGTCGTCGATATGGCGCACTTCTTCTACATTCACGGGTCGATGCCGACCTACTTCAAGAACATCTTCGAAGGACACGTCGCCACGCAGTACATGAACAGCGGTGCCCGGGAAGACATCCCCCACCCGGAGGACCAACCGAAGATGCTCGGCACCACCTCGGCGGCATCGTATTTCGGCCCGTCGTTCATGATCGACGATCTGACCTATCATTTCGAGCACGAAGACCAGAACACGATTCTGCTCAACTGTCATTACCCGATCGACGCGAATTCCTTCGTGCTGCAGTATGGGATCATCGTCAAGAAGTCCGCGAGCCTGCCGGAGGAGGCCGCGATGGCCACGGCGATCGCGCTGGGGGACTGGGTCAAGATGGGCTTTGAGCAGGACGTGGCGATCTGGAAGAACAAGGCCCGCATCGACAACCCGCTGCTGTGCGAGGAAGACGGCCCGGTCTATCAGCTGCGGCGCTGGTATGAGCAGTTCTACGTCGACGTCGCCGACGTCGAACCGGACATGGTCGACCGGTTCGAGTACGAGATCGATGTCACCCGCCCCCGCGAGGCGTGGCAGCAGCAGATCGAGGACAACATCAAAAACACCGCCGCACGCGCCGCGCAGGCTTAAATGGCTGTCCGGACCGACAACCGCCTGCAGGACCTGCCGCCGGTGCCGGTGCGGTGCAGCCGCTGCGCCGCTGAAGTACTCGTGCGTAAGAGCAGCTGGCAACAGACCAGCATCCAATGGAACGCGCAAGCGACCGCGCGGTGTCCGCAACGACGGCAGGCAGCAGAGCTCAACACGCACGGCGGCGGCGTGTTCCTGGCGTGTTCGGACCTGCGGGACTCGATCGACGAGGCGGTGAACAGCGGCACAGTGCGCATCGTCGACGAAGCGCCAGACGTCCCCGATGACGCGTCGTCGTCGTGACGCAGAATCGGGCTATGACAGATCTCGCGAGATACGGGCCATGGGCGGTGATCGCCGGCGGATCAGAGGGCGTCGGCGCGGAGTTCGCACGGTTACTCGCGCGCTCGGGCCTCAATCTCGTCTTGCTGGCGCGAAAACCCGGCCCGCTGGAAGCCGCCGCCGCCGCGTGTCGCGAACACGGCGTCGAAGTCCGCACCCTGTCAGTCGATTTGGTGCACCAGGACGCGGTACAGCGCGTCATCGAGGCCACCGACGGCCTCGAGGTGGGACTGCTGATCTACAACGCGGGCGCCAACACCTGCAGCGAGAACTTCCTCGACGGTGACCTCGCGGAATTCCAACGGGTCATCGACCTCAACGTCGGCACCATGCTCGCCTTGGTCCAGCATTTCGCCCGGCCGATGCGTGAGCGTCGCCGTGGCGGAATCCTGCTGGTCGGCTCGATGGTGGGTTACCTGGGCTCGATGCGACACACCATCTACGGCGGGGTGAAGGCGTTCGGCCGCATCTTCGCCGAGAGTTTGTGGCTGGAACTGCGGGATTACGACGTGCACGTGCTGGAGTTGGTGCTGGGCGTGACCCGCACGCCGGCGATGGAACGCGTCGGGCTGAACTTCGACGTCCCGGGCATGCGCGTGGCCGAACCGGAGGACGTGGCCCGCGAAGGACTGGAACAACTTCCCAACGGTCCGGTGTTCGTCGCAGGCGGCAACGCCGACGACGTCGCGCGGCGCACCCATCCGGACCGCGCGAAAGTGGTGCTGGGAGCCCACCGCGCGATACAGCAGCTCATCGGAAACGCCGACATCGACTAGAACTGAAGCTGTGCGAATCGGATTGTCGACACCGGTGGTCATCCAGATGCCCGGCGTGGCCGGCGCGTGGGAGCGCGACGCCGGTATCGAGGACATCGCGCGGATCGCACAGACGGCCGACGAACTCGGGTTCGACTACCTGACGTGTTCGGAGCATGTCGCCGTCCCCGACGACGACGCCTCGGTGCGCGGCTCGGTCTACTGGGATCCACTGGCCACGTTGGCGTTTCTGGCGGCGCGCACCGCACGCATCCGGCTGGCCACGTCGGTGGTGGTATTGGGATATCACCACCCGCTGGCGCTCGCGAAGCGCTACGGCACGCTGGACCGCATCAGCGGTGGACGGCTGGTGCTCGGCGTCGGCGTCGGCTCGCTGTCCGCCGAGTTCGACCTGCTCGGTGCCGCGTGGGCGGACCGGGGTAGGCGCTCCGACGACGCGATCCGTGCCCTGCGGGCGTCGCTGTCCACACCGCACCCGGCGTACGACGGCGAGTACTACCGGTACGACGCGATGGTGGTCGAACCGTGCGCGGTGCAGCCACGGGTGCCGATCTGGGTGGGTGGCCGCAGCGCCCGGTCGCTGCGCCGCGCGGTCGAGTTGGCCGACGGCTGGATGCCCTTCGGGCTGCGCAGCGCCGAGATCGCCAGACTGCTTGCCGCCGTAGAACTTCCGCCGCAGTTCGACGTCGTGTTACCGGTCGGCCCGCTGGACCCCCGCGGCGATGCCGATACGACGGTGCGCAGGTTGCGCAAGCTGGCCGACCTGGGTGCCACTTCCGTCACCTGCTCCTTGGCGGCCCGGAACCCCGACGACTACTGTGACCAACTCGGCGCGCTACGCACGGTGGCCGACGACATGTGAGGAGCCGTCGTGACCGACGACCGACTGGCAGAACTGGAAGCGCGGCTTTCCCGCGTCGAGGACGAGCGTGCGATCGAACGGATCATCGCGTCCTACGGCCCGCTGGTCGATGCGGGTGAGGCTGAGGCGGCGGCCGGGCTGTGGGCGGTCGACGGCGCCTACGACGTCGAGGGCTGGCCGATGCGCAGCCGCGCCGACGTCGCCGCCATGGTGGCCTCCGACGCCCACCGCGGCCTGATCGAGCGCGGCTGCGCCCACTTCCTCGGTCCGGCAGTGGTCACCGTGCACGGCGATGAGGCGACCGCGGTGTGCGAATCGTTGGTGGTGACCCGGCGCGAGGACGGCTACGCGGTGTGGCGCGCAGCCGCAAACCACTTCCGGCTCAAGCGGATCGACGGGCGCTGGCAGATCACCCACCGCGCCACCCGCACACTCGACGGCCGCGCCGAGGCGCGAACGCTGTTGTCGGACGGTATCGCGGGGCGGCTCTCGTGACCGAAAACCACGACCCGCCCGTCGCCGTCGTGACGGGCGCCAGCCGCGGCGCGGGCCTCGGCATCGCGCGGGCGCTGGTGGCGCGCGGCTGGCGGGTGTACGCGACCGGCCGCAGCGTCACCGACGGCGGCGACGGTGTGATCGCGGCGCCGCTCGATCACCGCGACGACGACGCCGTGGCCGCGCTGTTTCGCCGGGTGGGCGCCGAGAACGGCCGGCTGGACCTGCTCGTCAACAACGCCGCCGCGGTACACGACGCGCTGACCGACCCGAAACCGTTCTGGGACAAGCCCATCGACTTGGCCGAAATCCTCGATGTCGGCCTGCGCTCGGCGTATGTCGCGTCGTATTTCGCGGCCCCGCTGCTGCTTCGTGCCGAGCGGGGGCTGATCACCTTCACGTCCTCGCCGGGTTCGGTGTGCTACATGCACGGACCCGCCTACGGGGCGCAGAAGGCCGGCCTCGACAAGATGACCGCCGATATGGCCGTCGACTTCCGCGGCACCCCCGTGCACACCGCATCGATCTGGATGGGAATCCTGCTGACGGCCAAGCTGCGCAACGCTTTCGACGGCAAGCCCGAAGCCCTGGCGGCCATGGCGCAGCACGCCGAAACCCCCGAGTTCGTCGGGCATGTGATCGACGCGCTGTACCGCGACCCGCAGCGCGGCCAGTACAGCGGGCACACCCTGATCGCCGCCGAACTCGCCCAGCGCTACGGCATCACCGACGAGGACGGCCGACAGCCGCCGTCGCACCGGGACATGCTGGGCGCACCGCGCCCGCCCAGCGACGTCGTCGTGCGCTGACGCGTCAGGTCAGCTGGAAGGCGCTGATCGGCGCTTCCTCCGGGTAGCTGGTCGGACCGCCCAGGTCGTAGACCGCGTTGAGCGCGGCGATGAACTCCGGGTCGTGTAGCGGTTCGGCAGGCACGTCGAGCTTGATGCCCTTCTTGTGCACGTCGTCGACGAGCATGTCGATGGCCTTGTCGACGGTGAGGTCGTCGCTGCCGTCCATGTTCTTCTTCAGCTCGTCGAAGTCGGTGAACACCTCGGCCGACCAGTGCACCAGGAACCGCAGTTCGTCGGTGTGGTGCCGGGCGATCACGTCGTCGCCATTCTTGAGCAGCCAATGGTCACGATCGGCGGGGTCACCGGTGAACACGGTGTCGAAAGCCAGGCCCGGCGGGGTCTGCTGCTCCAGCGGCCCGTTCGCCTCGCCGCGATGCACCATCATCTCGTTCTGCACCAGCACACCGCGGTTGTAGATCGGCGGCCGGACACGGCGCGGCTCCTTGAGCGGACCGTCGGGCCAGTAGGTGAAACCGCTGCCCTCATCGAGGGAGAACCAGGCGATCACCTGCGCCATCTTGATCAGGTAGTCCTGGAACAGCCCGGACTTGCCCATCACGCTGCACAGCCAGGTCGGCGCGTTCTCGTGGCGCACACCGCGAAAGCTCGGGGAGTCCAGATGACCGGGATCGCGGTTGGCGCACGGCCCGTTGATGTTGAACAGCATCATCTGCGGCTTGGCGTATTCCGCGTTCCAGTAGCTCTTGGCCAGGTCGACGAACCGCTTGTTGTAGAAGCAGTCGTGCAACTCCGGGTAGAGCACCGTGCCGTAGTTCGCCAGATAGCCGCGGAACGTCGCGGTCAGAAACAGGTCCAGCGACGGGGTGAACCCCTCGGGGAACATTCCGCTCATGGTGGCCATCAGCTCCTCGGCCGACGCGAAGTGCTGGGCGATGATCAGCCGCCACGGACCCTGGGTGCGAACCACATCGAGCAACCGCTCGCGTTGGTCGTCGGTGTAGACATCGTCGATCTCCCGCGGCGGCGACGCCGGCCGCAGGACGTCGGAAAGCTCCATCCGCTGCTGTTCGGTAAGCATGGCTTGATTCTGGCGCGTTCGGTGGCGGTCGACCGTGCACCTGTCCGGTCATCGGGACACCGCTTTTACGCCGGTCTTCCCGCCGAACAGACATGAAAGCCCCCTTTTCGGCGGGTTTCAAGGGGCTTTTGCGCCTGCTCGCGCCCTAGGAGGTGGCTGCTCGCGCCCTAGGAGGTGGCGAGTTTCGCGCGCAACAGCGCACCGATCTCGGCGATTGCCAACCGGCCCCTGGCCGTGGCCTCCGAGCGCATCAGAAAGCCGTGGTAGATGCCGGGATAGCGGGTCATCGTGGTCTGCACGCCGGCGTCGCGTAGCCGAAGCGCGTACCGCTCGCCCCAGTCGCGGATCGGATCGTATTCGGCGGTGACGACGACGGCCGGCGGCAGCCCGGTCAGATCGGTTGCCATTGCGGGGAAACGGTATTGGTCTGGCGGAATGCGCACGTCGCGGTCGGCGAGTGCGTGCATGTAGTCGATGTCGTCGCGGGACAGCATCGGCGCGTCGGGCATGTCGACAATCGATGTGCAGGTCATGTCGCGGTCCAGACCCGGATACATCAGCACCTGACAGCAGATCGCCGGGCCGCCGCGGTCCCGTGCGGCGAGCGCGACCGCCGCGGCCAACGAGCCGCCCGCGCTGTCGCCGACGACGGCCAACCGTCGGGGATCGATCCGCAGTTCGCCGGCGTGGGCCCCGACGTATGAGGTGGCCGCATAGGCGTCCTCGAACTGCGCAGGCGCCGGCGCTTCGGGCGCCAGCCGGTATTCGACCGACACCACCGTGGCGCCGCTGTGTACGGCTAGTGCGCGGGCGAGTGGTTCGAACGAGTGGTTGGATCCCAAAACCATTCCGCCGCCGTGGAAGTAGACGAGGACAGGGGCGCTGTCGGTGAGGGTCGGCCGGTAGATCCGGATCGGAATGGCTCCCCCCGCACAGGGAATCGCGCGGTTTTCGACCTCGACCATCTCCGGCATGTCGTCGGGGTGCGGCGCGGATTCGATGCCCCGGCGTACTTCGTTCAGACCGCGCTGCCGCATCGGTGGAATCGGCCCGAAGGCGGCGACGCGTTCGGCGGCGTCGGGGTCCAGACGGTACTGCGTCACGGCTGATCTCGGTCCCCGGAGGCCGACCATAGCGTGGGGGTGGCGTGTGCGCCCGCGCGTCGCCCGCTGAAGATGCAGTCTGCGATGGATAGCCCGCTGACATAGCTGTTGGAGCAGATGCCGATCGCGTTGCGGCCCGCGGCGTACAGACCGGCCACCGTCCCGCCGTCCCGATGAGCGACTTCGCCGGTGCGTTCGTCGACGACGAGGCCGCCCAGCGTCAACCCGGGGATCGGATAGAACATCGACGAGTCCGCCGAGATGTTGATCGAGTAGAACGGCGGGGTCAGAAGCGGCGGGCACAGGTCCGGTTCTTTGTGCGCGGGATCGCCCGCGCCACTGGAGATGCCGTGGTTGTAGTCGTCGACGGTGCGACGCAGCCCCGCCGGATCGATCCCGTTCTTGGCGGCCAGGCCCTCGATCGTCGACGCCTTCTTGTGCCCGACGGTGAACAGGTAGATCAGCTGCAGGCGCTGGAACAGCTGTGTCTGCTCACCGATCTGGTCTTTGACCTTCCGCCAGGTCGGGGCGTCGTAGACGGCCCATCCGGTGCCGCCGAACTCGCGCATCATCACGTTGCCGTGGGTGGCGCCGTAGAGGTCCTCGTTGGCGATGCGCCTGCCGTCGCGGCCGACGGTGAGGCCTTCCAGGAACGCGCTCGGCGGCGACAGGAAGCGCCAGGCGGTGATGTTGCCCATCTTGTCGGTTCTGCCGCCGGCCGCGACGCCCAGGGCGATGCCCGAGCCGTCGTCGCCGGGGGTGCCCAGCGGGGAGATCTTGAGGAACTCCGGCGCGTGTTCGGCCATCCAGTCGCGGTTGTGCACGAAGCCACCGGCCGCCAGGATCACGGCGCGGGCGTGGGCGGCACCGTCTTCGGCGGCATCGGCCCAGAGCCTTTCGGCACGGTCGACCGCGCCTTTGACCAGACCTGGGAGCCAGGTGCCGGTCTTTCCGGTGAGCTTGGTCAGCACCCGGTGTCGACGTGCGTGGGAATGATTCGCGGGCATCGCGCGGTAGCGAACCCCGCGGATGCGCCCGTCGCCGTCCGCGATGAGCTCGTGCACTCGGCACAACGGAACAAACTCGACGCCTTTGGCTTTCGCCGAGCGGCGCAGGTGCTCGAACAGTACCTTGCCCGAACTCATACCCGGCGCCAGCACTCGGTGGCCGCGCGGTACGGGACGCGCGTGCAGCGAGTAGGGATGGGCTTTTTCGTTTCCGGAGTAGTACAGGTAGAAGTCGTCGGTCGGATACGACGTCTTGTACGCCGACACCGGACCGCCGCGGAACCGCACCCCTTGCTTCTTGAGCCAGTCGATCAGCTCCGGGCTCTGCTCGCAGAACCTCTGCAACGTCTCGCCGCTGACCGCGTCGCCGACCTCCTGCTCGAGGTAGGCCCGCATGTCCTCGACGGTGTCGTCGTATCCACCGGCCCGCTGTTCGGCGGTTCCCGCGCCCGCGTAGATGATTCCGCCCGACAGCGCGGTGGCCCCGCCACCGTATCCGCGGTCCAGCACCAGCACGCGTGCGCCGCGGTCGGCGGCCTCGATCGCCGCGGCGGCACCGGCAGCCCCGAACCCGACGACGATGACGTCGTACTCAGTTGTTGTTGGCATGTTCACTCTCACAGGACCGACTTGATCTGTTTGGCGACCAACCGGGTGGCGCGCTTCGCCGACAGTCGGGTCAGGATGTCGAGAGCCCGCGCATCCGTGCCGATCAGGACGCGGAACCGGTCATCGGCAATGCCGTCGACGATCTTGTCGCCCGCGGCCACGGCGCTGGTGGAACGGACTCTCTTGCCGCCGGCGTCGAGCATCTGCACCCCGGAGTTGCCCGTCAGGTTGGTGTCGATGTTGCCCGGAAACACCGTCATCACATGGACGTTGGTGTCGCACAGTTCGGCGTAAAGGCCTTCGCTGAACTGCTTGACCGCGCCCTTGCTCGCGCTGTACAGCGTTTGGCTGGCAAACGGCAACAGCGCGGAAAGACTCGACATGTTGGTCAGGTTCGCCTCCGGACGCGCCAGCAGCGTGGGCAGGAACGTGCGGCACATGCGCACCGTGCCTTCGAAGTTGATGGCCATGATGCGGTCCGTCTCGGCCGCGGGCAGCTCGGCGAACGGCGCGAATCGGTGGATCACGCCCGCGATGTTGACCAGCCCGTCGACCCGCCCGTGCGCCTCTGTCACCACGTGCGGCAGTGCCGCGACGGCCTCGTCGTCGGTGACGTCGAGAACGTGGGTCGACACCGGGGTCCCGATCTTGCGCGCGAGCTCAGCCGTGCCGGCCAGCCCGACGGCATCGAGGTCCACCGCCGCGACGCGGGCGCCTCGGCGGGAAAGGCCAAGCGCGACTTGCCGGCCCATTCCGTTGCCTGCGCCGGTCACTACGAACACCCTGTCGGCGATCTGCACGTCAACCCTCTTTCAGCGACCTTCTTTCAGCCGGATGCCGTCACTGCTGCGCGGGATCGAATCGCTGCTTGGTGCGCAACACCGGCGCGCGGCGCTGCGCCAGCACTTCGGCCCGCTCCGCCATCGCGTTTCCGACATAGTCGGGTTGGGTGAGCAGATAGAACTCACCGACGGCCGACTGGTCGAACACCACACGCGCCGCCTCGAGCGGATCCATCGCCTCGGCCTTGATGTCGAGCATCGCCGTCCGCTGCGATTCGGCCGCCCCCACGTCGCCGTCGTCGACCCCACCGGCCGCTTCGAAGATGTTGGACCGCACCGCCCCCGGCAGCACCGCCTGCACGCAGATTCGGTCGGCGTGCCCGGCCAGTTCCACCTCCAGGCGCAGGCATTCGGTCAGCGCCAGCACCGCATGCTTGCTCATGATGTAGGGCGTCTGCAACGGCACCGCGACGACCCCGCCGATCGACGACAGATTCCACACCCACGCCGGGGTCTCGGCGGCGATCATGCGGGGCAGAAACGCGCGAATCCCGTAGAAAACCCCGCTGACGTTGATGTCGACCAACCGGTCCCAGTTGGCGACCGGGGTGTCCCAGAGGTAACCGAACTGCTCGACCCCGGCGTTGTTGACCAACAGCCGTACCGGGCCGACATCCGAGTAGACCTGTGCGGCAACGTTTTCGAGTGCATCTGGCTCGCGTACATCGCACACGACGGCCACGGAGCCGGGGAGCTCCCGACCCAACGCGGCGATGGCCTCGGTGTCGACGTCGACCAGGACTACGGTCATGCCCAGCGCGGCGGCGTGACGCGCCAGCCCCGCACCGATGCCGTTGCCGGCGCCGGTGATGACCGCGACACCACCGCCGAAGGTCGCCCGTGCGTCCACCGGCTAGGAACCGGTCGCGGCAGTCGCGGACTTGGCGGCGTGCTCGGCGAACGGGATGGAATCCTCGGCGTCGAGGATCACGGTCATCGACGTGAAGACCAGCCCGCCGCCCTCGGCCCGCCGGATGCCCACGTCGACCACGCCGCTGGAGACGTCGAACGGGACGTTGTTGGTGACCTGGTTGACGTACAGGTAGAAGCGGACGGTGGTGACGGCCCCGTCGACGCCGGTGCGGAAGATGTTGGTCGCGTGGTGACGCAGCGGATAGGGGTTCTCGTTGCGGTGTTGAGTGAGCCACGCCAACGTCTCGGCTTTGCCGTGCAACTCGGCGGCCAGCAGCTCTTCGAACGGGCAGTTGCCCGAGTCCGATCGGCTCAGGTACTCCATCTCGTCGCCGAGGCGGGCGCCGAGTTCGTCGAAGTGGCCCTGGTCGTAGTGGTACCAGAAGCCGGCGATGAACTCCTGGACCTCCGACAGCGTGATGTCGTTGCTCATGGCAGCGAGTCAACCTCCGGCGGGCTGCCCTTGGCACCGCGGTGCCCGTTGAGTGGAACACCGCTCGCCCGGCTGCTCAGTCGGTGATCAGCGTCCACACGTCCGCGCCGGCGGCCAGCGCCGCGTCGGTCACCTGCTCGTCCCAGTAGCGCACCGACCCGTACTCCGACCGCCACGCCAGCGCGGCGCGGGTGAACTCGTGCAGCCGGTGTTCGAGGGTGGTGCCGATGGCACCGTGCACCTGATGGGCGTTGCGCACGACGACCGAGGCGGCGTGGCCGACGCACGATCGGGCCGCCGCGACGCGAAAGCGCAGGTTCGTCGCCGCCCAACTACTGCCGACCGCTGTCGTCAACGCCGACTCGGTCGCCGCCCGGGCCAGCGCCGCCTCGGCCGCAAGGTCGGCGATCAAATGCTGGACGGCCTGGAACCGGGACAAGGGCCGACCGAACTGGACCCGTGACGCGGCGTGTTCCACCGACGACGCGACGATCGTGTCGAGCGCCGCGCACACCTGGATCGCCCGCACTAGCGCCGATCTCAGCCACAACTGTTCGACCAGCCCGGAGTCCACCGGGACACCGTGGAGCGCGGCGACGTCGGCCTGGACGGTGTCGCGGGGTTCCCCGATCAGGTTGGTGCCGGGCGTGATCGCCAGTGCCGCGGCGTCGACGTCGGCGACGCGGTGGTCGTCGCCGTCGCGCCACACGACGACCACCCGGTCGCTGCTCGCCGCCCAGGGGACACCGCTTGCGGTTCCGTCGTCACCGAGCAGGCACACCGTGCGCACCGCATCGTCGCTGCCCATCCCGTTCGCCTCGAGCAGCCAGCAGGCCAGTAGGTCGTGTTCGGCCAACGGTATTCGCACCGCGTTGCGCGCCGCGGCCGCGAGCAGTTCGGCGGCCTCGAACCAGCTCGCGTCACTGCCGCCGGACTCCTCGGCGCCGGTCAGGCGCACCAGGCCCAAATCGTCCAGGCGCCGCCACAACTCGGTGTCTCGTGCGACTGTGTTCGCCGGCGGGTGGGCTTCGCGGTGCTCGGCGAAGACCGCGCCCATCATCTCGACCAGCGCCGGATCGACGGCCGACAGTGTGTTCATCGCAGTCCCAACCCTCGTGCGATCACACCGCGCAACACCTCGTTGGTGCCGCCGCGCAGCGTGAAGCCGGGCCGCTGATCCACGGCCCTCGAAATCAGTTCGGCGAGAGCGGGATCCGTGGTGGCGTCGGCCAGCGTGTCGGCGAAGTCGGCGATGTCGCCCTCGGTGGTGGTGCCGAGCACCTTGACCACCGCCGCCGGCACATCGGCAGGCTCATGTCGCTCCAGCGCGCCCGCGACGGCGGCCGACATCTGGTGCAGGCCGGCGACTCTGGCGACCAGGCGACCGATCCCTGGGTCGCGCGGGACCTGTTGTGCCGCAGCGTTGTCAGCGCACGCTCTGAGCAAGACGAACGTGGACAGGAACCGCTCGGGTCCGCTGCGCTCGAAGGCCAACTCCGAGGTGACCTGACGCCAGCCCGCGCCGATCTCGCCGAACACCATGTCGTCGGGCACGAACGCGTCGTCGAGGATCACTTCGTTGAAATGGTGTGCGCCGTTCATCGAGACGACCGGTCGGATGTCGACGCCCGGCCCACGCAGGTCGACGATGAACTGGCTCAGCCCGGCGTGCCGGTTGTCCGGGTCGACCGGCGCGGTGCGGGCCAGCGCGATGAACGCATGCGCGCGGTGCGCACCCGAGGTCCACACCTTGGTGCCCGACAGCGACCAGCCACCGTCGACCCGCACCGCCTTGGTGCGCACGCTGGCCAGATCGGAACCGGAGTCGGGTTCGCTCATACCGATGCCGAAGAAGCACTCGCCCCGGGTGATCTGCGGCAGAAACTTCGTCTTCTGCAGTTCGGTGCCGTACTTGAGCAGCGACGGCACGATCTGCCGGTCGGCGATCCAGTGCGCTGCGACCGGTGCGCCGGCAGCGAGGAGTTCCTCGGTCACCGCGAACCGCTCGACGAACGAGCGTCCGTGCCCGCCGTACTCGACCGGCACCGTCATGCCGAGATAACCGTGCGCGGCAAGTGCTTTGGTGAAGTCTTCGTCCCACATCGTCAGCCACGCGTCGACCGACGGCGTGAACGCGCCCGCGGCGCGTTGCTCGGCGAGGAACTCGCGGACCTCGGTTCGTAGGGCCGCCGTCGCGGTGGCGTCGACGGCCGCGGGGGGCACCAGGCGGGGGAGCGTCACCGGACGGTCCGCCACCGGTCGATGCGCTGTTCGTGCTCGGGGTCGCGGTGGGCCAGCGGTTGCATCGCCGCGGGCATGGCCAGCGTGGAGTCCAGCGAGCCGGTCCGCGACTCCTGCAGCAGACGTTTGGCCATCCGCAGCGCGTGCGCCGGGTTCTTCGTGATCCGGTCGGCCAGCGCGAGCGCCTCGGGGAGCAGGTCGTCGTGCGGCACGACGCGGCTGACCATGCCCCACTCCAACGCGGTGGCCGCATCGATGCGGTCGCCGGTGAACGTCATCTCTGCGGCGCGCTCGTAGCCGATCGCCCTCGGCAGGAACCAGGTGCCGCCGTCGCCCGGGATGATGCCGATCTGCACAAAGCTCTCGGCGAACGAGGCCCGCTCGGAGGCCACCCGGATGTCGCACATCAGGGCCAGGTCGCAGCCCGCCCCGACCGCGGGACCGTTGACCGCGGCGATCAACGGGACCTCCAGGCGACCGAGTGCGCGCGGTATCCGCTGGATTCCGTCGACGTAGGCACGCCGCTGGTCGAGGGCGTCGAGGCCGAACATTCCGGTGCGATCGGCCATCTCCTTGACGTTGCCGCCCGCGGAGAAGATCTTGCCCGCGCCGGTCAGGACCACCGCGCGCACGTCGATGTCGGCGTTGGCCGCGTCGACGGCGGCCTCGAACGCCCCGATGAAACCCTTGTCGGTGATCGCGTTGCCGACCTCGGGCAAATCGATGGTCCACGTCTGCGTCGCACCGTGAGCGGCGATGTTCAGCGGTGTGCTCATAACGGCAACTGTAGGGACTTGGTCTGCAGGAATTCCTCGAACCCCGCGCGGCCGAGCTCCCGGCCGACACCGGACTTCTTGTATCCGCCGAACGGAGCCACCGGGTTGTACATGCCGCCGTTGATGTCGAGTTGTCCGGTCTGCACGCGGCGGGCGAACGAGATGGCCGTGTCGAGGTCGGGACCCCACACCGCGCCCGCGAGCCCGTAGGGCGTTCCGTTGGCGATGGATAGGGCGTCCTGCTCGTCGCGGAACGGGATCACGGCGAGCACCGGCCCGAACACCTCCTCCTGGCCCAACTCGGAGTCGGGATCGACGTCGGCGAACACGGTCGGGGCGACGTAGTAGCCGGCGTCGCGGACCGATTCTGATCCGCCGGTGAGCAGCCGGGCGCCGTCGCTGCGCGCGCGGTCGATGAACCCGCGCACGGAGTCGAATTGCGCGGCCGAGGCCAGCGGGCCGATCCGGGTGTCGGGATCGGACGGGTCGCCGACGGTGTACTTGGCGGCGGCGGCTGCGATCAGTTCGAGGGCTTCGTCGTAGCGCGACTGCGGCACCAGCATCCGGGTCCACGCCATGCAGGTCTGCCCGCTGTTGAGGAACGCGTTGCCCACGCCGACCTTCACCGCCGTGGTCAGGTCGCCGCCCTCGAGGATGACGTTGGCGGACTTGCCGCCCAGTTCGAGGGCGACCTTCTTCACCGATCCGGCGGCGAGCTCGGCGACCCGGCGGCCCACAGCGGTCGACCCGGTGAACGACAGCACGTCGACGTCGGGATGCGAGGCGATGCGCTCGCCCACCACGGATCCGCGGCCCGACACCAGGTTCACCACACCGCCGGGAAGTCCGGCTTCTTCCACCGCTTCGATGAACTCGAACACCGACAGCGGGGCCTCGTTGCTCGGCTTGAGCACGACGGTGCAGCCCGCCGCGATCGCGGGCAGCACCTTGGCCACCACCTGGTACAGCGGGTAGTTCCACGGGGTGATCGCGCCGACGACGCCGTACGGCTCGCGCAGCACCAACGCGTTACCCACGCGCTCTTCGAATTCAAAGGAGTCGAGGACGTCGGCGAACCCGCGTGCCACCGCCAGCGGAACCTTGGTTTGAACGCCCTGCGCCACGCGCACCGGGGCGCCCATCTCGCGGCTGATGGTCTCGGCGATGTCGGGTAGCCGCTTTTCCATCGCGGCGATGACGCGGGCCAGGCGGTCACGTCGCTCGGCGAGGGTGATCAGCGGATCGAAGGCGCGGCGGGCGGCGGCCACCGCCGCGTCCACATCGCTGGCCGTTCCGTTGGGCACGCAGCCGATCACGTTCTCGGTGGCGGGGTCGACGACCTCGATCACGTCGCCTGCCGACGGCGTCACCCACTGCCCGTCGATGAACAGCGTTTTACGGGTGTAGTCGTGCATGGATCTCCTCAGGCGATCAGGGAACGATGCTGGCGCGCACGTCGCTTTTGGCCTCCGCGGCCGCGAACGCGACGTTGATGTCGTCGAGCGGATACTGTGCGGCGGCAAGGCGTTTCAGCGGCAGCCTGTCCTGGTGCTGTTCGAGAAACGTCAGTGCCCGCGACAGCACGGCAGGGTCATACAGCGACACCCCGACCATCGTCTTGTTGCCGAACACGAACCGCGACGGGTCGAATTCGAACGTTTTGCCGATGTTGATGTTGCCGATTTCGACGTAACGACCGAACTGGCCCAGCATTTTCAGGCCCTCGTCGATCGCCGCGGGGTGACCGACCACCTCGACCACCACGTCGGCGCCCTGTCCGTCGGTCAGGTTCCGCACGATCTTGATCCGGTCCTTCACCGTCGCCGCTTCGTTGATGTCGATCACCTCGTCGGCTCCGAAAGCCCGTGCCAGCTCGAGTCTTTCCGGCACCCCGTCGACGGCGATGACGCGGGCCGCACCGCGGGCCTTGGCCACCGCCACGGCGTAGAGGCCCAACGCGCCGGCGCCCTGCACCACGACGAACTCACCGAGCTGCTGGTCGACCCGTTCCAGCCCGTACATCACCTGCGACAGCGCGCAATTCGCACCGGCCGCCACATCGTCTTGCAGGCTGTCGGGCACGGTGTACAGCACCGCGCCTGCGGGCAGCAGGAAGTAGTCGCCGTAGCCTCCGACGAAGTACGGCGGCTCGTCGGCGCGGCCCAGCATAGCCATCTTCAGGTTGAGGCAGGCGTTACGCCGACCCGCCAGGCAGTTTCGGCACGTATGGCAGACGAAGAAGTACGGGAACACCACGCGGGTGCCCACCGTCAGCGGCGCGCCGTTGGAGTCCGCGGAAACGCCGTCCCCGAGCGCCGCCACCGCACCCACCATCTCGTGGCCGAGCACCGTGGGCAACTGGCCGCCGAGCCCGCCGGTAGCGAAGGTGCCGTGCCAGGCATGTACGTCAGAGCCGCAGATGTTGGTGCGGCTCACCTTGATCAAGATCTCGCCCGGCCCCACCTCGGGCAGGCTGACCGTCTCGATCTCGAACGGCTTGCGCGGTTCGTCGAATCGTGCGATCCGTCCTGTGAACACTGGTTCCTCTCGGTTCAGTTAGGGGTGTGCTGCTCGGCGCGGAAACGTTCGCGCAGCACACGTTTGAGCAGTTTTCCGCTCGGGTTCTTCGGTAACGCGTCGACGAAGAAGACCTGTTTGGGTGTCTTGAACCCGGCCAGGTGTTCCCGGCAGTGACTCAGCAGCTCGTCGGCGGTCAACACGACACCGGCACGAGGAACGACCGCTGCCGCCACGGCTTCGACCCACACGGGATGCGGCAGGCCGAACACCGCGACTTCCTCGACGCCGGCGTGGCGGTATAACACGTCCTCGACCTCCCGGCTGGCGACGTTCTCGCCGCCGGTGTTGATCATGTCCTTCTTGCGGTCCACCACGTGCAGCAGCCCGTGCTCGTCGTAGTAGCCGAGGTCGCCGGAATGAAACCAGCCGCCGCGGAACGCATCCGCCGTCTTGGCCGGGTCGTCGAGGTAGCCGAGCATCAAGTGCGGGCTGCGGTGCGCGATCTCACCCACCACACCGGCGGGCACCGGGTTGTCGGCGTCGTCGAGAATCGTCGTCTCCACGTTGACCACCGGCCGTCCGGCCGCGCCCGCGTGCGCATCCTGTTCGTCCGGTCCCAACGCCGAGGCCAGCGGCGCCAACTCGGTCTGGCCGTAGAAGTTCCACAGCCGCAGCTCCGGCAGCCGCTGGCGCAGCTCGGCGAGGATCTCGGTGGGCATCGCCGACGCGCCGTAGTAGCCCTTACGCAGGCTGGACAGGTCCACCTCGTCGAACACCGGTGAGCGCAGCAGCGAGATCCACACCGTCGGCGGGGCGAAATAGTTGGTGACGCCGTGACGCTCGATCGCCCGCAGCACCAGATCCGGGTCGGGCCGCGGCACGATGATGCTGGTGGCGCCCAAATAGATGTCGGTGGCAAGGAAGTTGTCCAACTGCGCGCAGTGGTAGAGCGGCAACGAATGGACCTCGACGTCATCGCCGGACATCGAGCCGGCGACGATCGTGCTGACGTACTGCCAGATCAGGCTGCGGCTGGAGTGCATGACCCCTTTGGGGCGCGACTCGGTACCGCTGGTGTACATCAGCCTCAGCAGTTGGTCATCGTCGATGTGCGGTGTCGGTGCGGGCGAGGTGGTGGTCAACCACTGCGCGAAGTCGTCCCATCCCGGCGGCGCCGCTTGCCCCGGCGGGATCAGCGCCGCGGTGGTCGTGACCGCACCACCTGACCTCATGGCCTGCTCGGCGGTCGGTGTGAGGTCGGCCTCGACGACGAACCCGGTGGCGTTGCAGTGGCCGAGGATGTAGGCGATCTCATCGGCGGTGAGCATGAAGTTGATCGGGACCAGCACCACCCCGGCGCGCGCCGTCGCGAACGCCAGCACCGCGTACTGCCAGCAGTTGCGCGACAACAGAGCCAACCGGTCGCCCGGCCGAAACCCGTTGTCGTGCAACGCAGCCGCCGCCCGGTCGACGACATGGTCGAATTCGGCGAAGCTCAACTGCCGGTCGCCGTCGATGATGGCGGTCTTGTCAGGGTGTCGACGGGCCGACCGACGCGGAATATCGCCGACGCTGTGGCTGCGCGCCTGTGCGATCACGGCGTTCAAATCCTGCGACCGTTGCATGAGCCGCAGCGTAGGCCGGGACGGCCGGTCCCGGCCGGTTGGTGTCCCGCTCAGTAGGCCACCCGATGTCCAACCGCCCGGTTCGCGCCGATACTCGTCGGTGTGACGACTGATGCGCAAGCCATGACGCGAGTACCGGTCGATGCGGCCGAACTCAGGGCGCACCTGCGCCAGGCGGACCCCGGGGTGCTGGTGGCGGTGCTGGCGCAGCTGACCGGCGATCCGACGGTGGCCGACCGGTTCGCACCGGCCATCTCGCACGTACCCGATCCCCCCGAACGTGCCGGCGTCACCGACGCCGACACCATGGCGGCACTGATCAGCGCGATCGTCGACGCGTTGGACACACCGCGGGCACCGGACGCGCTGGCGGCCGACGACCCGCAGTTGTTCACCCGGCTGCTGCCCGTCGCGCTTGGCTCCGACGTCGACGACGAGTTCGTTCCGCTGCTGCTCGAGCAGGGCGGCTTTCAACTTTCGCAGCCGACCCTGCCGCGCACAGTGCCGATTCCGGAAACGATGACGGTGGCGATCATCGGTGCCGGGCTGGCTGGCATCATCACCGCGCTGTCGGCGGCCGACGCCGGGGTGAGCTACCAGATCTTCGACCGCAACGACGAAGTCGGCGGCACCTGGCTGACCACCACCTACCCGGGCATCGGCGTCGACACCCCCTCTGCCTACTACTCGTTGTCGCGGGAAGTGAACCCGGACTGGACCAGCTACTACCCCGAAGGCGGGGAATATCAGGCGTATCTGGTGGCCCTGGCCGACAAGCACGGCCTTCGTCAGCACACCCGGTTCGGCACCGAGGTGGAGGCGCTGTGGTGGGACGAGGATCGCCGCCAGTGGCAGATCCATTCGGTCGACCGTGCCGGTAAGCGTGAGGTGAGCTACGCACGGGTGGTGGTCACCGCGGCCGGCTATCTGAACCGTCCGCGCTGGCCGGACGTGCCCGGCCGAGACACGTTCGCCGGCACCAGCATTCACTCGGCACTGTGGGATCCGTCGCTGGACTTGGCAGGCAAGCGGGTGGCGGTGATCGGTGCGGGCTGCACCGCGGTGCAGATCGTGGACGCGTGCGTCGACGACGTCGAGCACCTGACCGTGTTCCAGCGCCAGCCGCACTGGGTGGCGCCGCGCAAACGGCTCACCGACGACGTGCCCGAGCATCGCCGCTTCCTGGGCCACCACCTGCCGTACTACGCGAACTGGCATCGGCTCAAGTCCTACTGGGGCACCGCGGACAACAACTACCCGGTCATCGTGCGCGATCCGCAATGGGCCGAAAAGAACCTGTCCATCTCCCCGGCCAACGACGTGCTGCTGCAGATATGTCTGGACTACATCAACCAGACCTTCGGCGAGGGAACCGAACTGGCGAAGAAGGTCACACCGGATTTCGCGCCGTACGGCAAGCGGATCGTGCGCGACCCGGGCGGCTACTATGCGGCGCTGACCCGCGACCACGTCGACGTGGAGGCCGCCGAACCCGCCCAGGTGAACCCGAAAGGCATTGTCACCCAGGATGGTCGGCAGATCGATCTCGACGTGATCATCTACGCCACCGGATATCACCTGGACTTCCTGTCCACCATCGATATCCGCGGCCGCGACGGGCACACCCTGCAGCAGGAGTGGGGCGACAGCCCACGGGCCTACCGCGGCGGCACGGTGCCCGGGTTCCCGAACCTGTTCATCAACTCCGCACCCAACTACAGCCCCGGCCACGGTGCGGGTGCGAACTTCTCGATGGAGGTGATGGCGCACTTCATCATCGAGTGCCTGCAGCTGATGGCGTTGCGCGGCGCGACCACCATGGAGGTGACCCGCCAAGCGTACGAGGAGTATGTGGCCGACATCGACGAGACGATGTCGCAGACGGTGTGGTGCCACACCCCCAATGCCCACACCTACTACCGTTCGGGTTCTGGTCGGGTGGTGGTGGCCTCGCCGTACCGGTTGGTCGACGTGTGGCACCAGCACCGCGCTCCCGTCGAAGACCACTTCACGCTGTCATGAGCAAACGTCTTGCCGGCAGAACGGCATTGGTCACCGGCAGCAGCCGGGGGATAGGTCGCGCTGTTGCGCAACGTCTTTCGGCCGAAGGGGCGACGGTGGTGGTGACCGCGCGCTCATATCAGCCGTCGACGTCGGTACGGGGCGCGGCAGCGACGGAACTGCCGGGCACCATCGGTGAGACCATCGAGCTGATCGAGGCCGCCGGCGGCACGGCCATCGGCATCGCCGCGGACCTGGAGGATCCGCAGCAACGCGCAGACCTGGTGGACGAGGTTCTCGATCGCACCGGGCGCATCGACATCCTGGTCAACAACGCGGGTTTCGCCGACTATGCCCTCGTCGAAGGCATGAACATGGAGACGTTCGACCGCACGGTCGAGCACTACCTTCGCGTCCCGTTCGTGCTGACCCGCGCGGCGATCCCGCACATGCGGAAACAGGGTGCCGGATGGATCGTCAATATCGGGTCGGTCACTGGCGTCGCGCCTGTGCGGCCCTACCGGGAGTACAACAAGACCTCAGGCGACGTCGTGTACGCGTCGATGAAGGCGGCACTACACCGGTTCACCCAGGGGGTGGCGGCCGAGTTGCTCGACGCCAACATCGCCGTCAACTGCGTCGGACCGTCCACCGCGATCCGCACCCCCGGCGCCTCATCGCTGATACCCGAGACGTTTCCGACCGAACCGGTGGAGTACCTGGCCGAAACCGTGCTCGCGATGTGTCACCTGCCGGCCGCCGAGCGCACCGGGCTGGTGGCGTTCAGCCTGCACTATCCGTGGTCGCAGAAGCTGTCGGTGCACAGCCTCGACGGCCGCACGGTGTTGCCGCCGCTGGAACCGCCGGCCACGGCCAACCCGAACATCAAACCGGCCGGCATGTAGTGATTTCGGTGCCCAAACCTGCGCTCAGCGATGGTTTGCGCACCGAAATCACGCGTAGCGGCAGAAGCTGTGGCAGACGCGGTCGCGCACGATGACGTCGGGGCATTCCGGGTCGAACCAGCGGTCCACGTAGGCCCAGTGAATCGGGTGCATCAGGTAGGGACCCATCAGGCCGTCGGCGTCGACGAAGCGTTGCTCGAACACATGGGTCCACGGCGAGGTGCCGATCGCCGACTCGACGCGGCTCAGCTGCCACGCCGTGATCGTGTCGACATATCGCGGCATGAGCTCCAGGTCGGCCTCGAAGCGTTCGACGACGGCATCGGATGTGCCCGGCGCCACCCGCAGCAGCAGCGTCCGGTAGACGGTGGCCGGCGTGGACGGCTCCGAGACGGTCATGGTGCCCGAATACGTCACACCGTCGACGTGGTGGACCGCCGGGTCCTCGAAGATGCCCTCGAATCGCGTTGCGGCACAGTCCCACTGGGCGCGGTCGGTGAACCGGAGATGCGCGAGGATGTCGCCGCCGTTGCGGGATCCGGGCAAGGTCGGTTCGACGACGGCGTGCGCGACGCCCGTTTCCGATGCGGCGGTGCGAATCGCGCGCACCAACCGGTCGCGGTCTTTTTCTTCTGCGGTGAGCAACCGCGTCACGCTAAACATCGCCCAGCCCGTCGACGTCGTCTGCCGCGGCCGCGACGTCGCGGGTCCGCTCCACGATCAGCTCGGCGATGCCGTCCCACCACTGGCCCAGCGACGGGTCCGGCCGCCCTTTCCACGTCATCTCCCACCAGGCCCGCGGGTTGGGCAGCGTCCAGGTCACGGTGACGACGTTGGATCGATCCTCGAACCAGATCGGCGGGCTGACCAGCACGCTGCGCAGCGTCATGCCGCGATCCCGGGCCCCTGGCGCGTATTCGGCCAGGTAGGTGTCGACGAACCGGTGCGCGCAGCCGGGCCGGGTGATGACGCGGTCGATGACGTAGACGGCGCCCATGGGCCCGACGATATTTCGAGCGGCTGGGCAGGGCGCTATCCGCTCCCATCCATCGGGAAAGATCCATTCGGATAGCCGACTCGGACGGCATCGTGGTGCCATGGACCCCTTCGCCCCCGCTCGACTTGGGCCGGTCACGTTGCGCAACCGCGTGGTCAAGGCCGCGACCTCGGAGGGACGATCCCCGGATGGGTTGGTCACCGATGACCTGATCGAGTTCCACCGGGCCTACGCCGACGGCGGCGTGGGGATGACGACGGTCGCATACTGCTGCGTGTCACCGGAAGGTGCGAGCGCGCCAGGACAAATCGTGATGAGCGACGCCGCGCTGCCCGGCCTGCGCAGGCTCACCGCCGCCGTTCACGATGCTGGCGCGGCGATCTCGGCGCAACTCGGTCACGCCGGCGTGGTCGCGCCCAAAAAGCTCACCGCTGTGACACCGGTGGCCCCCAGCAGGTTCGTGAACCCGTCGTCGATGGCGTACTGCCGGGCGATCACCCGCGCCGAAATCGCCGAGGTCATCGACCAGTTCGGGCGCGCCGCGCAGGTCGCGGTCGACGCCGGGTTCGACGCCGTCGAACTGCATTTCGGCCATCTCTACCTGCCCAGTTCGTTCCTGAGTCCGCTGATCAACCGCCGCAAGGACGAGTACGGCGGCAGCATCGACAACCGGTCGCGGCTGGTGCGCGAGATCGCCGCGCGGGTGCGGGAGACGGTCGGTACGTCGATCGCGGTGATCGCCAAACTCGACATGGACGACGGGCTGCCCGGCAGCATCTGGGTGGACGAGGCGCTGCGCACCGCACAGCTGCTCGATGCCGACAACACACTCGACGCCATCGAATTGACCCAGGGATCTTCGGTTTTCAAACCGATGTACCTGTTCCGCGGCGACGTTCCGGTCAAGGAGTTCGCCGAAGTCATGCCGCGCGGCATGCGCGCTGGAGTGCGGCTGGCGGGTAAATGGGCGATGGGGGACTACCCGTACGAGGACCTGTACATGCTCGACGCCGCACGGCAGTTCGTTCCGGTCATGCGCAACACCAAACTGATCCTGCTCGGCGGCATCACCAACCGCGCGCATCTGGAGACCGGTATGCGCGAGGGCTTTCATCTGATGGCGATGGGCCGTGCGCTGCTGCGTGAACCCGACCTCGTCAACAAGATGATCGCCGACCCAGACACGAAAAGTCGCTGCACACACAACAACAAATGCATGGTGACCGTCTTCGGCCGCACACATTGCGTGCTGGACCCGGAGCAGCGTTACGGGGTGCCCGCCGCCGTCTCGGCCAGCAGCGCTGACAGTGCGGCGCAGGACTCGGCGCGGGCCCGTTGAGCCAAATCCAGCATCGCCATCGTCATGAACCCGTGGATGCCCCCCTCGTAGTGGCACTGCACGGTGTGCACGCCGGCCGCGGTCAACGCATCTGCATACGCGACGCCCTCGTCGCGTAACGGATCGTGGCCGGCGATGACCACGACCGCCGGCGGTAAACCCTGCAGGTCGGCGAAAAGCGGTGAGGCGTACGGATGGCTGCGGTCGGCAGGGGAGGGGACGTACTGGTCCCAGTACCACTGCAGCGCAGGACGCGGGTTGTAAAAGCCGCGTCCGTACAGCTGATACGAGCGGGTGTCGAAGTCGGCGGCGATCATCGGGTACACCAACAACTGGGCCGAGATCACGGGGCCCCCACGGTCACGGGCCATCAGCGCGGTGACGGCCGCCAGGTTGCCGCCCGCGCTGTCACCACCGACCATCAGCCGTGCCGGGTCGACGCCGAGTGCGTCCGCGCGCTGCGCCGTCCACTGCGTCACCGTGTACACGTCCTCCGCGGCCGCCGGCCAGCGGTGCTCGGGCGCCAGCCGGTAATCGACGGAGATCACCACGGCGCCTAGCAGGTTGGCGAACGCCCGGCACAACCCGTCGTGGCTGTCCAGGTCGCAGAACACCCAGCCGCCGCCGTGGGCGTACACGAGAACCGGTAGTGCACCGCTCGCCCCGAGGGGTCGGTAGATGCGCACCGGAATCGAACCGTCGGGCCCAGCCACGATCTCATCGGCGACCGCGCCGACCTGTTCGGGCTGGCGCGGCGGGACGAACCGTGACTTGATGACCGCTCGGGCCTCCGCGCCCGTCATCGTGTGCACGGCGGGAAATCCGGAGTCGAGCGCCTCGAGGTAACCGGCGATCTGTGGATCCAGGCTCATGCGTACTGCAGGGTAGCCGGTTCGCGTGCCGAAACGGCGCGCAGCGGCCGGATCGGCTGCAGGGTGGGCGCCACCCGTTGAGGCCCGTCTTCGACGTTGCGCCAGATGCCCATCGCGGTCATGCGGACCGGCGCGGCCAGCCGCTGGTCGAACATCATCCGGTTCATCGGGCCGCAAACCGATACGGCCGCAACGGCTTCGCCGGGGCCACCGATGGGTGCGGCCACGCATCCGAAGCCGGGCAGCGACTCTTCGCGGTCGAAGGACACCCCGCGGCCGCGTACCTTGGCCAGCTCGGCGGTCAGCTGGGCGGGCGTGCCGATCGAATAGCGGGTCTTGCGGTTGGTGAGATCGACGTCGACGTCGTCCTGGCGGTATGCCAGCACGGCCTTGCCGACCGCGGTGCAGTGCGCGGGCTGGCGTCCGCCCACCCGGGTCGGGATGGCCGCGGTCATCCGGTCGCCGATCTTCTCCAGGTACACGACGTCGGCGCCGTCGAGCACGGCCAGGTGCACGACGAGGCCCGTGGCCCGGTGCAGGTCGTGCAGCAGCGGGATCGCCGCGCGGTGCAGCCGGTCCTGGTGCACCGCGAGCGAACCCAGCTCGACGAGCCGCATGCCCAGCTCGTAGTCGCGGCCGTTGCGGCGCAGCCACCGCAACTGGACCAGCCGCTCGAGCATGCGATGCGCGGACGACCGCGGTAGGCCGGTGCGGCGCACGATCTGAGCGAGAGTCAACCGGCCGGGCCCGTCGAACGCGTCGAGGACCAGGGAGACCCGGTCGATGACGGCACTGGGGGTAGACGGTTCGACTTTCGTTGCCATGTGTCCTCCGAGACGACCAAATGTTTCTAGTCGGTATATGACTAATAGAAATATAGCAGGCTGTGGTTGATCTCACGACGAAACGACAAAAGTGGCCGCGTTCACGGCCGGAAGCGACGTCAGAAACGGGATCAGGCCTTGGCGGCGGCGCAGCCGGCGCGGCGGCCGTAGAAGCTGCCGTCGCCCAGGGACACGCCGCTGGCGTAGCCCCAGGCGGCCAACCCGGCCGTGCATCGGCCGGCGGCGAACAGCCCGGGGATCGGCGCGCCGCCGACGTGCAGCACTTCGCCGTCCAGGGTGGTGTGCAGCCCGCCCAGCGTGAAGCCACCGGTGCTCTCGCGCAGGTCGATGGCGCCCACCGGCGAGCCGATCGGTTTGAGCCACTGCGCCTTTTTGTGCAACAGCGGATCCTCACCGCGTTGCGCGCCCTCGTTATAGGCGCTCACGGTTGCTTGCAATGCGCCTGGGGCGAGGCCGATTTCGTGTTCGAGTTCGGCGACGGTCTCGCACACCCACGTCGGCGGGCGCAACATCAACTGCGGCGACAACGAGGCCATCGCCTCGTCCTGCGCGTCGCCGTCGATGATCAGGTAGGCGGTGTTGTCCTGGTGGTAGAGCGTGAGTTGTCCGACCCGGCCCGGGTAGGTGTCCTCGGCGACGTAGCGCTGTCCGCGGGCGTTGACGAGTATGCCGCGCACCAGCTGTTGCGGGTCGATGAAGATGGCCACCTCGGTGGCGTCCATGTGCGCCAGGTCCGCACCGAGCGCCTGCGCCATCCGAATCGCCTGGCCGTCGTGCTGCTCGATGGACGCGGCCGGGCGGCCCGCGATGCGCGGTGCGTACCGCGCCACCATGGCGTCGTTGTAGGCGAAGCTGCCGGTGGCGAGCACCACGCCGCGGCGGGCGCGGATCGCGACGTCGGTGCCGTACTGGCGCGCGCAGATGCCGACCACCCGGCCGTCGGATTCAACGACCAGGCGCTGCACTCGCACGTCATAGATCGCCCGTGCGCCCGCCGCGGTGGCGGTCTCCACGAGCGGCTTCATCAGCATGAAACCCGCGCTGGCCTCGCCCTGCTTCTTGTTTGACATCTGCGGCACGTGTCCGCGCGGCGCCGGGTCGGCGATCGTGTTGAACGGGTAGGAGTTTTCCCCGCCGCTGTACATCAGGCCCTCGTCGCCCATCGGCTCCCAGCCCGGTTCGGCGAAGAACTCCGGCTTGAACATCACCCCGCAGTCGACCAGCCAGTCGAAGTGGCCGACGCTGCCCGCGCAGTAGTCGGCGATGCGGTTCTCGTCGGCGCCGGGGCCCATCGCGACGTTGAGGAACGCTGCCATGCTCTCGACGGAATCGGTGAAACCGCAGGCCTTTTGGATCGCGGTGCCGCCGCCGAGATAGATGAAGCCGCCTGCCATCGACGCGGCGCCGCCCCACGAGCCGGTGCGTTCGAGCACCAGCACGTCGGCACCGGCGCGGCACGCCTCCACCGCGGCGGCGGCGCCGGCCACGCCGTATCCGGCGATCACGACGTCGGCCTCGTGGTCCCAGCTGGTGATCGACGCGGCGGGAACCGGGGTGACCTCGGCGTCGGGTGTCACGGGCGCATCGCTGCGGGCAGGTCGCTGACCCACTCGTGGCCCCAGTAGCTGTCCGCGGTGATCTCCTCTGCGGTGTAATACGTTTCGTCGACCCGCATACCGTCGGTGCCGAACTCGATGTCCCAGTCGCCGGGTGCGCGGACGTAGAACGACACCATCTTGTCGTTGGTGTGTCTGCCCAGCGTCGAGGACAACTGGAAGCCGTCCTTGTTCACCCGGTCCAGCGCCTGCCCGACGGTGTCGAGGCTGTCCACCTCCACCATCAGGTGGATCAACCCGGGGTCGCGCAACGTCATCGCGGGACAGATCGCCAGGCTGTGGTGGCGCTCGTTGATCCCGAGGAACCGCACCCGCAGCGGACCGAACTCCGGTGGTGTCGGCACCCGGAACGCACCGCGGGACTTGAAACCGAGTGTCTCGGTGTAGAACTCGAAGAGCCCCGGCACATCCAGCGCCGGCAGCACCACATGGCCCAGCCCTTGGTCGCCGGTGACGAACCTGGCGCCGAACGGTGTGACGACAGGGCTGTGATCGAGCACCGCACCGTGGAACACCTCGGTCGACGTGCCCGCCGGATCGTCGAACGCGAGCACTTCCTCCACGCGGCGCGCGTCGGCCTCCTGCAATGACAGTTCCTTGACCGCGATCCCGGCGCCGGTCAGCGTGGCCTTCACCCGTTCGAGCGCGGCGTGGTCGCGCACCTCCCAGCCCACGGTGACGATCTTGTCGACGTCGCCGGGCACCACGATGATGCGCGCGGCGCGCTCGTCCATGCGCAGATACAGTGCGTCCGGGTCGGGGCCAGAGCCTTCGGCGAAGCCGAGCACGCCGAACGCGAAGTGGCGCCAGCGCTGCATGTCGGTGGCTTGAACCTTCACGTATCCAAGGCTTTTCAGATCACTCATGGCGGCCCTTCTAGATCATGGCCCGCAGCGGACCCTGCGGATCGACACCCAGCGAACTCAACGCCGAGGCGTGATAGACGGTGCCCGGCACGTGGATGGCATGGGCCAGTCCCGCGTGGGCGTCGCGCCAATACCGTTGCAGTGGTTTGTCCATGCGCAGCGCGTTACCGCCGGAGCGGGCGAAGATCTGGTCGACCGCCATCACGGCGCGCCACACCGCGCGGATCTGGGTGCGCCGACCGGCGGCCCGATCGGCGAAGGACACCTCCTTGCCGGCGTCGACCATGTCGTAGATGCGGTCGACGTTGGCCAGGATCTCCTGGCGCGCGGCGTTGATGTCGGCGGCCGCCTCGCCGACGGCATGCATCACATACGGATCGTCTTTGATCGCGGTGCCGCTGGCGCCGACGCGCTCCCGCTGATAGTCCAGGTGCGCGGCCAGCGCGCCCTCGCAGATCCCGATGGTGGCCGAGCTGATCCCGAGCGGAAACATCGTCGACCACGGCATCTTGTAGAGGGTCTTGGTCATGCCGGCCTCGAGCTGGGCGGTGCCGTCCATCACCTTCATGCCGTCCATCGTGCGGTACTGCGGCACGAACGCGTCGCGCACGATGACGTCCTTGGATCCGGTGCCGCGCAAACCCACCACATCCCAGGAGTCGGGCACGATCTCGTAGTCGCTACGGGGCAGGATCATGTGCAGCATCTGCGGTGGCATCAGCGGTTTGCCGTCGGCATCGCCGAGCATGGCGCCGAGGATGATCCAGTCGCATGCATCGGTACCGGAGGAGAACTGCCAGCGGCCATTGAAGAGGTAGCCGCCGTCCACCGGTTTGGCCACTCCTTGGGGCGCATACGGTGAGGCGATCCAGGTGTCGACGTCATCGCCCCACACCTCGTCGGCGACCTTCGGATCGGCGTAGGCGATCTGATAGGGGTGCACCCCGACCACGCCGTTGATCCAGCCGGCGGACGGATCCAGCGCAGCGGTGGCCATCACCGTCTCGGCGAACTCGCGCGGATGGACCTCGTATCCGCTGTGCGACTCGGGTTGCAGCAGGCGGATCGAGCCGATGGCCTTCATGCTCTTGACCGTGGCGTCCGGCAACTGGCCGATCTTCTCGGCCTCGACAGCCTGCTGCTTGAACTGGTCGGCCAGCTCCATCAGCCGGTCGAGTACGCGCTCGCTCATCTTCAAAAGGTCCTATCTGTGGGTGGACTGATTCATGGTCTACCGCAGTCGATCGCCGTTCGGGCGGTAATCCCGTTCAGCGGACTGGATTCAGCTCAATATTCGATGTGCAATTCGGCGCTGGCCGGGTGCGCCTGACAACCGAGGATCAGGCCCTCGGCGAGGTCGTCGGGCTGCAGCACAGCGCCCGCGTCCATGCCCGCGCCCATGTCCACGGCTCCCGAGACCACCGTGGCAACACACGATCCGCAACGGCCTTCGCGGCACGAGTGCGGTACGTCGAGCCCGGCCTCCAGCAGGACATCGACCAGGGTCTTGTCCGATGGCCACCGCAGCCGATGGCGCGTCCCGTCCAGGTCGACGTGGACCGTCGCGTCGACGCGGACGCGGCACACTTCGGGATGCGACATGAGGCGATCCTGTCCAGCGGTTCGCGCACTGTCGACGCGCGTGCCCGATAGCCGGGAGAGAGTCGCACCAACCGCCCGGTGACCGGGACGTCGACCGTGCAGCGGCGACGCCACCGGCCTACCGTGGCGCCGTGAGTAGCTCCGCGGGTTCGCAGCGTTCGGTGGTCGAGGTGGATGCCGTCGTGGTCGGCGCGGGGTTCGCCGGTCTCTACGCACTGCACAAGCTGCGCGGCCAGGGGTTGTCGGTGACGGTGTTCGAGGCGGCCCCCGAAGTCGGCGGCACCTGGTACTACAACCGCTATCCCGGCGCGCGTTGTGACGTGGAGAGCGTCGACTACTGCTACTCGTTTTCCACCGAGCTCGAGCAGGAATGGGACTGGTCGGAGAAGTACGCCACCCAGGCCGAAATTCTGCGCTATCTGAACTGGGTTGCCGACAAGCTGAAACTGCGCGACGGCATCACGTTCAACACCCGGGTCACGTCGGCCGTGCTTGACGAAGAGACCCTGCGGTGGACGGTCACCACCGACCGCGGCGACGTTGTCAGCGCCCGGTTCTGCATCATGGCCACCGGCCCGCTCTCGGCGGCGCTGACCCCCGACTTCCCCGGCCTGGACAGCTTTGCGGGGGAGCTGTACCACACCGCGCACTGGCCCCACGAGACCGTCGACTTCACGGGTAAACGCGTCGCGGTGATCGGCACCGGATCCTCAGGTATCCAGTCGATTCCGGTGATCGCCGAACAGGCCGAGCGGCTGTACGTGTTCCAGCGCACACCCAACTACAGCGTGCCGTCGGGCAACCGGCCGCTCTCCGACGACGAGCGGGCACAGATCAAGGCCACGTACGCCGAGCGACGCAGGCTGTCGTGGCGCAGCGGCGGCGGGTCACCGCACGTTGCCCACCCCAAGCTCACGATGGAGGCCACCCCCGAAGAACGTCGGGAGGCATTCGAAAAACGTTGGCAGCTCGGCGGTGTGCTGTTCTCCAAGACTTTCAGCGACCAGATGATCGACATGGAGGCCAACGAGGAGGCCCGCAAGTTCTACGAGGAGAAGGTGCGGGCGGTCATCGACGACCCCGAGGTCGCGGACCTGCTGATCCCTAACGACCATCCGATCGGCACCAAACGAATCTGCACCGACACCAACTACTTTCAGACGTTCAACAAGCCGCACGTGACCCTGATCAGCGTGCGCAAGACACCGATCGAGTCCATCGACGCGACCGGCATCAACACCTCCGACACCCACTACGACGTGGACGCCATCGTGCTCGCCACCGGCTTCGACGCGATGACGGGCGCCCTGGCCAAGATCGACATCGTGGGCCGCGGCGGGCAGAAGCTGCGCGACGACTGGACCGACGGGCCACGCACCTATCTGGGACTCGGCGTCGACGGCTTCCCCAACCTGTTCCTGGTGTCGGGCCCCGGCGCACCCGCGGTGTTGGCCAACATGGTGCTGCACGCCGAAGCCCACGTGAACTGGATCGCCGACGCGATCGGCTATCTCGACGCGCACGGGTACGCCGCGATAGAGGCCACGGCGGATGCGGTGGACAACTGGGTAGCCGAATGCGACCGACGCGCCGAAGCCACCTTGTTTCCGAAAGCGAACTCCTGGTACATGGGCGCCAACGTGCCGGGCAAACCGCGTGGGTTCATGTTGTTCATCGGCGGTTTCGGCGTGTACCTCGATATCTGCAACGAGGTGGCCGACGCCGGCTATAAGGGGTTCGAGCTGATCTCGGCGCCGTAACGCTCAACGGCGCGTCAAGAACCCCAGCACGGTGCTTTCGAACGCCTCCTTGGCCTCGATCATGGCCCAATGCCCGCAGTTGGGGAAGACGTGCAGCTCGGCGTTGGGGATGGTGCGCATCGGAATCAACGCCATATCAAGGGGACTCACCCGGTCGTCTCGACCCCAGGTCAGCAGCGTCGGGGCCGCCACCTTGTGCATCAACGCCCACGGCATCGGCATATCGGCGGACTTCATCATCGCCATCATCTGGGCGAACGCCTTCTTGCCGTACATGCGCCGCGCGGCCGCGAGCGTGTCCGGATCGGTCGCCAGCTGCCAGCGTTCCTCGATGAGCTGCTCGGTGACAATCGACTGGTCGTAGACCATCGAGTTGAGCCAGTCGACCAGGCGTTGGCGCGTCGGATCCTCGGTGAACTCCTGAAGAAGCCGGATGCCCTCGCTGGGTCCGGGGCTGAAGATGTTGGTCCCGATGCCGCCGATCGTGACCAGCTTGCCGATGCGGTCCGGATGGTGAATCGCGAAGTTGATACCGACACCGCCTCCCATCGAGTTGCCGACGATGTCGACACGCTCGACTTCCAGCGCGTCGAGGAACGGTGCGACCGCACTTTGTGCCGTGACCATCGGGTGCCCCCCGAAGTCGTCGCTGACCCCGAACCCGGGAAACTCCAGAATCAAACACCGGAAGTGCTCGGCGAACACCGGAAGCACTCCGCGGAAGTTGCGCCAACCGGTCACCCCCGGACCGGAGCCGTGCAGGAAGAGCAATACGGGGCCGGCGCCGGTGTCGTAGTAGCGCAACGTCCCTGAGGGCGTCTGAATCTCACGCATATTGGTCACACGACAAGCCTGCCATGCGCACCCGGGCGCGTCCGTGGAATGTTCCGCTGACCGGTTCTCCCGGTAAGCGGGACGCTCAGTGTGAGGCGCCGTGGTTCGGTGCGAACCTTTGCGTTCGGGAGACGGTTCAATCCGATCGCCCGATCACGCAGTCCTGAGGAGCGCGATGGCAAAGCCAGACGTCATCGGCGATGTTGTCGTGACGTCGTCGAAAGATGCTCGGGGTCCGGAGCGGTGGGCGGTGGGTCGCAGAAGA
>NZ_JBEFRW010000011.1:0-170540 GCF_053483195.1 Mycolicibacterium sp. XJ2546 | reverse complement strand
TCTAGATCGCCATCGCGGCGCGCACATCGGTTTCCGAGGCCGAGCCGCCGGTGCCGCTGGAGGTGAGCCGTCCGGCTTCCAGAATGTAGTAGCGCTGCGAGGACTCCAGCGCGAAGCCGATGTGTTGTTCGACGAGCAGCACACCGAGGTTTCCGCGGTTGGTGAGATCGGTGATCGCGGATTCGATCTCGGCCACCACCGAGGGCTGGATACCCTCGGTCGGCTCGTCGAGGATCAGGCATCGGGGAGCCGTGATCAACGCGCGGGCGATCGCGAGCTGCTGACGTTGCCCACCTGAAAGCAGACCGGCCTTGCGGTACAGCACTTCTCGCAGAGCCGGAAACAGGTCGAGTTGTTCATCGATGCGCTGTTTGCCGTTCTTGCGCCCGTCGGCGACGACCTGAAGGTTCTCCATGGTGGTCAGCTGTCCGAAGGACTGCTGGCCCTGCGGCACGTAGGCGAGGCCGCGGCCCACCCGCACGCTCGGACGCAGCTTGGTGATGTCTTCGCCGTCGAAGAGCACTTTGCCCGCGGCACATTTGAGCAGTCCGACCGCTGCGCGTAGCAGCGTGGTCTTACCCGCGCCGTTGTGGCCCATCACCGCCGCCACGCCCTCGCTGGGCACCTCGATGCTGACGCCGTGGATGACCTCGGAGCGGCCGTAACCGCTGCGGACGTCGACGAGTTGCAGCATCAGTGGTTCTCCTCGACCAGTGCGGTGCCGAGGTAGACCTCCTGCACCTTCGGGTTGGCTTGGACTTCGGCGACCGTTCCGTCGGCGATGACCTGTCCGCGGGCCAGCACGGTCACCGAGGTGGCGAAGGCCCGCATGAAATCCATATCGTGTTCGACCACGACGACGGTGCGCTGTGCGCCGATGCGGCGCAACAGGTTTCCGGTTTCTTCGCGTTCTTCGTGGCTCATGCCAGCGACCGGTTCGTCGAGCAGCAGCACGTCGGCGTTCTGCACCAGCAGCATGCCGATCTCCAGCCACTGCTTCTGGCCGTGGGCCAGCGCCCCGGCCGGCTTGTCGGCGTAGTCAGCCAACCCGATCGTGTCGAGCGCGGTTTCGATTTCGGGCAGCACCCCGCGCCTGCGGCGCAGCAGTGTCCACGCCGACCGGCCCGCGCCCGCGGCGATGTCGAGGTTCTGCAGCACGGTCAGCTGCTCGAACACGCTGGCGGTTTGGAACGTGCGCCCCACCCCGAGCCGGGCGATCTGGTGCACCTTCTTACCGAGCAGCTCCACCCCGGACTTGTTGACCGACCCGGTGGCGCTGACCAGGCCCGTGACCGCGTCGATGACCGTAGTCTTACCTGCGCCGTTGGGCCCGATCAGAAACCGCAGGTCACCCTGGAACAGGGTGAGGTCGACGCCGCTGACTGCCTTGAAGCCGTCGAAATCGACGGTGAGCCCGCGGATCTCGAGATACTCGGCGCCCATGCCGGCGTTGCCGCCGGCGACCGGTTTTTCGCTCGTCATGTGGACACGCCCACCTTGTCGCTGTCGGATGCGGGTTCGGGTTGCCCCGCCGGTTCAGGCGCGGGCGGCGGCTTTGGTTTGCGGAACCGCCGCCGCGCGAACACCGCGCCCAGGCCGGCCAGCCCGGCGGGCATGAAACCGACGACCAGGATGAACAGCAGGCCCTGGGCGTAGGTCCACTCCGAGGGAAACCGTTCGGAGAACACCGTTTGCGCCCAGGCGACCCCGATGGCGCCCAGCACCGGGCCCAACAGCGTGGTGCGGCCGCCGATGGCCACCCCGATCAGAAACGCGATCGACGGCAGGATGCCGACCTGTGAGGGCGCGATGAACCCGACGATCGGCGCGAACAATGCGCCGGCGATGCTGGCGAACAGCGCGGCGACCGAATACGCGACCACCTTGATGTTGGCCGGGTCGTAGCCGAGGAACCGCACCCGTTCCTCACCGTCGCGCACGGCGACCAGCAGTTCGCCGTACCGGCTCACCACCAGCTGCCGCACCACCGCGACCACCAGCAGCAGTACCGCGGCGGCGATGAAGTACAGCATCCGCCGATTCACCGGGTCGTTGAGCGTGAAACCGAAGAAGGTGCGAAACCTGTTGAGCCCGTTGCTGCCTCCCAGGCTGGTCTGCCCGACCAGCAGGATCGCCAGCGCGGCCGCCAGGGCTTGCGACAGGATCGCGAAGTACGCGCCCTTGACCCGGCGTTTGAACACACCGAAACCCAACGCGGCGGCGATGGCGGTCGGCACCAGCACGATCGCGGCCAGCGTGAACGCGGGGGAGGCGAACGGCACCCAGTAGCCGGGCAATTCACGCACCCCGGCGATCTGCATGAAGTCCGGCACGTCGTTGCCGCGGATCTGTGCGTCGGCGATCTTGAGGTGCATGCCCATCATGTAGCCGCCGAGGCCGAAAAACACCCCTTGGCCCAGCACGAGCATGCCGCCGCGGCCCCAGGCCAGCCCGATGCCGACCGCGACGATCGCGAAGCACAGGAACTTGGCCAGCAGGCTGAGCCGGAACTCCGACAACACCGCGGGCGCCACAGCGAACAGCAGCACGGCGGCGAGACCGAAGCCGGCCCAGGTCTGCCAGCGGCCCAGAACGGTTTTCACGCGAGGCTCCTTGTCCGGACGGTGAACAGGCCCTGCGGACGGACCTGCAGGAAGATCACGATGATCACGAACAGCACCACCTTGGCCACCGACGCGGTGCTGTTGTACTCGAGGAACGAATTCACCAGGCCCAGCCCGAACGCGGCGATCACCGTTCCCTTGAGCTGGCCCAGTCCGCCGACCACGACCACCAGGAACGCGTCGATCAGGTAGCTCTGCCCGATGGTGGGGCTGGTCGAACCGATCAGCGTCAACGCCACCCCCGCCACCGCCGCCAGCCCCGAGCCGACGAAAAACGTTGTGACGTCGGTCGTTCGCGACGAGATGCCGCTGGTCTCCGCCAGGTCCCGGTTCGCCACCACAGCGCGGATGCGCCGGCCCATCGGGCTGAACTTCAGCGCGGCCGCCAGCGCCGCGACACACGCGACGGCCAGCACCAGGATGAAGATCCGGGTCTTGGGCACCACCGCGCCGAACATCTCCACCCCGCCGGACAACCAAGCCGGCGCGACCACGTTGACGGCGGGCGCGCCGAAGATGTCGCGCGCGACCTGTTGTAGCACGAGCCCGACGCCGAACGTCACCAGCAGCGTGTCGAGGGGGCGGTGGTACATCCGCCGGATCAGCGTGGTCTCCAGTAGTGCACCGAGCGCACCGCCGATGAGGAAACCGACCAGCAGTGAGATCAGCAGCGACGCACCGGCGTTGGAGACGATCTGCTGCACGACGTAGGCGGTGTAGCAGCCGGCCATGATGAACTCGCCGTGCGCCATGTTGATGACGCCCATCTGGCCGAACGTCAGCGACAAGCCCAGCGCGGCCAGCAACAGGATCGAGCCGAGGCTCAATCCCGTTGCCAGCTGCCCGATCAGGACATCCATAAGGTGCTCAGCTGGACAGGCCGGCCGCCCACGGGTAGCCCTCGAGGTAGGGGTCCGGCTCGATCGGGCCGGGCGACTCCCAGATCGTGTAGATCAGCCCGTCGGGGCGGATCTCTCCGATGCGGGCGGTCTTGGTGATGTGGTTGTTGTCACCGTCGATCTGCACCAGGCCCTCCGGGGCGTCGAACTGGACCCCGCCGGCAGCTTGCTGCACGTCAGGAACCGCGAACGAGTTCGCCTTCTCGACCGTGTTCTTCCACAGGTAGACCGAGACGTAGGCCGCCTCCATCGGGTCCGATGTCGGCTTGTCGGCGCCGTACTTGTCCTTGTAGGCCTTGACGAACGCATTGTTGACCGGGCTGTCGATGGTCTGGTAATAGTCCCAGGCGGTCAGCTGACCGGTGATGTTCTGCACGCCGATACCGCCGATCTCTTCCTCGGCGATCGATACCGACACGACGGGCATGTCCTGCGGCGTCAGGCCGACGTTTCGGTACTCGCGGAAGAACGCCACGTTGGAGTCACCGTTGAGGGTGTTGAACACCGCGTCGGCGTCGGCGGTGCGAACCTTGTTGACGATCGTGGAGAAGTCCGTCGAGCCCAGCGGCGTGTAGTCCTCGCCCTTGATCTCGATGCCGTTGGCTACGGCGTACGCCTTGATGATCCGGTTGGCGGTCTGCGGGAAGACGTAGTCGCTGCCGACCAGGTACAAGGAGGTGACGCCCTGCTCCTTGAGATAGTCCAGCGCGGGCACGATCTGCTGGTTGGTGGTGGCCCCGGTGTAGAAGATGTTGTCGGAGGCCTCCAGGCCCTCGTACTGCACCGGGTAGTAGAGCAGCGCGTTTGCGCTTTCGAACACCGGCAGCATCGCCTTGCGCGACGAGGACGTCCAGCCGCCGAAGACCGCTGCAACACAGTCGCTGCTGATCAGCTTCTCCGCCTTCTCGGCGAACACCGTCGGTTCGGAGGCCCCGTCCTCACCGACCAGCTCGATCTGCTTGCCCATGACGCCGCCGGCGGCGTTGATCTGCTCGACCGCCAGATCGATGGCGTTTCGCACGGTCACCTCTGAGATGGCCATGGTGCCCGAAAGTGAGTTCAGCGCTCCGACTTTGACACTGGGCCCCGAGGTGTCGACACAAGACTCGGCGCTGGCCGAACCTGATTCACCTGCCTTGCTTCCGCAGCCTGCCAGTACCAGGCCCGTTGCGGCGGCGAGGCTTCCGGCCACCAGCACTGAGCGTCGTAGAAGTCGCATGAACAGCCTTTCCCTATATGTCCCGCAGACAACGTGCGGTTGTTCGCTTGGGGACGTTAGAGCGGCTGTGTTTCTGCCAAATGTCTGTATGTGACGAACAAATTAACCTGTGGTGTGTGCAGGCAGATTCAACGCGAACACCCGCGCACGCGAGTACCTTGACGGCACAAGGTCATTGAACGGTGGTCAGACCGCGGCTTTCTGCGTGTCCTGCACCGATGCCGCGATCTCCTCGAGCTCTTCGATCCTGGTGCGGGCGTAGGCCTGCTGCTCGGTGATCGTGAGGTTGCCGCGCTGGGTGGACAGGAAGGTCACGGTCCAGGACACCAGCGTGGTGAGCTTGCGGCGGAAGCCGACCAGGTAGACCAGGTGCAGCACCAGCCAGGCCAGCCAGGCAATGAACCCGCCGAACTCCAGCGGCCCGATCTTGGCGACCGCGGAGAAGCGGGACACCGTGGCCATCGAGCCCTTGTCGAAGTACTGGAACGGCTCGCGCTGCGCCGGGTCGGCGCCCTTGATATGGCCCTTGATGGCGTCGGCGGCGTACCTGCCGCCCTGGATGGCGCCCTGCGCCTGCCCTGGCACCCCTTCGACGTAGGCCATATCGCCGACCACGAAGACGTTGGGGTGTCCGGGGATGGACAGGTCCGGTAACACCACGACGCGGCCGGCCTTGTCGATCTCCACGCCGGACTGCTCGGCGAGGTCGCGGCCCAGCGGACTGGCCGACACTCCGGCCGACCACACCTTGGTCGCCGATTCGATACGCCGGATGGTGCCGTCGGCGTCTTTGACGGTGATGCCGTTGCGGTCGACGTCGGTGACCATCGCGCTGAGCTGGATGTCGACGCCCATCTTCTCCAGCCGCGCCTTGGCCTTGTTGCCGAGCTTCTCACCCATCGGCGGCAGCACGGCAGGTGCGGCGTCGAGCAGGATCACCCGCGCGGTGGTCGAATCAATGTGGCGGAACGCACCTTTGAGGGTGTGATCGGCCAATTCAGCGATCTGCCCGGCCATTTCGACGCCGGTCGGTCCCGCGCCGACGACGGTGAACGTGAGCAGCTTCTCCCGGCGGGCGGGGTCGCTGGACCGTTCGGCCTGTTCGAACGCGGTCAGGATGCGGCCCCGCAACTCGAGCGCGTCGTCGATCGACTTCATCCCGGGCGCCCATTCGGCGAAGTGGTCGTTGCCGAAATAAGACTGCCCGGCGCCGGCGGCGACGATCAGCGAATCGAACGGCGTGACGTAGGTGTGGCCGAGCAACTCCGAGGTGACGGTCTGCTTGGTGAGGTCGATGTTGGTGACATCGCCGAGCAGCACCTGACAGTTCTTGTGCTTGCGCAGGATCATCCGGGTCGGCGGGGCGATCTCGCCCGACGGGATGATGCCGGTCGCGACCTGGTACAGCAGGGGCTGGAACAGGTGGTGGCTGGTCTTGGCGATTAGTTTGACGTCGACGTCGGCACGCTTGAGCCGCTTGGCAGCGGTCAACCCGCCGAACCCTGATCCGATGATGACGACTTTGTGCCGATCAGATGCAGTGGCTCCGGGATGGCTCATGATTGGGCTCCTCGAAGGTGCTTCACGTGCAGTTCTACCCACCACGGTAGTGGCCTGAACCTCGGATCGACGATTCCGTCAGCTGTGGCATATCCCACGTCAGGCGTTCAGGTTAGCCTTCCAGAATCGGCTTGAGAAGCTCGCCGACCGCGGTGACCCCACCGGGTTGATATCCGTTGAGGTTCGTCACCGGGCTCAAGATCACGCCGTCGACGCCCGCGTCGAACACTCTGGTCTTCAGCTGCTCGACCACCTGCTCGGGGCTGCCGTAGACGGCCTGCTGTTTGTAGTCGTCGGGAATCACGTCGCCCGTGACGTTTTCGTCGATGATCGCGACGACGAGCATGCTGGTCTCCAGTGTGGCTGGGTCGCGGCCGATCTCGGCGCAGCGGTCCTTGACCACCTGCAGCTTGCGGGGCAGTTCGTCGAAACCGGCGATGATGTTGAGGTGGTCGAAGTGCCGGGCAGCCAGCGGAATGGTCTTCTTCTCGCCGCTGCCGCCGATCATCAGCGGGATGTGGTCGCGCAGCCGCGGCTCGGCCATCGCCTCCTCGGTGCGGTAGTACTTGCCCGAAACGGTGGGCCGCTCACCGGCGATCATCGGCAGGATGATCTGCAGCGCCTCGTCGAGCTTGTTGAACCGGTCGGTGAAGGTGCCGAACTCGTAGCCGAGGCTGTTGTGTTCGAGCTCGTACCAGCCGGTGCCGATACCCAGCACCGCGCGGCCCTGGCTGATCACGTCGAGCGTCGTGATGGCCTTGGCCAGCAGGGTCGGGTTGCGGTAGGTGTTGCCGGTTACCAGCGTGCCCAGCTGCACGCGTTCGGTGGCGGTGGCCAGCCCGCCCAGCGCGGTGTACGCCTCGAGCATCGGCGCATCCGGGGTGCCGAGCCCGGGTAGTTGGTAGAAGTGGTCCATCACGAAGACCGAGTCGAAGCCGGCCGCCTCTGCTTCCTGCGCCTGCTCGATCACAGTGGGGAAGATCTGCGCGACGCCGGTGCCGTAGGAGAAGTTGGGTATCTGAAGTCCGAGTCGAATGCTCACGCAGTAGTTCTACCGCGCCGCGGCCGGATTCATTCCCAGCTGGCCGCGGCGCCCTGGCTGACGTGCAGCGTCTGCCCGGTGATGTGGCGGGCGGCCGGGGTGGTGAGGAATAGCGCCAGCCGGGTGATCTCCTCGGCGACCGTCGGCGTCGTGCGGGACAGGCCGTCGTAGCCCGGTTCGGCGCTGCGGCCTGCGGCTATCGCGTTGACGGTGATACCACGGGTGCCGAAATGGCCGGTCTGGCCGGACGTCCAGTCCGCCACCGCGGCCTTGATGGCCGCCTCGGCGCTGCCGTCACTCGGAGGTGCGGGGATGACGGTCACGATCGACCCGCCGGAGCGCAGATGGTCGCCCAGGACCTGCACGGTCAGCACCGCCGAAAGCACAGTGGCGTCCAGCGCATGCCGCCAGGCCATTGCGTGCTCGGCCAGCGAATAGGCGCGCGGATCGCCCGCGTCCCAGCGCGCGGCGGGCACGTTGACGATGGTGTCCAGATGGTGGGGGAACTGTCCGCGGGCCTCTTCGAGGCTGGCGGGATCGGTGTTGTCGAATACGAGCGCGTCGACATCGAGTTCTTTGGCGGCCACCTCCAGGTCGGCACGCCGAGCGCCGGCGATCACGACCCGGTGTCCGGCGTCGCGGAAACCGCCCGCGATCGTGCGGCCCAGATCGGTGTCCCCGCCGGTGACCAGGACCTCCATCGCACGGACCTCCTTTGTGACCATCGCTGAACCTCAGCAATTGCGGCCAATGTTACTGGACAGTAGCTAGGGGACGAAACAGGCGCGCGGTGAGTCGGCGTCGCGGTAGCCGAACTCCGCCGGGGACGTGTCTTAAGGTTTGGCTGTGATGCGGGAAGCGGCGCCGGTTTGAGCGTGTCAGCGGCCCTGCCCCGATGGCTGTATCTGCCGGCCGCGGTCGGCGCGCTGTTCGTCGCGGTGCCGCTGGCTGCGGTGGCGGCCAAGGTCGACTGGCCCAATTTCCTCTCGCTGATCAGCAGCGAGTCGTCGGTGACAGCGCTGCTGCTCAGCCTGCGCACGGCGGTCGCGAGCACCGCGCTGTGTCTGCTGTTCGGGGTGCCGATGGCGCTGGTGCTGGCTCGCAGTACTAGCCGGTGGATCCGCGTGGTGCGCCCGTTGGTGCTGTTGCCGCTGGTGCTGCCGCCGGTCGTCGGGGGCATCGCGCTGCTGTACGCGTTCGGCCGGCTCGGTCTGCTCGGCCAGTACCTGAGCGCCGCGGGAGTCGATATCGCGTTCACGACGACGGCGGTCGTGCTGGCACAGACGTTCGTGTCGCTGCCGTTTCTGGTCCTGGCGCTGGAGGGCGCCGCGCGTACGTTCGGCGCCGACTACGAGGTGGTGGCCGCGACGCTGGGCGCGGGACCGACGAGTGTGTGGTGGCGGGTGACGTTGCCGCTGTTGGCGCCGGGCCTGGTGTCGGGGGCGGTGCTGGCGTTCGCGCGCGCGCTCGGCGAGTTCGGCGCCACCCTGACCTTCGCCGGTTCAAGGCAGGGGGTCACCCGCACGCTGCCGCTGGAGATCTACCTACAGCGCGAGAGCGATCCCGAGGCGGCGGTGGCGCTGTCGCTGCTGTTGGTCGCCGTGGCCGCCGTCGTGGTGGTCGGGCTCGGCAGCCGACGGCTGCGGGGTGCGAGTGCCTGGTAGTCGGCCGTGACCGAGGTCAGCGTGCGCGCCGTCGTCGAAAGCCGCGGTGTGGACGTCGAATTCACCGTCGAATCGGGCGAGGTGCTTGCGGTGCTCGGCCCCAACGGCGCGGGCAAGTCGACGGCGCTGCATGTGATCGCCGGGTTGGTGCGGCCCGACGAAGGTGTGGTGGCCGTGGGGAAGCGGGTGCTCACCGACGTCCGGGCCGGCGTGCATGTCGCGACCCATGACCGGCGCGTCGGGTTGTTGATGCAGGATCCGCTGCTGTTTCCGCATCTGAGCGTCGCGGCCAACGTGGCGTTTCCGCCGCGCAGCCGCCAGCCCGCCCGCTGGCTGACGGAGGTGGATGCGGCGGAGTTGGCCGACCGGATGCCGCGTCAGCTCTCCGGTGGTCAAGCGCAGCGGGTGGCGCTGGCGCGCGCGTTGGCCGCCGAGCCCGACGTGCTGTTGCTCGACGAGCCGCTGGCGGGGCTGGACGTGGTCGCGGCCACCGCCGTGCGCAAGGTACTGCGAAAGGTGCTCGCCAAGAACGGAGGCTCAGCGGTGATGGTCACCCACGACATCCTCGACGTGCTGACGCTGGCCGATCGGGTGATCGTGATGGAGTCCGGTCGGATCGCCGAAACCGGTTCTGCTGCAGCGGTATTAGCGACACCGCGCAGCGGGTTCGGGGCGCGGTTCGCCGGGGTGAACCTGGTCAACGGTGTGGTGGACGACGACGGCGCGGTGCGGACGACGACGGGGCGCACCTGGCACGGCAACCCGGCGGCCGAACTGGTGGCCGGTGACCCCGCGGTCGCGCTGTTCTACCCGGCCGCTGTCGCGGTGTACCGGGACAGACCCCACGGCAGCCCGCGCAACACCGTCGAGGTGATCGTCGCCGAACTCGACAGTCGCGGACCGGCCATCCGGGTGCGGGCCGAAGACCAGCCCGACGGGGCGCCGGGGCTGGCCGCCGACGTCACTGCCGAGTCGGCAGCCGAGTTGCGGTTGGTGCCGGGCGACCGGATCTACTTCGCGGTGAAGGCGCAGGAAGTGGCGCTCCACCCCAGCGCGTAACACCGCTGACCCGTCGGCGCGAAGAACCAGTTGAAGTACCCCGTGCGACGCGCGGGGGCCTTTTGGCGCCAGCAAACGGTCGGCTTCGGCATCTTCTGGCACTTCTGCGGCCTCAGCAAGTAAAAATCTAAGCACAATAAGAGCAACTCACACTTGCGTCACGGCGGTAACACGGTAGTTTCTTCCACATGGATCAGCCGGACGCGTTAGTTCACCACCGTAAGGGCCGCACGAGGACGCTGGCGACCGCCGTGTTGACCGGTGCCACCGCGGTGGCGCTCGCGCTGCCGACGGTGGCGCAGGCGCAACCCGAGCCCACACCGCCACCGCCGCCGCCGCCGAGCGGTAACACCTTCCTGGAGGGACCGCCACCGCCGGCTCCGCCGGCCGCGCCGGCACCTCCCGCAGACCCCAACGCGCCGCCGCCCCCTGGCGTCGCGCCCGCACCGCCTCCGCCGCCCGCGGATCCGAACGCGCCGCCGCCGCCACCCGGCGTCCCGCCGCCACCGCCGCCTCCGGGCGTCGCGCCGCAACCTGCCGACCCGAACGCACCGCCGCCACCGGCCGACCCCAACGCACCGCCGCCGGCCGACGCCGGCCGCGTCGACAACGCCGCGGGTGGCTTGAGCTTCGTCGTACCGGCCGGATGGCAGGTGTCGGACGCTACCCAGCTGTCCTACGGTCAGGCGCTGCTGACGAAGGTCACCCCGGAAGGCGCCGAACCGCCGAACGACACCAGCATCCTGCTCGGACGGCTCGATCTGAAGCTGTTCGCCGGCGCGGAAACCGACAACACGAAGGCGGCCCAGCGGCTGGCTTCGGACATGGGCGAGTTCTTCATGCCGTTCCCGGGCACGCGCGTCAACCAGGAGACCATCGAACTGGATGCCGACGGGATGCCCGGCGTCGCCTCCTACTACGAGGTGAAGTTCACCGACACGAACAAGCCCAACGGCCAGATCTGGGCCGGGGTGGTCGGTGAGGCCACCGAACCCGGCACACCGCGCGGCCAGCGCACCCCGGATCGCTGGTTCGTCGTGTGGCTGGGCACCGCGAACAACCCGGTGCCCAAGGAGGAGGCCGTTACGTTGGCCAACTCGATCCGGCCCTTCACCGCACCGGCGCCCGCGGTTCCCGCGGACCCGAATGCACCCCAGAATGCGCCATTGCCGCCGCCGGATCCCAACGCGCCCCCGCCGCCACCGGCCGATCCGAACGCACCACCCCCGCCGCCCGGTGACCCGAACGCGGCACCACGACCGGCCGTCGGTCAGCCCGTTCCGGTGGCGCCGGAGAGCGCACCGGAGATGATGCCGCCGGCGTGATTTCGTCAGCCGCTGTGGACCGCTCCGTTTACGGACCGACCCACGGCGGCTGGGCCTGGGCGACGTTCACGATGAAGCAGTTCGTGCCCCCGAAGCCCAACGCCCCTGCTGTCTGGCAGCGTTCGAAGTTGCCGTCCGGAGCGATCGGCCCGTCGCAGATCGTGCCGCCGCCCCATGGTGTCCAACCGCCCTGACAGCCGGCGTTGGCCGGGGCCGCAAACGCGATGCTGCCCGCCGCGAGCGCGCCGATACCCAGTGCTGCAAGTGCTTTCATCGGTCCCCTTCCTTTCGCATCAGCCCCGACCGTTATGTCCAGGTTACTTCTTCGTTATGACATGGGTGCGGGTGCGATAGGCCACTCAACGGCTGACCGCTGGTGTGCCACAACACATCGCGCGACAATGGGGGGATGAGCGCCTCGACCATGACCGCATGGCGGGTCACGAGACCGGGCCCGATCGACAACGGCCCGATGGAACGCGTTGCCGCGCAGGTGCCCCGGCCCGGCACAGGCGAGCTACTGGTCGCCGTGCGCGCCTGCGGTGTCTGTCGCACCGACCTCCACGTCGCCGAGGGCGACCTGCCCGTGCACCGGCCCGGGGTGATACCCGGGCACGAAGTGGTCGGGGAGGTCGTCGAGATCGGGCCGGACACCGCCGAACAGTTCGCCGTCGGCGACCGGGTCGGCGTCGCATGGCTGCGGCACACCTGCGGTCGGTGCCCGTACTGCACCCGCGGCGACGAGAACCTCTGTCCGGACTCGCGCTACACCGGATGGGACGCCGACGGTGGCTACGCCGAATTCACCACGGTGCCGGCGGCTTACGCCCATCATCTGCCGCCGGGATACACCGACGCCGAGTTGGCCCCGCTGCTGTGCGCAGGCATCATCGGCTACCGCGCACTGCTGCGCGCCGACGTGCCCGCGGGCGGACGGCTGGGCCTCTACGGGTTCGGCGGCAGCGCCCACCTCACCGCACAAGTCGCCATCGCCGAAGGCCTCGAGGTGCACGTCATGACCCGCGGGCAGCAGGCCCGAGACCTCGCGCTCGCGCTGGGCGCGGCGTCGGCGCAGGGTGTCGCCGAAAGACCGCCGGTAGCCCTGGACTCGGCGATTTTGTTCGCTCCGGTCGGCGACCTCGTGCACCCCGCGCTCGAGGCACTGGACCGCGGCGGCACGCTGGCCATCGCCGGCATCCACCTGTCCGACATCCCCCCGCTCAACTACCAGCGCCACCTGTTCCAGGAACGCCAAATGCGGTCGGTGACCTCCAACACGCGCGCCGACGCCCGTGACTTCCTCGCGTTCGCGGGCAGGCATCGCATCGAGGTCACGACGCCGCGCTATCCGCTCGGGCGGGCCGACGACGCGCTCAGTGATCTCGCCGCCGGCCGGGTGTCGGGGGCGGCGGTGCTGACGGTCTACTAGAGCTCGGCGAGGGCCGCGCCGAGCCGGCCGGTCAGGTCGCCGCGGCCGAACCGGTACAGCGGTCCCGACCCGTCGGCCAACAGTTCGCGCAGCCGCGCCATCCCGCGGGCACCGACCGGCTGCGGGGACTCCAGCCGGCGCACGACCCTGTCGATCATCTCTTCGGCGGCGCTGATGTTGGGCACATGCATCGGCAGCCGCGACGACATCAGCAGCCCGCCGGAACGCGCATCCCGAACGGCTTTGCGCAGCGAGCGTGCGACGCTGGCGCGTTCGGCCGCCGACGTGAGCCGTACGTAGTGCACCGCGAGCGGGCTGCCCTGCGGTGCCGTCACGCCGACCGCGATCAGCCGGTCGAACTTGGCGGCCCGCAGCCGTGCCGTCAACCGCGCCGCCAACGACGCGGAGCTTTGTACCGAGGGGCGACTGGCCGCCGGCGACGACGTCGCGTTGTCAATCGTCATAAGCCCTGCTCCGATCCGCTATCCCTGGGTAAATGACTATCAAAAAGGCTATACCGGTCATCCATGACTAGTCAACGTGATTTGGCGGTCACTATCCGTAGACTGGTGGTATGACTTCAGCCCGCACGTGGCTCGGTGATTCCGAGACCAAACCGGCACCCGCACCCCTGAGCCGGGTTCAGTCGCTGGTCAACACCTTCGAGCTGGCCGCAGGCCCGGACCGCCTCGCCGACCCCGCCGATGCGCGACCGTGGTTGATCGACAACGGTCTGCTGGGGGCCGACGCCGAGCTGAGCGCCGCCGACCTGGAGTTGCTTCGCGGCGTACGAGAAGGGCTTCGCGCCCAGCTGGTGCACAACGCCGGGGGCCCGGCCCCAAGTGACGCCGCGTTGGCGCCGCTGCGCGCCGTCGCGGCGGGCGGAACGGTCTCTGCCCACGTCGGTGACGTTGGCGACGTTCGGCTCGCGGTGGACGGTGACTCGTCGTCGGAGCGGCTGGTCGAGCTGCTGTTGATCGTGCGCGACGCGCAGCAGGACGGCACATGGTCATTGCTCAAGGCGTGCGCCAACGACGAGTGCCGGTGGGCGTTCTACGACAAGTCCCGCAACCACGCCGGAACCTGGTGCAGCATGGCGACCTGCGGTAACAAGCTGAAGAACCGCCAGTTCCGGGCACGCAGACGCGGCTCAGGTGGACAGGTGCCAGACCATCGCGGCGGCCAGCGCGCCGAGCCCGTTCAATGACCAGTGCAGCGCGATCGGGGCGATCAGGCTGCCGCTGCGGCGACGTAGCCAGGTGAAGACGAATCCGGCGACCGCGGTCGCCGCCACCGCCAGGGCGACGCCCGCGACCGTGCCCAGCCAGCCGCCGCCGAACAGCCGGGTGAAGCCGACGTTGCTGGCGGTCAGCCCCAGCGACGTGGCGATGTGCCAGAGCCCGAACAGCAACGACCCCGCCGCGGCCACCCCGCGAAAGCCCCAGGCTCGGTCCAGCGCGCCCTGCAGCACACCGCGGAACGCCAGCTCCTCGGGGATCACCGTCTGCAGCGGGATGATGATCATCGAGGCGATCAGCGCACCCGAGATCGTCGCGTAGTTGTTGTTCATGAACAGCGGCCTGGTCCACGGCAGCATCGCGCCGATCGCGATGACCGACACCACCACCGCGACCGCGGCCAGCGCGTAGCCGACCCCGGAGCGCCACTGCGCGCGGCCCAGCCCGAGCTCGGTCCAGCCCAGGCCGTGGGAGCGCACCAAAACGAGCAGCCCGACGGCGGCGGCGGGCACGACGGCGATGCTGGCCCACGGGGTGGTGAAGTGTGCGATCAGGTTCGTCAGCGCCAGCACCACGACGACGATGCCGATATCGACGTAGGTGCGGAAGCGATGCAGGACCGACAGCTGCTCGATCAGCGGATGCGGTTGCTCGGCGGCGACGGACACGACGATAAATCCTACCGGGCGGTTGCGCCGCGGGCGTCCTGGGACAGCGACGGTCCCGCGAAGTCGGGATCCCATGTCCAGTCGGCGATCGCCGGGTCGTCCTCGCCGTGCTCGCGGGTGTAGCGGTTGGCGGCCAGCCTGGCGTCGACCATCTGCTGGCGCAGCACCGCGGCCCGCCCGGCCAGCCCGTCGACCCGGTCGATGACGTCCATGACGAGGTGGAAGCGGTCCAGGTCGTTGAGCATCACCATGTCGAACGGGGTCGTCGTGGTGCCGCGCTCCTTGTAGCCGCGCACGTGCAGGTGCGCGTGGTTGGTCCTACGGTAGGTCAGCCGGTGAATCAGCCACGGATAGCCGTGGTAGGCGAAGATCACCGGCTTGTCGGTGGTGAACAGCGCGTCGAACTCGTGATCCGAAAGCCCGTGCGGGTGTTCGGTTTCGGGCTGCAGCCGCATGATGTCGACGACGTTGATCACCCGCACCGCCAGCTCCGGCAGTTCGCGGCGCAGGATGTCGGCGGCGGCCAGGGTCTCCAGCGTCGGGATATCACCGGCGCAGGCCAGCACGACGTCGGGCTCACCGGTGGTGCTGCTGGCCCACTCCCAGATCCCGAGCCCACGGGCGCAGTGCGCGATTGCCTCGTCCATCGTCAGGTAGGTCAGCCCCGGCTGCTTGCCTGCCACGATCACGTTGACGTAGTGGCGGCTGCGCAGGCAGTGGTCGGCCACCGAAAGCAGCGTGTTGGCGTCCGGCGGCAGATACACGCGCACCACCTCGGGGCGCTTGTTGGCCACGTGGTCGATGAAGCCGGGATCCTGGTGCGAGGCACCGTTGTGGTCCTGACGCCAAACATGAGATGTCAGAAGGTAATTCAACGAGGCGATTGGGCGCCGCCAGGTCAGGTCCCTGCTGCTGGACAGCCATTTGGCGTGCTGGTTGAGCATCGAGTCGACGATGTGGACGAACGCCTCGTAGCAGTTGAACAGCCCGTGTCTGCCGGTCAGCAGATAGCCTTCGAGCCAGCCCTGGCACAGGTGCTCGGAGAGCACTTCCATCACCCGGCCGTCGGGGGCGAGGTCTTCGTCGTCGGGGCTGGTCTCGGCCATCCACGCCTTGTCGGTCGCCTCGTAGACCGCCGACAGCCGGTTGGACGCGGTTTCGTCGGGGCCCATCACCCGGAACCTATCCGGGTTGCGCGCGATCACGTCCCGCAGGAACGTGCCGAGCACCCGGGTTGCCTCGGCGGTTTGGCTCGCCGGCTCGTCGACGTCCACGGCGTAGTCGGCGAACGCGGGCAGGTCCAGATCGCGCAGCAGCAGACCGCCGTTGGCGTGCGGGTTGGCGCCCATCCGGCGCTGCCCGCTCGGCACGAACGCCCGCAGTTCGGGCCGCAACGCCCCGTGCTCGTCGAACAGTTCGTCGGGTCGATAGCTGCGCAGCCACGACTCCAGTTGCGCCCTGTGCTCGGTGTCGGTGCGCGTCTGTGCCAGCGGAACCTGATGCGAGCGCCAGGTGCCTTCGACCTTCTTACCGTCGACCACTTTGGGGCCGGTCCAGCCCTTCGGGGTGCGCAGCACCACCATCGGCCACAGCGGACGGCCCGGCTCACCGTCGAGCCGGGCGGCCCGCTGGATCGCCGCGATCTGGTCGAACGCCTCATCGAAGGCAGTGGCCAGCTGCTGGTGCACGTTTTCCGGGTCGTCGCCGGCGACCGTGATGGGCCGGTACCCGTAGCCGGACAACAGCGATTCGAGCTCGTCGGCCGGAATCCGCGCCAGCACCGTCGGGTTGGCGATCTTGTAGGAGTTCAGGTGCAGGATCGGCAGCACGGCTCCGTCGGTGGCCGGGTCGAGGAACTTGTTGGAATGCCAGCTCGCCGCCAACGGACCGGTCTCCGCCTCGCCGTCGCCGATCACGCACGCCACCACCAGGTCCGGGTTGTCGAACGCCGCGCCGTAGGCGTGCACCAGCGCGTATCCGAGTTCACCGCCCTCGTGGATCGAGCCGGGCGTCTCGGCAGCGACGTGGCTGGGCACCCCGCCGGGGAACGAGAACTGGCGGAACAGCTTTCGCATCCCGTCGACGTCCTCGGAGATCTGCGCATAGACCTCGCTGTAGGTGCCCTCGAGGTAGACGTTGGCCAGCAACCCCGGCCCACCGTGGCCGGGCCCGGTGATGTAGATCACCGAGAGATCGCGGTCACAGATGATGCGGTTGAGATGCGTGTAGACGAGGTTGAGTCCGGGGGTGGTGCCCCAGTGGCCGAGCAGGCGCGGCTTGATGTGTTCGGCGGCCAGTGGCTCCCGCAGCAGCGGGTTGTCCAGCAGGTAGATCTGGCCCACCGACAGGTAGTTGGCTGCGCGCCAATAGGCGTCGATCAACCCCAGCTCATCGTCGGAGAGGGTGGGGGAGAGCGGCTCAGCGGTCATGTTCCGGCACAGGGTACCCAACACGGGTGGGAAATAACCCGATCGTGGCCAACTACGCTCACGGTCGTGGTGGGCGAACGGGTGCGACCGCTGGCGCCGTTGCGGGTGCTGGACCTGGGTGGCGCTGACTCCGATGCCGTGGGCCGGTTGTTCGCCGACCTCGGCGCCGACGTGTTGAAGATCGAACCTCCCGGCGGTGCCGAAGCGCGCCGCGAAGCGCCGAGCGTGGCCGGCGCCAGCGTGCGGTTCGCACTGCACAACGCCAACAAGCGCAGCGCGGTGCTCGACGCCACCCGTGCCGCGGACCGCGACCGCCTGATCGAGCTGGCCGCTTCCGCCGACATCGTGATCGACAGCGGCAACCCGGGGACGGCGGCCGCGTTCGGCACGTCGTGCGCCGCGCTGTCGCAGCGGTTCGCGTACCTGGTCACGCTATCGGTCACCGACTTCGGCACCGCAGGCCCGCACGCGACGTGGCAGGCCACCGACGCGGTGCTGTACGCATTGTCGACGGCGTTGTCGCGGACCGGCCCGACGACGGGCACCCCGGTGCTGCCGCCCACCGGTGTGGCGTCGACGACGGCCGCGGTGCAGGCCGCGTGGGCCGCGCTGGCCGCCTACTTTCGCCGGTTACGCGACGGCAGAGGCGATTACATCGACTTCTCCCGACTGGAGGGTGTGCTTCAGTCACTGGATCCGCCGTACGGCTCGGAGGGGCAGGCCGCCGTCGGCCGCAAGCCGACCAGCGAGTTGTGGCGGGGGCGGCCGCGGAACCAACAGATCTACCCGATCTTCGCCTGCCGCGACGGCTATGTGCGCATCTGCCTGCTCTCGCCGCGCCAGTGGCGCGGCATGTTCGGCTGGCTCGGTGAACCTGCACAGTTCGCCGGCCCGGAGTTCGAAACGATCGCGGCGCGCTACGCGGTATCACGGGAGCTCAACGCCGTCATCGCCGACCTGGTCAGAAACCAGACAATGGAAGACTTGGTAGCCGATGGTCAAGCCCGCGGCGTACCGATCGCCGCGGTCCACACCCCGGCGCAGACGTTGTCCTCCAACCACTTCCGTGATGTCGGCGCGCTGACCAGCACCGAACTGGCGCCCGGCGTCGACGCTGTCGTGCCCGCCGGGCCGTTCGTCGTCGACGGCACCCGCGCCGGGCTGACCCGGCCGGCACCGGCGCCCGGCGCCGACGACGCCGCCTGGGCCGCCGACACCACCGCACGCCCGGAAAGCGGTGGCGCACCTGTGCGCCGGCCGTTCGACGGGATGCGCATCCTCGATCTCGGTGTCATCGTCGCAGGCGGTGAGCTGGGCCGGTTGTTCGCCGATCTGGGCGCCGAGGTCATCAAGATCGAAAGTGCGGCGTATCCCGACGGCCTGCGCCAGGCCCCGCCGGGCATGACGATGAGTAGGTCGTGGGCGCTGACGCACCGCAACGAGTACGGCCTCGGCCTGGATTTGCGCCATCGCGACGGCGCGGCCGTGTTCGCACGTCTGATCGCCGAGTCCGACGCGGTGTTCGCCAACTTCAAACCCGGAACGCTTGCCTCACTTGGGTTCTCCTATGAAAGGCTGCGAGAGCTCAACCCGGGCATCGTCCTTGCCGAAAGCAGCGCGTTCGGAGCGACCGGGCCGTGGAGCGCCCGAATGGGCTACGGCCCGCTGGTACGCGCCTCCACCGGCGTCACATCGCTGTGGACATCTCCGGACGCCGGGCCCGGCGAGTTCTACGACGCCACCACCATCTTCCCCGACCACGTTTCGGCGAGGATTACCGCGATAGCGGCCCTGGCCGCGCTGATTCAGCGTCGCAACACCGGAACCGGTGCGCACGTGCACATCTCGCAGGCCGAAGCCGCGGTCAACCAGTTGGCGACGGTGTACGCCACGGCGGCCGCCCGCACCGCAGGCCTGCCGGTCGACGACGATACCGCCGTCCACGGCGTGTATCCGTGCGCGGGCGACGACGAATGGTGCGTGGTGTCCGTACGTACCGACGCCGATCGCACCGCCCTGGCCGCCGTCGTCGGCGACGACGACGTGGCGGCGTGGACCCGGACCCGCGAAAAGACCGACGTCGCGAACATCATGCAGCAGAACGGGATACCGGCGGCCCCGATGAACAGGGCGATCGACGTCCTCGCCGATCCGCAGGTGCAGTTCCGCCGCCCGTACACCGACCTGGAACATCCGTTGTTCGAAGCGCCGATGCCGACCGAGACCGGTCCCGCGCCGTACACCAACATCGCGCCCGCGCCGCTGCGTCCCGCCCCGATGCCGGGAGAGCACACCCGCGAGATATGCCAGAAGGTGCTCGGTTTGACGTCCGAGGACCTCGACCGGCTCATCACGCATGGCGCACTTTTCGCACATCAAGAAAGGCCATGATGGACCCAAGGACGCCCGTGCTGATCGGCTACGGCCAGGTCAACCAGCGTGAGAACGACCCGACTGTGGAGCCGGTCGACCTGATGGCGGCCGCCGCCCGCGCGGCAGGCGACCCCCGGCTGCTCGAGGCCGTCGACTCGGTGCGGGTGGTCAACCTGCTGTCGTGGCGGTATCGCGACCCGGGACTTCTTGTCGCCCAGCGTATTCGGGCCGACAATGCCCGCACCCGATACACCGGCATCGGCGGGAATGTGCCGCAGTCGTTGGTCAACCAGGCGTGTCTGGACATCCAGGGCGGCCGTGCCGACGTGGTGCTGATCACCGGCGCCGAGACCTGGCGCACACGCTCACGGCTGCGCGCCAAGGGCACCAAACCGGACTGGACACGGCAGGACGAGTCGGTGCCGGCCGCCGAGGGCGGCGACGAAAGCGTGCCGATGGCCGCACCCGCGGATATGCGGATTCACTTGGACCGGCCGGCCTACGTCTACCCGATGTTCGAACAGGCGCTGCGCATCGCCGCCGGCGATGCGCCGGATGTGCACCGGCGCCGCATCGGTGAGCTGTGGGCGGGGTTCTCCGCGGTGGCGGCGAACAACCCGCACGCCTGGAGCCAGCAGGCACGCTCGGCCGACGCGATCTGGCAACCCTCTGCCGAGAACCGGATGGTCAGCTGGCCCTACACCAAGTTGATGAACTCCAACAACATGGTGGACCAGGGTGCGGGGCTCATCCTGGCCTCCGCCGAAAAGGCAAGGCATCTACAGGTTCCGACCGAACGCTGGGTGTTTCCGTATGCGGGGACCGACGCCCACGACACCTATGCCATCGGTGAACGCGCGGAGTTCTGTGCCTCACCGGCGATTCGGATCGCCGGACGGCGCGCGCTGGCGTTGGCCGATATCGGCGTCGACGACGTCGACGCGGTCGACGTGTACTCGTGCTTCCCGTCGGCAGTGCAGGTCGCGGCCAACGAGTTGGGGCTGCCGCTCGGCGACCCCGACCGTCCACTCACGGTGACCGGCGGGCTGACGTTCGCCGGCGGCCCGTGGAACAACTACGTCACCCATTCCATCGCCAGCATGGCCGAACACCTGGCCGCCCACCCCGGGCAGCGCGGTCTGATCACCGCCAACGGCGGCTACCTCACCAAGCACAGCTTCGGTGTGTACGGCACCGAACCGCCGCCACACGAATTCCGCTGGGAGGATGCGCAATCGGCGGTCGACCGGCAACCGACCCGGACGTCGATCGTCGAGTGGGAAGGGGTGGGCACCGTCGAATCGTGGACCACGCCCTACAGCCGCGACGGGGAACCCGAGAAGGCGTTCCTCGCGGTACGCACACCCGATGACGCACGTGTGCTCGCGGTCATCGCCGATGCCTCCGAAGCCGCCGAGACGGTGCGCGGCGACATCGCAGGCGCCAAGGTGGCCGTCAACTCCGACGGAACAGCGACGCTGCGGTAGGCGTCATGGCGACGTGGGCGGAACCTCGGTGTAGTGCGGCGCGAACCCCTCGGCGGAGAACGTGAACCCGTTGCCGCTGGCCTCGCTCATACACGACACCCCGGACTCCTGCACGTTGCAGCGAAAGCCGGCTGCGTTGAGGATTTTGTTGAAGTCCAACACTTCTGCCGTATCGGAGTCGGTGGTCGCCAGGGCGAAGCCTGGCTCGTCGAGCGCGACGAACCGGGCCTCGCCCTCCCGTTCGACCAGGACAGCGTTGGGTGTCGCATCCTCGCCTGACACATCGGGTACCGATGTGGGTGCGCCGGAGATGCCGAGCGCCGAACCCCAGCCCGTCGCCGACTGACAGCCGGCCTTGACCCGTGGCACGATCGCGCAGGCCCACCGCCCGCTGGGGGTGGTGAAGAAGTAGACGGCCGCGCCGTCCGGATGCGCGACATAGTCGAATGCGTCCACCAGATGCCGACTGTTCGGCGCGGCGGGCGGTGGGGTCGTTGTGCTGGCCTGCGCGGTGGGCGGGGGTTCGCCGGTGTTGACGATCCGTTCTCCCGAGCAGCCCGCGCCGGCGACGGTGAGCGCTGCTGCCAACAAGGCCCACCGCACGGTGTTCTTCGTCCCCATGCGTTCAGCTGGCGCCGATCCGCTCCGGGCTGATCGGCTCACGCGATTGGATCAACGCCTTGAGGTCGTCGAGCCCCTCCCAGATGTTGACGTTCATCCCGGCGATAACCCGGCTGTCCGCGTCGAACCAGAACGCGGTGAACTCGCGTCCGGCTACGTCGCCGCGGAACGCCACCCTGTCGTATTCGCGAGCGTGGCCGACGTATTCCATTCCGAGGTCGTACTGGTCGGTGAAGAAGTAGGGCAGGTCGGCGTACTCGGCGGGTCTGCCGATCATCGCGTCGGCGGCGACGGCCGGTTGCTTGAGCGCGTTCGCCCAGTGTTCGGTGCGGATGCGCACGCCCAGCAGCGGATGTTCAGCGGCCGCGATGTCGCCGACGGCGTAGATGTCCGGGTCGCTGGTGCGCAGCGACGGATCCACCTGCACACCACCGTCGGCGATCGCCAACCCGGCGGCCTCGGCGAGCTCGATGTTGGGCGCCGCGCCGACGGCGATCAACACCTGGTCGGCGGCCACGGTGGCGCCGTCGCTGAGTTTCAGCCCGGTCGCGGCACCGTCGGCGACGGTGATCTCCTCCACGGTCGTCGACAACCGCAGATCCACGTCGTGCTCACGATGCAGGTGGGCGAACACTTCGCCGAGTTCGCGCCCGAGCGCGGCCTGCAGCGGCGCGCTTGCGGTTTCGACAACGGTGACGGCCGCCCCGTGCTCACGTGCGACCGCAGCCACCTCGAGGCCGATCCACCCCGCGCCGACGATGGCCAGCGAAACACCGTCGCCCAGCGCCGATTTGAGCGCGTCCGCGTCGTCGATGGTGCGCAGGTAGTGCACACCGGCCGAATCGGCGCCGGGAATGGGTGGTTTGCGGGGGCGTGAACCGGTGGCCAGCAGCAGCTTGTCGTAGCGCACCGGATCGCCGTCGGGCAGGGACACGGTGTGCGCGGCGGTGTCGATACCGGTCACTTCGGTGCCCAGTTGCAGTTCGATGTGGTGATCGCGGTACCAGGGCGCGGGCGCGACCGTGAAGTCATTGAGCGATTTCTTGCCCGCCAGGTAATCCTTGGACAGCGGAGGCCGCTCGTACGGTAGCTGCTCTTCGGCCGTGAACAATACGATATGACCGTCAAAGTCTTTGTCCCGCAGCGCTTCTGCAGCTTTGGCTGCCGCGAGGCCACCGCCGACAATGACGATCGTAGACGACGTTGTCATGCCACACGAGCTTACTCCCGGTGCATGATGGCCGGGGAGTCGGCGTCGGCGTCACCGGTTCGAGCCGTCAGCTCTTTGAGCAGCCGCGCGTTTCGAATGGCGTGCCCGCCGAGGTCGTTGTTGAAGTAGACGACCACCCGCTTGCCCTTGGCGTCCCATTCCAGGACGCGGTCGGCCCAGCGCCGCAGCTCATCGTCGGGGTAGGAGCCGGCATACATCGAGTTCTGGTCGGGGCCGTGCATCCGGACGTAGACCAGCTCGGCCGTCGCACGCGGCACGCACCGCAGACCCGCGCCGCTCATCACCACATACGCCGCGTTGCGGCGTTCCAGCAGGGCATACACCGCAGGATCGTCCCACGAGGGATGACGTAACTCCATCGCCACGGGGATCCGGTCGGGCATCAGGCGCAAAAACGTGTCCAGAAGTGCGTCGTCGCGTTCCAGCTGCGGATGGGGCTGTACCAGCAGCGCTTCGGAGCGGTCGCCGAGTGCGATCCAACAGCGCTCGAAGCGCTCGATCCAGGGCTCCGGCGCCCGCAGCCGGCGGTAGTGGGTCAGGCCGCGCTGGGCCTTCACCGACATCGTGAAGCCCTCGGGCAGCCGCTCACGCCACCCGGCGAACGCGCTGTCTTTGGGCCAGCGGTAGAAGCTGGCGTTGAGCTCGACGGTGTCGAACTCCTCGACGTAGCGAGCCAGTCTTTTGGCCACCGGCAAACCCGGCGGGTAGAGCACATCGGCCCAGTGCGCATAGGACCACCCCGACGTACCAATGCGGATCATCGCGACGACGAAACCTTTTCGCGCAGATCGTCATCCAACGATACCCGGACCAGCGCGGCAGCCAGTTTCGCCGTCGACCGTGGCGCCAGCTCGGCAAGCTCGTCGGCCCTGCCCGACAGCCCCAGCTTGTGCGCGCCGTCCATGGCGCGGTTGTCGAAGTAGGGCCGCGCCCACGTCCAGATGTCCTGCGCCTCGCGCAGGAAGATGTCGGCTCCGGTGTCGCCGATACCCTTGAACTGCTTGAGAAGTGCAGCCGCGGTGCCCGCATCGCCGTCGGCCTCGGCCGCCAACCGGCGGAGGTCACCGTGGTATTCGTCGCGGACCGTCCCGGCGATGTCGATGAGCCTGTCAGCCGAGCTCTCGTCATAGCGGACATAGTGGGCACGGCCGAACGCGCGGATCATCTGCTGACGATCCGCCTCGAGCACCGCGTCGGGTTTGCGCAGCCCATCCGCGAAGAGTTCGCGGGCCGCGCTCACCGCGATCGCGGCGTCGATCGGCTTGCTGGCCAGCATGCACAGCACCAGCAGTTCGAACAGCGGCATCGGCTGGTCCTTGAGCCGGATGCCCGCCTCGTCGGCGTAGGTGGTGCCGGCGTGCTCCAGCAGGCTCTGGACCAGTTGCTTGCGGTCAGAGGTACCCATTTGCGCTGACGTACCCGGGCCCGACTGGTAACAAACCACCGCGAGCTGGGCCCAGGTCAGGCCGCGGCCGTCGCGCCGGAGTCCTCGGCGGGCACCAGGGCCTGCGCGATGATGTCCGCGACGTCGGTCATCGGCTTGACCTCCAGCGCGTCGAGCACGTCGGCCGGGACGTCGTCCAGGTCGGCCTCGTTGCGCTGCGGGATGAAAACCGTTGACAGCCCGGCCCGTTGCGCGGCCAGCAGCTTCTGCTTGACGCCGCCGATCGGCAGCACCCGGCCGTTCAACGTCACCTCACCGGTCATGCCGACGTCCGAGCGCACCTGGCGCCCGGTGACCATCGACACCAGCGCGGTCACCATCGTGACACCGGCCGACGGACCGTCCTTGGGCACCGCGCCCGCGGGCACGTGCAGGTGGATCCGCCGTTCCAGCGTCGTCGGGTCGACGCCCAGCGCCTCGGCGTGCGAGCGCACGTAGGACAGCGCGATCTGCGCCGACTCCTTCATCACGTCGCCCAACTGACCGGTCAGGGTCAAAGTCGCTTCGCCGGCTTCACCCTTTCCGACGGCATTGGCCTCGATGTAGAGCACATCGCCGCCCATACCCGTTACCGCGAGCCCGGTTGCGACGCCCGGCACCGCCGTGCGCTCGGCCGACTCCGGCAGGAACCGCGGACGGCCAAGGTAGTCAACGAGATCGGCCTCGTCGACGACGACCGCACCCGGTTCGGTGGCCAGTTTGGTCGCGACCTTGCGCATCATCTTGGCCAGCAGCCGTTCAAACTGCCGCACACCCGGCTCGCGGGTGTAGTCGGCGGCGATCTTGCGCAGCGCGACTTCGGTGACCTCGACTTCATCCATGGTCAGCGCCGCACGTTCGCGCTGCCGGGGCAGCAGGAAGTCCTGCGCGATGGCGAGCTTGTCGTCGGCGGTGTAGCCGTCGATCTCCACCAGTTCCATGCGGTCCAGCAGCGCCGACGGGATGTTCTCGATCACGTTGGCGGTAGCCAGGAACACCACATCGGACAGGTCCAGATCCAGGTCCAGGTAGTGGTCGCGGAACGTGTGGTTCTGCGCCGGGTCCAAGACCTCCAGCAGCGCCGCCGCCGGATCCCCGCGGAAGTCCGAGCCGATCTTGTCGATCTCGTCGAGCAGCACGACGGGGTTCATCGAACCCGCCTCGCCGATCGCGCGCACGATACGGCCGGGCAGGGCGCCGACGTATGTGCGTCGGTGACCGCGGATCTCGGCCTCGTCGCGCACGCCGCCCAGGGCGACGCGGACGAACTTGCGGCCGAGCGCACGGGCCACGCTCTCGCCCAGCGACGTCTTACCGACGCCGGGCGGGCCGGCCAGCACCATCACCGCACCCGAGCCACGGCCGCCGACGATCTCCAGCCCGCGCTGAGCGCGACGCGCCCGCACGGCCAGGTATTCGACGATGCGGTCCTTGACGTCGTCCAACCCGTGGTGGTCGGCATCGAGAATCTCGCGCGCCCCCTTCAGGTCGGAGCTGTCCTCGGTCGTGAGGCTCCACGGCAGGTCCAGCACGGTGTCCAGCCAGGTACGGATCCAACCGCTCTCCGGGCTCTGGTCGCCGGCGCGCTCCAGCTTGCCCACCTCACGCAACGCCGCCTCGCGGACGTTGTCGGGCAGGTCGGCGGCCTCCACGCGGCTGCGGTAGTCATCAGATCCGTCGGGCTCACCCTCGCCGAGCTCCTTGCGGATCGCGGCGAGTTGCTGGCGCAGCAGGAATTCCTTCTGCTGCTTTTCCATGCCCTCGCGGACGTCCTCGGCGATCTTGTCGGTCACCTCGACCTCGGCGAGGTGCTCGCCGGTCCAGTCGATCAGCAGTCTGAGCCGCTCGGCGACATCGGGTGTCTCCAGCAGCTGACGCTTCTGCACCTGCGTCAGGTACGAGGCGTAACCCGCCGTATCCGCCAGCGCCGACGGATCGCTCAGCTGGTTGACGAAATCGATGATCTGCCAGGCTTCCCGGCGCTGCAGCATGGCCAGCAGCAGCTTCTTGTACTCGCCGGCCAGCGCCTTGACGTGCTCCGGTGCGGGATCCTCGATGACCTCGGTCACCTCGACCCACAGCGCGGTGCCCGGGCCGCTGGCGCCGGCGCCGATGTGTGCACGGCTCTCGCCGCGCACCACCGCTGCGGTGCCGTTGCCCCCGGCGATGCGGCCAATCTGCACGATCGAGGCCAGCACCCCATAGGTGGGGTAGCGGTCCTCCAACCGCGGCGCGATCAGCAGTTCGCCCGAACCATCTGACGCGGCGGCCCTAGCTGCTTCAATGGCCGCGCGTGCGGCATCGTCGAGTTCGATCGGCACCACCATCGACGGCAGCACGATCGGAGTGCTCACGAACAGCACGGGCACTGTTTTGGCTTCAGCCATCACACCTCCAAAGTTCAGTCAGATGGACTCAACCTTGGGCGTGGCGGGTTTGTTCCCGCGAAGCCGCCACTGTGTTCGCGAGACGTACACCAGGGCTGCGATCGTGGCCGCTCGAACGACCCTGGTGTAGCACTCGCGAACAAAGCCACCCAAACGGGCAGGGAGCCTGCCGTTCGGGGGTTACGGCAGGCTCCCTGTGTGGGGTGGTTTAGACGGCGCCGGAGGCTCCGAGCACCCGCTGGATGTCGGGCTTCATCTGCTCGAGCTGCTGGCCCCAGTAGCCCCAGCTGTGCGTGCCCTGTTCGGGGAAGTTGAACACACCGTTGGTGCCACCCGCGGCGACGTAGTTGTCGCGGAAGGTGATGTTGGTGCGCAACGTGAACCCTTCGAGGAACTGCGCGGCCATCAAGTTCTGACCGGCGGCACCGGAGTCCAGATCCGACGGGGTGCCGGTACCGCAGTAGATCCAGAGGCGGGTGTTGTTGGCGACCAGCTGACCGATGTTGACCATCGGGTCGTTGCGCTTCCACGCCGGGTCCGTCGAGGGGCCCCACATGCTCTCTGCGTTGAAGCCGCCCGCATCCTGCATCGCCAGCCCGATCAGCATCGGCCACCAACCCTCGGAGGGATTGAGGAAGCCCGACAGTGAAGCGGCGTAGATGAACTTCTGCGGGTGGTAGATCGCATACGTCAGCGCGCTGCTGCCGGCCATCGAGATGCCGACCACCGCGTTGCCGTTCTGCGACACGCCCCGGTTGGCCTCCAGCCAGGCCGGGAGTTCCTGGGTCAGGAACGTCTCCCACTTGTAGGTGTAGTCCTGGCCGTTACCCCGTGACGGCTGGTACCAGTCGGTGTAGAAGCTGGACTGACCGCCGACCGGCATGACGACCGACAGCCCGGACTGGTAGTACCACTCGAACGCCGGGGTTTCGATGTCCCAGCCGTTGTAGTCATCGCGGGCGCGTAGACCGTCGAGCAGGTACACCGCGTGCGGCCCACCGCCCTGAAACTGCACCCGGATGTCGCGGTTCATCGCCGCGGAGAACACATCCAGGTACTCGACGGGCAGACCCGGCCGGGAGAACGCGTTAGCGGTCGCCGACCCCCCGAAGATGCCGGCCAGACCGGGCAGGGTCGCCGCAGCTACGGCGGTCACCGCCAACCGGCGCAACAGTTTGGTTCTGGTACCTCGGTACCTCTTTGAGAACTTCATAACGGCAACCAACCCACCTTTCATCGCTTGTTACAAAGCAATTGCCGTCGCTTTCCTGCGTTATGAAACACGCACTCCGGCCCGGTCGACGCGCGCAACACTCGGTTGCCACGTCGCGGTTGGCTAACGATTACGACTCGCCGCGGACTCAAGGCCCGCCGATGTGCCGTGTGACCAGTGAGAAAGCAGTGACTAGTGTGACGACGGCGCTCGGGCCGAATCGCCACGCGATAACCGGTGCAGCTGGGTCACGTGGTGCGGGCCGAGTTCGTCCAGCGACGTCACACCGAGCAGCTTCATCGTGCGGCTGACCTGCGACGACAGCATCTCGATGGCACGTCTCACTCCGGCCTCACCGCCGGCCATCAGCCCGTAGAGGTAGGCCCGGCCCACCAGCGTGAAGCGTGCGCCCAGCGCTATCGCGGCGACGATGTCGGCTCCCGACATGATTCCGGTGTCCAGCAAAACCTCGGTGTCGCCGCCGAACTCGCGTGCGGCATGGGGCAGCAGGTGAAACGGCACCGGGGCGCGGTCGAGTTGGCGGCCGCCGTGGTTGGACAGCACGATCCCGTCGACGCCGAGGTCGACGACCGCTCTGGCATCGTCGAGCGTCTGAATTCCCTTGACCACCAGGCGGTTCGGCCACTGCTTCTTGATCCAGGCCAGATCCTCGAACGTGACGGTGGGATCGAACATCGTGTCCAGGTATTCGGCGACCGTACCGGGCCAGCGGTCCAGCGACGCGAACGCCAGCGGTTCGGTGCTCAGCAGATCGAACCACCAACGGGCGCGCGGTACCGCGTCCAGCACGGTGCTCAGGGTCAGCGTCGGCGGAATCGACATGCCGTTGCGGGTGTCCCGAAGCCGCGCACCGGCGACCGGAACGTCGACGGTGACCAGCAGCGTGTCGTAGCCGGCTGCGGCGGCGCGTTCCACCAGCGCCATCGACCGGTCCCGGTCCTTCCACATGTACAACTGAAACCAGTTGCGGCCGTGTGGGTTAGCCGCCTTCACGTCCTCGATGGACGCGGTGCCCAACGTCGACAGCGCGAAGGGGATACCCGCATCGGCTGCGGCACGGGCACCGGCAATCTCTCCTTCGGTGTGCATGAGCCGGGTGAACCCGGTCGGGGCGATGCCGAACGGCTGGGCCACCGCGGCGCCCAGCACGGTGCGGCTGGTGTCGACCGTCGCGACGTTGCGCAGGATGGCCGGATGAAATTCGATGTCGCGGAACGCTTGTCGGGCTCGAGCCAGGGACAGCTCGTCCTCGGCGGCGCCGTCGGTGTAGTCGAACGCCGCTCTGGGGGTGCGGCGCCGCGCCAGCAGCCGCAGGTCATCGATGGTCAGCGCGTCGGCCAGCCGGCTCTGCACGCCGAACCGTGGGGCGCGAAAACCCAGCAGCGGAACCAACTCCGCGGGCCGCGGTACCCGTCGCTTCACGACGGGTCCGGCGCGATGATCAGCCAGCCATGCGGTGCGACGTCGACCTCGTTGACCTCGTCCGGTGGCGGTGCACCGGATCCAGCGACGATGCGGCCCGGACCGAACCCGAGGTCGGTCATCACGACCCCAGCCGGCGCGTCGTCCATGTTGAGCGCGACCACCAACGTGTCGGTGCCGTTGCGGGTTTCGTACACGTACTGACGGTTGCTCAGGTGCAGCGCCGACGTGCGCGCATTGTGCAGCCAGGGATGTCGTCTGCGCAGCCCGATCAAGTGCTGATGCAGCCGGAACACATCGTGGCCGTACTCGTCGGCGGTCGGTGCGGGACCGAACTCCGGTCGCACCGCGTCGTCGCCGCCGAACCGCTCCTCTTTGACGCCGGTGTAGGCGAATTCGTCGCCGGCGTACACGCTCGGGGTACCGCCGGTCGTGAACAGCAGCACCAGCGCGTGTTCGAGATGGCCGGTGTGTTCGAGCCGGCTGGCGATCCTGGTCACGTCGTGGTTGCCGACGAACGTCAACGGGACGAAGGTGTCCAGGAATTCGTTGTGGCGCAGCAGCGCCCAGTCCAGTTCGTAGAAGTTGCCGTCGACAAGAGCGCTCCAGATCGCCTTCCACAGCTCGTACTGGGTCACCGAATCGAAGCGCGCCTGCGCGACCATCTCTGCGTAGTCGCCGTGGATCACCTCTGCGAGGAACCAGGCGTCGGGATAGGCCGCGCGCACGCGCGGCAGCACCGCGGCCCAGAACCGGTCGGGCACTGCGTAGGCCGCGTCCAGGCGCCATCCGTCGGCGCCGCGGCCCAGCCAGTGCGTCAGCACGTCGATGGTGTAGGAGATGACCTCGGGATTGTCGTGATCCAGGGCGATCAGGTCGCCGTGACCTTCGAATGTGTCAAAGCCGTTGGGGCCCTTTCGGAACCATTCGGTGCGGGCGAAATCAGCTGCGACGTGGTTGAATACGCCGTCGAGCAGGATCCGCAGCCCGCGGCTCTTGGCCTCGTTGACCAGCGCGTCGAAGTCGTCGTCGTCACCGAGCCGGGGGTCGATGCGGTAGTGGTCGACGGTGTCGTAGCCGTGGCTGCGCGAGGCGAACACCGGCCCCAGCGCGATCCCGGAGGCCCCGAGTTCGATGGCGTGGTCGAGCCACCCGATCACCCGGCGCAGCCGGTGTTCGGCAGGGCCCGGCGGCGGATCGGCCGGATACGCGCCGACGAAGCCCAATGGATAGATCTGCCACCAGATCACGTGCTGGACCCAGGCGGGCTCAGTCATGCCCGGTACTTCGCTTCGTAGAGCGCCTTCATCGGTTCGGCGAATTCGGCGACAGGACCGTCGGCCCTCACCCCGGGAGCGACAATGGTGATCGGCAGCGGCGCCACCGGCGACGGCGGTGCGCCCCACTCCTTCAGCCAGCCGCTCAGCTGCGCCGAGGAGGTCGCGTAGACGATGCGATCCAGGCCTACCCAGGCGTGCGCGGCCGAGCACATCGGGCAGTGCTCACCGGAGGTGTAGACGGTGGACCTGGCACGTTCGGCGGGGGTGAGGAAGGCGGCGGCCCAGCGCGCGATCGCGAACTCCGGGTGGCGGGTGTGGTCGCCGTCCTTGACCCGGTTGCGGTCCTCGAACCGGGTCTGGCCGTCGGCGTCGACCAGGATCGAGCCGAACGGCTCGTCACCGTTGTCGAGCGCCTCACGCGCCAACTCCACGCAGCGGCTCAGGCGGGCGAGGTCGTCGTCGCTGAGTGCCATCGACCGCAGTCTACGGGGCGCTGACCTCCAGACGACACGCACATGAGGCCGCGATCGGGACATCGGCACGCGCCATGGCCAGCGCCAACTGCTGACCGATGATCGTGGCTTCGTCGATGCGGCCCAGCCGCTGCAGGCATTCGTGGTAGCCGTGCAGGCTCCACACGTTGTTGGGGTGCTGGCAGGGCCGCGGCAGGGTGCGATCGAGCCCGAGGTCGGCGGCGTACACGCTGGCCGCCCGCTCGACGTAGCCTTGCTCGAGCAGTAGCGCGCCGTAGGCGTGCCGGGTGGGCTGCATCCAGCCCCACGGCTCGTCGTAGGGCAGCGCGTCGTCGAGCGCGATCGCCGTCTCCAGTCGCGCGAACGCTTTGTCGAATTCGCCGTCGCGGTAGGCGATCTCACCGGCGAGCATCTGCGAGGCGATCGCCAATATGTCGAGCACGGTGTTGTTGAACAGATACCGGGTGTCGGGGATGCGGCCGTAGACTTCAAAAACGCGTCGCGCTCGGCGTGGGCCGCGACGAGGTTTCCCTTCACCGCGTGGGCCACGCCGCGGCCGTAGTGGATGGTGGCCGCTGTGGAGCAGTACAGGTCCAGATCCTGCGGCAGCCGCTGGGCGATCAACTCGTCCCAGCGGCCGAACCGCACCAGCGCGTGGATGCCCAACGGCACGAACGCCTCGAGCCAGTCGGCCATCGGCGGGCTCTCGATCCGCAGCAGGTCCGGCGTCAGCTGATCGACGAGTTCGTCGGCGGCGGCGAACGCGGCGCGCGAATTGCCTTCCAACATTGCCGAATACACGATGAAGTGCAGGTTGTGGGCGCGGTAGAGCGAGTAGAAGTTCAGCGGCCCTTCCCGGTCGACGAACCGCCGGTCGACCCGCGCCGCGGTCGAGTTCGCGACCACAGAATCCCGATAGTTGCCGCACAGCACGTCGATGTGGCTGGGCATGTGCAGCAGATGTCCGGCGTCGGGTACCAGATCGCGCAGCAGGTCCGCGGCGGGCAGCGCATCCTGTGGGTTCGGCGACATCTCCATGGTGTGCAGGTACAGGTGCAGGATGCCGGGATGTTCACGTCCGGCGGTGCCGGCCAGCGCGCGGTCGAGGATCTGTTTGGCTGCCAGCACTCGCGAGCCGACAGCCGGTTCGCCGGTCCTGGTGTCCCACAGCGCCCACGCCGTCACGTTGACCAGCGCGTCGGCGGCTAGGGCCTGCACATCGACGTCGTCGGGATACGTGTCGCCGAGTGTCTGCATCGCATCGGCGTAGGCCGCGCCTCCGGCGCTCAATGCCTCGGCGTCATCGGGATCGGCGGTGGGAAACCGTTGCCGCAGTGCCTCGATCAGCGCCCGTTCGACGGGCGAAGCGCGGCCGTCGGCGGCCAACCCGAGTTCCGTTCTGGCCCTGGCCAATGACGTGGCGGCGTCGATGGGGTCGAACGCGTCCCATCCCTTGTTGTAGTTGGGCCCGACCGAGTATGCGATTCCCCATCGCGCGATGGCCAGGTCGGGGTCGAGATCCAGCGCGCGCTCGAAGCACCTGATCGCCTCGTCGTGGTTGAACGCGTACGCCCACACCATGCCGCGGTCGAACCACGTTTGGGCCTCCGGCACGGTGGTGTCGGTGGGCCGGTGATAGCCGCCCAAGTCGTAGTAGGGCTCGGCATGGGCAACGGTCATAAGGCACGGTAGTTCAGCCGCGCGGCGGCGGCGCGCTGATTCGACAAGCTGCTCTAGAACGTGTTCTAGTGCTCCAATGGTGGAGTTCACCCATATCGGCGACGTCTCCTCAGCCGAGATCGCGCAGCTGCGCGAGGTCTATGCCCCGCTCGCCGAGTCCGTCAGGGAACTGGTCGACGCGACCATCCGCACCGAGGTCGACGCGCAGACGGTGGCGGCGGTCCGGGCGCAGATCGACGCGGCCACCGCGCAGCTGCGTTCGCAGCAGTGCGACGGACCGTTCGGGGTGCGCTTCACCACCGACGGGGACCGCATGGCGTGGGGCAACCCGGTGATCGGCATCCGGAATCCGTTCGCGCCGCCGCTGGTGGTGCACCGCGACGCCGACGGGCGCGTGCACACCGACTTCGACATGGGTGCGGCCTACGAGGGGCCGCCGGGTCACGTGCACGGCGGCATCGCCGCGCTGGTGCTCGACCACCTGCTCGGTGAAGCGGCAGCCGACGGGCTGAACCCGCGCTTCACCGGCACCATCACGCTGCGCTACCTGCGCACCACCCGGCTCGGCCGGTTACACGCCGAGGCGAAAATCACCCACAGCGAGGGCGTCAAGACCTATGCCACAGGTTATTTGGCCGATGCCGAGGGTGTGACCGTGGAAGCCGAAGGGGTGTTCATCACGCCGAAGTGGGCTCGCGAACAGTAGCGATGCTCGACAGGCTGCGGGTGATCGTCGCGATCTCGGCGACGAGCACGCGGGCCGCGCCGTTATCGGCGGCCAGGTCAGCGGCCCGATCGCGCACCTGCTGGTTGGCCGCGGTGAGCGCGGCCAAATCGACCGTCCACGGTGCGGCCGGGCTCGGCGGCGCGCCGCGCAGCGCATCCACATAGTCGTCTATCGCCGCGACGAATTCGGCCGGCACGTTGGCGAGCGGCTGCGGCGGCAGGCTGGCCTCCAGCGCGGTACACGCGGCGGTGACAGCGTTGAGCGCCGCCCGGTACGAACGCAGCCAGCGGCGCAGCCCGGGGGAGTCCAGCCGTGCCGCGCCGGATGCCGCTTCGAACGAGGCGCGGGCCCGGAAGGCCTTCTGCCACGCCGCCGACACCGCCTCGGCGGGACGGTCGAGTTCGTGCACGAAGGCTTTGATAATCGTTGCGGCGTAGTCGATCTCGGTCTTCAGCAGCTCACCGGAGCGTTGCCGCAGCCGGATCAGCGAGTGGTCGGGAAACGATACGTGCGCCACCACGGCCAGTCCGCCGCCGATGACCAGGGAGAACAACCGGTCTTCGGCCGTCGCGCCCGACGTCGCCGAGCCGATGTCGAGCAGGAACACGACGGCCCCGGCCAGTGCGGCGCTGACCGCGAGGTAGCCGAACCGGCTGACCCAGTAGGTAATCGCGATGAACAGCGTCGCCAACACCGCCGCGACATATCCCGTCGGCTCCACCAACAGCGTGATCGCCGACGTCAGCACGACGCCCGCCGCGATGCCCGCGATGCGCCCGATACACCGGGTGTAGGTGTGCGCGGTCTCCGGGCGCAGCACCATCAGCACCGTCAGCGCCGCCCAGTACCCATGGTTGACGGGGGCGAAGCGGTCGGCGGCGATGCCCGCCGTGACGGCCGCCGACAACCGCACGGCGTGGCGCAACACCGGTGACGTCCACGTCAGATGGTCGCGCATCAAGCCCACCGCCCTGCGGACCGGGCTGATCAGGTCGGGTCGGTACAGGTCGGGGAACCGCAGTTCTGCAGCCTCGTGTAACTGCTGTGAAAGCCGTTGCGCGGTCGTGGCTTCCGGTCCGGTGATCATCGACACCGCGGTGTCGACGCGGACGAGCGCGTGCTCGGCGTCGCGGCGCGCAGTGTGTTTGTGATCGGCGATCGCGTCGAGCACGGCCGCCGCCGAGCCCAGCATCTGTGACACCTCGTCGCGCTCGCCGTCGGAGGAGCCGCGGAACGCGTGCAATGTCGTCATGATCCGCTCGGGCAGCCGATGTCCGCCGAGGTAGGCCTTCGGTCGCCGGCTGGCCTGGGTGTCCATGAACGCGTCGCGCAACGACGGCGACAGTGCCGCGTCCAGCGGCGCCGCCCGGTCGGCGGCGACCTGGCGGGCATCGTCGGCCAACGACCGGTAGGCGTTCGACAACGCCTCCCGCTGGGTTCGCCACCGCTGCGGTGGCCACACGGCGATCAGTGCCGCCTGCAGACATCCCGCCGCGATCGTCAGAACCGTCGGCACCAGCACCGAGGACACCGTGGGCGCCACCGGTGGTGTGACCACCAGCAGCGCGCTGGCGGCCGCGCCCACCAGACCGGCGTTGCCGCCCAGCGCCCATTGCAGTCCAGCGGCGAAACACCACAGCGCCACCGCCACGACGAACAGCACGTTGTAGGCGCCGGTCAGGGCGCCGAGCAGGACAGCGCCGCCCATCTGCAACGAGACCGTGACGACCAACGGCACCCGGCCGCCGGGGCTGTCCTGCAGCGCGATCGCACCGGCGATCGCAGCGGCCCCCGCAGCCCACAACGCGGCCGCGCCCGAGTGCCACAGCAGCGCGACGGCCGCCATCGCGATGACCCCGAGCAGGCTGCGCACAACCGCCCCGATGTCCGGCGACGTCGGCCGCAGGGCTTCGAAAACCTTGGGCCCGGTGGTCACCTCCCCATTCTGACGCCTATGCGGCCGGTACCGGTGCACTACACGCCGTCACCGTATCCGGTCTGAACGCGAAGAAAATGCGTCCACCGCCATCCGTAGAGCGAATCCGATTGCCGCGCTGAGTATTCGAAAACTGCCGCCACCGTCAGTGGACCGTTGCGCCGCAGCGAGTTCGCAATTCGGGTGATAGCGGCGGTATCGCGGAGATAAAGTCAGCGCACTGCTAACGGAAGGGGAGCTGTGATGAGCACAGCGGCCGAACGTGCAGCGCAACTTGATCTGGTCGCGCGGCTCAAGTCGGCGTATCCGGAGCTTCCCGACGCCCCGACGCCGGATCTGCTCGACCACGGCCGCATCACCGCGTACCTCAAACCCGTCCACGACGTGGGTGGTGAACCAGACGCGCCGATGAAGTACGAGAACAAGCAGTACGAGCTATGGGAGCACATGACGTACGTCATCTGCGAAGTGCTGGCGTGGCGCGGGATATGGCTCTCGGAGGAGCGCCGGCGCATCGGCAACGTCGACGTCGGGCGCGCCCAGTACCTGGGGCTGCCCTATTACGGCCGCTGGCTGTTGGCTGTCGCACGGGTGCTGGTGGAAAAGCACCACATCGCGCTCGGCGAGTTGAGCGAGCGGATGGCCGAGGTCGCCGCGCGCTACGAGGGCGGACTGGCCGGCAAGGCGCTGGAGGCCCAACCGAAGTGCGAAGGGGACGGGTCGGCCGTCAAACGCAACGCCCACCACAAACACGCGGTGGGCAAGGGTGACCCGCAGGTTTACGCCGGGCAGGCCGGCGAGCCGAAGTTCAACGTCGGCGACGCCGTGGTGGTGCGCGAACTGCCGGTCGTGTTCTACACCCGCACACCCGAATATGTGCGGGGCGCGACGGGTGAGATCGCGACCGTCGCCTACGAAAGCCCCGCCGCCGAGGACGAGACCTGGGATCGCCCGGACGCACAGCCGGAGTGGTTCTACGTGGTCCGGTTCAACATGTCCGAGTTGTGGGACGGCTACACCGGCACCGCCGATGACGTCATCCAGACCGAAATTCCCGAACGCTGGCTGGCATCAGCCACCTGAGTCACAGGGGCGCACATGACTGAGCACGACCACGACCACGACCACGACCACGACCACGAACGGACCATCGCCCCGATGGTCGACGAAATCACCGACTTCGAGGTGCTCGAGATCGCGCTGCGCGAACTGTGTATCGAGAAGGGCATCTTCACCGCCGAGGAGCATCGTCGTTTCACCGAGTTCGCCGAACAGATCGGTCCGACACCGGCTGCCCGACTGGTCGCGCGGGCGTGGTTGGATCCCGAGTTCCACCAACTCGCGTTGAGTGAACCGATGACGGCCAGCAAGGAAGTCGGCGTCGACTGGATGGAACCGACCGGGTTCGGCACGCCAAGCGATTTCACCGCGTTCGAGATCCTCGCGGACACCCCTACCGTGCACCACGTCATCGTGTGTGCGCTGTGCTCGTGTTATCCGCGCCCGATCCTCGGCAATTCCCCGGAGTGGTACCGCACGCCGAACTACCGACGCCGCCTGGTCCGCTGGCCGCGTCAGGTGCTCGCGGAGTTCGGCCTCTACCTGCCCGACGAAATCGCCGTCCGGGTGCAGGATTCCAACCAGAAGCACCGATTCATGGTGATGCCGATGCGCCCGCACGGCACCGACGGCTGGACCGAAGACGAGTTGGCGCAGATCGTCACGCGCGACTGCCTGATCGGTGTCGCCCTGCCGAAGCCGGGCGTGACCACCAACGTGATCACCGAAACCCGCCCCGCGATCCACCCGGTCACGTGAACGCCGCATCCGACCCGACGCCGGTCGCACCACTGCAGCAGGTCGTGCGGCGCAACCAGGTCTGGCCGCGGATGGCGGCCAAGTACGGCGTGGACAACCCGGTGCCGCCGTGGAAGACCAGCCTCGACGGTATGTGCGATGCGCTCGACCGCGCCGCGTGCGACACCGGAGCGCCGAACTTCAAGGAACGCCGCGACGAGGAGGACGCGTTGTCGGCGACGGTGTACGCGGACCTGCCCTATCCGGAGAACCAGTTGATGGCGCTGGCGCATTCGCTGCTCGCCCGCGGGATCGTCGACGCCACCGAACTCGAGCGGCGGATGGCCGCCGTGCGCGACCGGCTGCAGGCCTGACCGCAGCAGCGTCCGGTTCACCGCCGTCGCGGTAAGTTCGGCTTCGTGGAGAAAGTCATCATCACCCTGCGGGGCGCCGAGCCGGACGAAAAGTGGTGCGCGCGAATGCGCGCCCGGGTGGCGGCCGACCTGCTCGACATGGATCTTCCGGGCCTTGCCATCAACCTGCGCGACGAGGTGGTGCGAGACTCACTGATGACGCTGACGACGATGGATCCCGCGGTGGTCGGTTTCGTCACGCTGTGGACCCAACAGTCCTACGGCCAGCAGGTGCGGGCCGCGATCGAGCGGCTGCAGTCCGAAGCCGATGACGTCGCCGCCTATCTGGTCACCGAGTCCGTTCCACTGCCCCCGCCCGACACCGTGCCTGGTCAACGCAGCCGGGGCCTGGCCAACGTCGCACTGCTGCGCCGCCCCGCCGACATGGACGAGGCGACCTGGCTCGCGCGGTGGCACATCGACCACACCCCGGTGGCCATCGAGACCCAGGCGACGTTCGGCTATACGCAGAACGCCGTCGTGCGCGCGTTGACGCCGGACGCACCGATGCTCGCGGCGATCGTCGAAGAACTGTTCCCGCAAGAAGCCGTGGCGGACCTGCACGCGTTCTTCGGCGCCGCCGATGACGACGATTTGCGGATGCGGATGGAGCGGATGGTGGCCAGCACGGCGGCGTTCGGCGCCAACCGTGACGTCGACACCGTGCCGACGAGCCGCTACGTGTACCGCACGCCGTTCGCCGCCAACCCGACGCGCCGTACAGTCGACCGGTGACCGAAGTGCAACCAGCGCCCCTGCAGATCAGCGACGAGAACCGGGTCCGTACCCTGACGCTGAACCGGCCTGAGGCCCTGAATGCGTTCAACGAACAGCTGTATCACGCCACCGCGACCGCGCTGCGCGACGGCGCCGACGACCCCGAGGTGGCCGTCGTCCTGTTGACCGGATCGGGCCGGGCGTTCAGCGCGGGCAACGACCTCAAAGAAATGCAGCGCCGCATCACCGAACCGGCGTTCAACCAACAGGGCAGCCACTTCACCACGATGATCGACGCGCTCGCCGAGTTCCCCAAGCCGCTGATCTGTGCGGTCAACGGCGTCGGAGTCGGTATCGGCGCAACGATTCTCGGCTACGCCGATCTGGTGTTCATGTCCTCGACGGCGAAGTTGAAGACGCCGTTCACCAGCCTCGGAGTAGCACCCGAGGCCGCGTCGTCATATCTGCTGCCGCGGCTGCTGGGGCGGCAGAACGCCGCCTGGCTACTGATGTCATCGGAGTGGGTCGACGCCGACGAGGCGCAGCGAATGGGGTTGGCGTGGAAGGTGTGTGAACCCGACGACCTGTTGGTGCAGGCCCGCCACCACGCCAACATCCTTGCCGAAAAACCGATTCCGAGCCTGATGGCGGTGAAGCAGACCATCGTCGCCCCGACGCGTGCCCAGATCGCCGCCGCGACGGCCAGGGAGAACGAGCACTTCGCCACGTTGATGGGCACCGCCGCCAACGCCGAGGCGCTCGCCGACTTCACCGGCCGTCGCGCAGCCCGGTGATCGCCGATGGCCGGTGATCGCGCAGTCAGCGGCCGGATGGAGGGCCACGGCTTCTACACCGCACACTCCGCGGCTCAGCACGTCTTCGGTGAGCAGGCCCTGGACTGGCTCGAACAGGCCGCCGCCGAGGTGACGCCGCCCGCGGCCGGGCTGCCGTTCGTGATCGCCGACTTCGGTGCGGCCGGCGGCGGCAACTCGCTGGAGCCGATGCGACGCGCGCTGACCGCCCGCGTCGGGTCGGGTCCCGCGATGGTGGTGCACACCGACATCCCCGGCAACGACTTCTCGGCGTTGTTCGAGCTGCTGCAGTCCGCACCGCAGAGCTATCTGCACGCCGCGGACGTGTTCGCCTACGCGGCGGGCCGCTCGTTCTATGAACGGCTGTTTCCCGACGGGTACCTGTCGCTGGGCTGGTCCTCGATAGCGGTGCACTGGCTGAGTCGCCTCGACGTGACGATCCCCGATCACATCTACTCGACGTTCGCCACGGGCGACGTTCGGCTCGCGCTGCAGCAGCAGTCGGCGCGGGACTGGCGAACGTTCCTGCGGCACCGCGCGGCCGAGCTGCGCGCGTCGGGCCGGCTGATCGTGCTCGGTGGTGCGAACGAGGACGACGGCACCAGCGGCGCGGAGGGGTTGATGAACGCCGCCAACGACGGTCTGCGCGCGTTGGTCGAGGTCGGGGCAGTGCGGTCCGCCGAATACCGGCGCATGACGATCCCCACCTGGAATCGCACGCCGGGGGAGTTCGTCGCACCGTTCGACGACCCGCGGCTGCGGGAACGGCTGGATCTGCGGCGCACCGAACTGCGCTCGGCGCCGGATCCCTATCTCTTGGCCTACCAACGCGACGGCGATCTGGACGCCTACGTCGCCGCGGTCGTGGAAGCGTTTCGCGCGGCGTTCGAGGAGTCGTTGTGGGCGGCGCTGGATTCCGACCGCGACGCGACGGCACGTGACCGCATCCGCGCGGCGTTCGACGCCGAACTCGCCGGGCGGGTGGCCGCAGACCCCGAGGGGTGCGCTACCGCGTGGCGGGTGATGGTGCTGGACATCGCCGCGCGATGAGGCCCCAGACCCTCATACCGTCTAGTGGTTGACAGCCTTGGTGCAGCCGTCCGCCTCGTGATGGGCCGCGATGATCGCGCGCAGGGTGCGCCTGCACCGTCCGCAGTCACCGCCGGCGCCGCAGGCCTCGGCGATCTGCTTGGACGTCGTCGCGCCGTTGGCGACCACCTCGTCGACGTCGCTGCTCGTGATTCCCATGCATAGACAGACGAACACGGGCGCACCTAACCGCTCTGCTCGTCGATGCTCATGATGTGGGCGAACCTGCCCACGAACTGGCTGGGGTAGGCACCAAGGCCCGCCTGGCGCAGCCATTCGGCAGCGTGGTCGGGGTGGTCGATCCACTGCCGGGCGGCTTGCTCGTTCTCGATCTCCTGCAGGACCATCACTTCCTGCCCGTCATCGAGCGCCCGATACACCCAGATCTTGCGCACGCCCGCGCGCTTGAACCGGTCCAACCCGTCCTGCACCTTGGCCATCAGCAAACCGATATCTTGCACCGACGACATGACGCCGACAATGACGCGTCCCACGTGATCCGCGGGCGACGGCGGGTACAGGTCGATCTTCTCCACCACCTCGCCGCCGAAGATGGGCGGAATATCGTCGACACCGGAAATATCGAACAACTCGAATATCGCGGGGGATCGCAAAACCTCGCGGATCGAGCCGGCCTGCCGAATTCCTATTGTGGTCAATACCCGCTGGGGCTCCCAAATCGAGTTGTAGAGCACCACGTGGTGGGCGCCGATCGACGCCAGTCCGTCACGACGTTTCTTGAGCCAACCCCACATCCGTTCTACGTCATCGACACGGAAATCACAGGCGAGAATGAAGGAATGCAGGTCGCGCTCACCCATCCCTATTTCCCCCTGCCCGATACGCCGGTTTTTGGTTAGCGGAGTCTAACCTTAGTTAGCGTAGGCAGTCCAGCGTTGATCCATCCTCGACGGCCCACAGCCCGTCAATCACTCGCCAGAATGCCGAAAAGTCGCGTCGCACAAGCGTAGCGGCTGTGCTTTGATTACTGTCTGCACTAGATTGGATCGCACACAACCGCTAGCGACGCTTGACCAGCCCTCACGGTGCTAAGGAGCCCCCGATGCAAGGCGACCCGGACGTTCTGAAGTTGCTCAACGAGCAATTGACAAGCGAACTCACAGCCATCAACCAGTATTTCCTGCATTCGAAGATGCAGGCCAATTGGGGCTTCACTGAACTCGCCGAATACACCCGCAAAGAATCATTCGACGAAATGAATCATGCGGAGGCGATCACCAATCGAATTCTCATGCTCGACGGGCTGCCGAATTACCAGCGGCTATTCTCGCTGCGAATCGGCCAGAACCTGCGCGAACAATTCGAGGCCGACCTCGCGATCGAATACGAAGTGATGGAGCGGCTGAAGCCCGGCATCATCATGTGTCGCGAGAAGGAAGACGCCACGACCGCCACGCTGCTCGAGGGAATCCTCGCCAGCGAAGAGGAGCACATCGACTACCTCGAGACGCAGCTGCAGTTGATGGACAAGCTGGGCGACGAACTCTATGCGGCACAGTGCGTCTCCCGGCCGCCGACCAGCCTCTGACCCCCGCGTTTCCGCACACCTGCTCCCGGCAACCCTTCCGTCGGCCGGCGTAACTTCTCTAGCTTGTCTAACGATAGGCCGGGAGGGATACCGGCCGACGGAAGGCAGGGATGGAAAGTCCGGCGACACCCGCCGCCGCCGAGGATCGTGAACCCGGCGCGCTGATCAGCCCACAGCGCCGCAACTTCATTTTCGTTGCGGTGCTCCTCGGCATGCTGCTCGCCGCGCTGGACCAGACGATCGTCGCGACCACCCTGCCGACGGTGGTGGCCGACCTCGGCGGCGCCGGCCACCAGTCGTGGGTGGTGACGAGCTACCTGTTGGCCTCGACCATCGCCACCGCTGTGGTGGGCAAGCTCGGTGACCTGTTCGGGCGCAAGGCCGTGTTCGGGACGGCAGTGCTGGTCTTCCTGATCGGTTCGGTGCTGTGCGGCATCGCCGGGTCGATGACGGCGCTGGTCGCATCGCGCGCTGCGCAGGGTGTCGGTGGCGGCGCCATCATGGTGACGGCCACCGCGCTGATCGGCGAGGTGATCCCGCTGCGCGATCGCGGCCGTTACCAGGGCGCGTTGGGCGCCGTCTTCGGTGTGACGACGGTGGTCGGGCCGCTGCTGGGCGGCTACTTCACCGACCACCTCAGTTGGCGGTGGGCGTTCTGGATCAACATCCCGGTGGGCGTCGTGGTGTTCTTCGTGGCAGCGGCCGCCATCCCCGCGCTCAGCGGGCGCGAGCGGCCCGTCATCGACTACGCCGGCATCGTGTTCGTCGGCCTGGGCGCGACCGGGCTCACGCTGGCGACCAGCTGGGGCGGCAGCACCTACCCCTGGGCTTCGCCGACGATCATCGGGTTGTTCATCGGCTCGGCGGCCGCGCTTGCGATCTTCGTCCGGGTGGAAACCCGTGCGGTCGAACCGATTCTGCCGATCCGGCTGTTCAGCAGCCCGGTGTTCACGGTGTGCTGCGTGCTGTCGTTCATCGTCGGGTTCGCGATGCTGGGCGCGTTGACGTTCCTGCCGACATACATGCAGTTCGTCGACGGCGTCTCGGCCACCGAGTCTGGGCTGCGCACGCTGCCGATGGTGGTCGGCTTGCTCATCACCTCGATCGGCAGCGGCGCCATCGTCGGGCGCACCGGGCACTACAAGGTCTTTCCTGTCGTCGGCACCGCGGTGATGGTGGCGGGCTTCGTGCTGATGTCCCGGATGGACGCCGACACGTCGCTGCTGGCGCAGTCGGCATACCTGTTCATCCTTGGCACCGGCATCGGCATGTGCATGCAGGTACTCGTGCTGATCGTGCAGAGCACGGTCGGCTTCGCCGATCTGGGCGTCGCGACGTCGGGCGTGACGTTCTTCCGGGCGATTGGAAGCGCGTTCGGCGCGGCGATTTTTGGATCGCTGTTCGCCAACTTCCTCAACGCCCGCATCGGCGGAGCCCTGGCTGTCAACGGTGCGCCGCCGGCGGCCGCGCAGTCCCCGCAGGTGTTGCACGGGTTGCCATCCGACGTCGCCGCACCGATCGTCACTGCCTACGCCGACTCGCTCGGGTTGGTGTTCTTGTTCGCGGCGCCGGTCGCGTTCATCGGTTTCCTGGTCGCGCTGACGCTCAAGGAAGTGCCCCTGCACGAGATGGAAACGGCGGCGGTCGATCTCGGCGACGGCTTCGCGATGCCCGGCACCGAGAATTCGGAGCAGGTGCTGGAATCCGCGATCGGCCGCCTGCTACGCCATTCACCCGAGATCCGGCTGCGCAGCATCGCGGGCCGGCCAGGCTGCGAACTCGACGTCGCGCGGCTGTGGGCGTTGATCCAGATCTATCGGCACAACCAGGCCTTCGGCTCCGCGCGGCTCACCGAGATCGCCGATCGCCTCCGGGTGCCGTGCGAAGTCATCGAGCCCACCTTCGAGCAGTTGGTCGCCACCGGCTATGCGTTGCGCACCGGTGATCGGTTCTGGCTCACGCAAGCCGGCGCGCAGCAGGTCGACACCGCCTCCTCGGTGCTGGTCAACGCGATCACCGAGAAGCTCGCCAAATCGCAGACGTTCGAGGGCAGACCCGGCCATGCGCAGGTGGAGGCGGCGCTGGAGCGCATCGCGCATCGTGTGCTGGCCCAGCGGGAGTGGGACGACGAGCGCGGCGAGATCACGGCTACCAAGATGTGAGCGTCGCTACCGTCCCCGATTCTAGAACGTGTTCCACCGGCGCGGCGCCGCGCGTACGATCTCGGCCATGAGCCGTATAGGGGAGTTCGCCGATGACGACGCGGCCGCCTGGGTGGTCAAGTCGCCCGACATCGGCGTCGCGATGGCCGGTTTCACCAACGCGGTCTACACCAAGAACCGGCTTCCGATGCGGGTCCGTGAGCTGGCCAGGATGGTCATCGCGCTGGACAACGAGTGCGTGGTGTGCCAGAACACCCGCGACTCGGCAGGTATCGCGGCCGGCGTCGACGAGGAGCTTTACGATCATGCCGCGCAATGGCGGACGTGGCCGGGCTACAGCGGCCAGGAGCGCGTCGCCGCGGAGTTCGCCGAACGGTTCGCCTCCGACCACACCGCCCTGCGTGACGACGAGGACTTCTGGGCCCGCTGCCGTGAGCACTTCGACGACGAACTGCTCACCGACCTGGCCCTGTCGTGCGCGATGTGGTTGGGCATGGGCCGGATGCTGCGCACCCTCGACATCGGCCAAAGCTGCAAGATCACGCTGTAACGAACCCCGCGAGCCCGCACAATTACCGCATGACATCGCGGACCGCCGAACCGCTCGCCGCCGCGGCGATCGCCCAACTCGAGGCCGACGGCGTCACCACGCTGATCGGTACGGTCGTCAACCCCGCCGGGCTCACGCTCGCCAAGACCGTGCCGCTGCGCCGGATGGGCTCGTTCGCCGAGCCCGGCCTGGGCGCCAGCCCGGTCTGGCATGTGTTCGCCATCGATCAGACCGGCATCGTCTTCGGGGACGCGATCGGCGTGGTGGGCGATCAGCGGATACGCATCGATCTGGGCGCCCTTCGCATCCTCGGCGACGGGTTGGCCTGGGCTCCGAGTGCGTTCTTCAACCAGGACGGCTCACCGGATCCCTACTGCAGCCGCGGCACGCTGCGCAGGGTGGCCGATCGGCTGGCCGATGCGGGCATCGACGCGGCCGTCGGGCACGAGATGGAGTTCGTGCTCGTCGCACCGGACGGCGGCGCGCTACCGTCGCAGCTGTGGGCCCAATACGGGCTTGCCGGCGTACTGGAGTTCGAAGGCTTCGTCCGCGATGTCACCAACGCCGCTGCCGCCTCGGGTGTTTGGATCGAGCAGTTCCACCCCGAGTACGGGCGCAACCAGTTCGAGATATCGCTGTCTCCGGCGCCACCGGTGGCCGCTGCCGACCAACTGGTGCTGATGCGCATCATCATCGGCCGGGTCGCTCGCCAACACGGGATGCGGGTCAGCCTGTCACCGGTGCCGTTCGCCGACAGCGTGGGATCCGGTTCGCATCAACACCTTTCGCTGACCCGCGGGGAAATGCCCCTGTTTCCCGGGGATAACGGCGATGGTGCCGCGTCGATAACAGCCGATGGCCAAGCCGCGATAGCCGGGCTGATCGCCGGCCTGCCGGAGGCCCAGGGCGTGCTGTGCGGTTCGGTGCTGTCGACGATGCGGCTCAAGCCGGGGCTTTGGTCAGGTGCGTATCTTTGCTGGGGCACCGAGAACCGGGAGGCCGCAGTACGTTTCGTATCCGGCGGGCCGAGCAACCCGGGCGGCGCCAATGTCGAGGTGAAGGTGATCGACCCGTCGGCCAACCCGTATCTCGCGACGGCTGCCATCCTGGGCATGGCGCTCGACGGTATCGAGCGCAAGCTATCGCCGGGGGAGGAGATCACCGTCGGCCCGGCCACCATGACGGATGCGGCTCGCGCACAGGCCGGTATCGCGCTGTTGACGTCCGACCAGTCCGATGCGCTCGACCGGCTGGACAACTCGTCGCTGCTGCGCGGAATTCTCGGCGACGCGGCCGTGGACGCCACCGTGGCGGTACGGCGCTACGAGCAGTACACCTATGGCGACATGAAGCCCGATGAACTCGCCGAGAAGTTCCGGCTGGCCTGGAGCGTGTGAGTTCAGCGCGCGGTCCGCACGCGTCTGCGCACGGCGTCGGCCACCTCGTTGAGCCCGTCGCGCGCCCATCCCACCTCGTCACACAGCCGCTGCGCATCGGCGTACAGACCGCCGTACACCGACCACTGGGTCGGCTGATCGAGCGGTTTACCTTGTGCCTGCGATGCGAGTTTTTGCACTGCCGCCGTGCAGGTCTGGACCGCCTCGCCCACTGGTTCGCCGTTGGTGAGGTCGTCGACGGAGTGAATGCCACCCATCGCGGAGACGGCGTCGCGCACCGCGGACAGCACGGTCGCGTAGTGGCGCAGAAACGCGTCGTGGTGCGGTTGCTGTTCGTCGTCGTCGCGTTCGCCGATCCGGATCAACCCGGTGATCACCGACCGCACCTGAGCGGTGATGCGGTCCGCCGCCTGAATCGTCACGCGGTAACCGTCGAAGCTGCGGTGGTCGTGGACCAGCAGCCGGCGGGGGTTGAACCGCGAGGTCTGATCGGCATGGTCCACGGTGTGACGCGCCTGCGGGGTCAGGCGTGCGAGGCCGTCGGCGTGTTGTCGCCAATGGCGTGCGGCATCCGCGTCGGGCGTCCCGTCTTTCAGCCCATCGGCCATGTCGGTCAGCAAGTCTGACAACGAATCGTTGAACGATTGGACGGCATACCCGGCGCTGCGGTACCGCAACGGGGGTGCCACCAGCAGGTTCACGGCTAACGCGACCGAGGCGCCGAGCAGCACCATGCCCACGATCTCGGGGAGCTGAGACGGCGGCGACACCCCGGGTTCGGGCATGGCGAACGCGCCGTAGGCGAAGATCGCGGCGACCGTGACGTTGATGCCCTGGCTCCCGAGCCGTCGCCAGCGTCCGATGGTCAGCGCGATTGCCAGGATGACCGGGAACAGCCACGGCTGTGCGCCCCACGGCAGCACGATCGCCCCGGTGAGGCAGACGCCGACGATCACCGCGCCGGTGTAGTGCATCGCCATCTGCACCGAGTCGGCGATGGTGATCTGCATGAGCAGCACCGCCGAGAACGGCGCGAACGTGGCGTGGCTCGCGCCGAACACCTGCGAAGCCAGCAGCCAGGCCACCGTCGCCGCCAGCACTGACTTGCCGAGCATCAGCACGTTGTCGCGGTCGAAGCTGCGCCGCGCCAGCGCGCGTCTCACGCGTCCGACGAACGCGGACAGTGCCGCACGCGTATGCACGTCACGTCTCCTTCAGCCGAGCCTCGCCGATCTGAAGGGTTTACCGCCTGTCGCCGACCTCAAACCGGCGCCGCACCGTCACACCAGGCCGGTGGCGTCGAACACCCAACTCATGTCGGCGTTCGCGAAGTCCTCCATCCAGGTCGGCGGGGCGTTGTTGGCCAGCGCGCCCATGTCCCAGTAGTCCTTCCACAACGTGACCTTGCCATTCTGAACCTTGTGCACCGAAACGAACTTCAGCACCGCCGATTCGCCTGTTGGCCAGTGCCATTCCTCGCTGTGCTCGTACATCGCGTCGACGCCGTTGTCGACCAACAGCCCACTGAAGTTCTCGTAGGACGCCAACGGCTCCAAGCCGATCTTGAGCCGCTTGACGATGTCCTCGGGCCCACGGGCGGCCGCGGTCGGGCCGACGGGCACGTCGAGGTAGATGCAGTCGTCGGACAGGAACGTCTTGAGCTCCTCCCAGTTGCGCGCGGACAACGCCTTCCACATCCCCAAGACCGTATCTTCAACTGACACTGGCTAATTCGCCTTCCTGTGCGGAGATCGCGGGCGCCTTGTGCGCTGCGCGCAGAAACCGTCCGGTGCGCTGCCGGCCGACGACATCGGTCGGTTGGCCGCCGACGAAGACCGCTCTGCCGCCGACGTAGACGGCGGTCACGGTGTCGTCGTTGCGGTTGACCATGCGCGATAAACCCCCGTACTGCTCGACGACCTCCTCGGCGTAGGAGTCCAGCGAGTCGTCCAGGTGCTCGGGGTCGACGACCACCAGATCGGCCCGGTCGCCGATGCGTAGATGCCCGGCGTCCAGGCGGTACCAGTCGGCCAGTTCACCGGTCAGCCGGTGCACGGCCTGCTCGACGCTCAGAAACGGCTTACCTGCGCGCTCGGCGTCGCGCACATGGCGCAAAAACCGCAGGCCCATGTTGTAGAAGGCCATGTTGCGCAGGTGCGCACCGGCGTCGGAGAAGCCCATCTGGATACCGGTGTCGCGCGCCAACTTCTTGAGCACGTCGGGCCGGTGGTTGGAGATCGTGGTGCGCCAGCGCAGCGCCCGACCGTGTTCGAGCACCAGGTCCAGGAACGCGTCGACGGGGTGCAGTCCGCCGCGCTCCTTGCCGACCTGACCGAACGACTTGCCGACGATCGACGTGTCCGGACATGCCACGATCTCGGCATCGAAGAAGTCGCGCTGCCAGACCCGGATACCGAGTTTGCTCTCGTACTCCTTGCGGAACCGGCGGCGGTAGGCCTCGTCGCGCATCAGTTCGTTGCGCTCGACCTCGTCGCGCAGGTGCAGCGCGGCGGCACCGGCGCCGAACTCCTCGAAGACCACCAGGTCGATGCCGTCGGCGTAGACCTCGAACGGCACCGGCAGATGCTGCCAGCGGAAGTTTCCGCCGAGCTTGTTGACCAACCGGGCGCCCGGGCCCAGGGCATGGATGCTGTACGGATTGGACTTCACGTCGGCCGCCGAAAGCAGGCTGGTCTTGAGCGGGTTGCGAACCAAGCCCAGCGACTGCGCCAGCTGGGAAAGTAGGTTCAGCGGGTTCTGAATGTCAGGGCCCGACTGCAGCACTCGGCCGGTGCGCCGCAGCAACGCCTTGAGCCTGCGCAGCTCGCGGGGCTTGGCGTAGGTGGACGGCAGCGTGCGCGACCGGCACACGTCACCGTCGAGCTTGTCGAAAAGCAGTTGCTGCGAAGACATTCCGACAAAGCCGGCCTTCAGCGCCGCCGAGAGCCACCGCTCCAGCTGGGCCTGCTCGCTGCGGGTGGGACGCGCGTCCTTGCGAGTCGCGCGGTCCAGGCCCATGGTGGCCGCCCGCATATCGGAGTGCCCGATGAAGGCAGCGACGTTGGGGCCCAGCGGCCGGGCCTCCAACGCTGCGATGTACTGCTCGCAGTCGGTCCACGTCTTGTTGCGGTCCACGGCGTCGATGACGTGATCGCGCGGGATCGCCTCGACCCGACCGAAGATGTCGCCGGCGTCGGTACCGTCGACATGCACCGTGGACAGCGAGCAGGAGCCGAGCATCACCGTGGTTACCCCGTGGCGCAACGATTCGGCCAGCGCCGGGCCGTCGAGCACCTCGACGTCGTAGTGGGTGTGGATATCGAGCATGCCGGGCAGCACCCATTTACCCGATGCGTCGATGACGTCGGGGCAGCCGGTCGGGTCGAGGTCCGCTGCGCTGATCGCGGCGATGTGGCCGTCTCGGATGCCGATGTTTCTCACCGCGGACGGTGCGCCGGTGCCGTCGAACCAGCGGCCGTTTTCGATGATCGTGTCGTAGCTCACCCCGTCATAGAACAGCCCGCCGATAACGGTGTCAATGAAATGGGTGAACAGATTTGCATATCTGTCTATTTTAGGCGATGACCTGGCACTACCGGTCGTCCGGGGCATACTGACGAAGATGACGCCGCTGCAGCGCTACATCGCCGAGGAAATCGCCATCGACCATGTCGACGGGCTGTTGTCCAGACGTGAGGCGCTGCGCAGGCTCGCGCTGCTCGGCGTCGGCGCGGCCGCGGCGACGGCCTTGATCACCGGCTGCAGCGATAACCGCCAGCCCGAGGGGCAGGCCCCGGTCACCTCGAGCGAGCCCGCGACGGCGGGCGCACCGCCGGGTTCGCAGACCGCGGTCGACACTACGGCGATCACCTGGCCCGGGCCCCGCGGTGAGCTGCAGGGGGCATGGGCGCAGGCGCCCGACGCCCGCGGCGCCGTGCTGGTCATCCACGAGAACAAGGGGCTCACCGACCACATCCGGTCGGTGGCGGGCCGGTTCGCGGGCATCGGCTACTCCGCGCTGGCGATCGACCTGCTCTCGGCGCGGGGCGGCACGGGCACCTTCGCCGATCCCGCGCGGGCCACCGCGGCCCTCGGCGAAATTCCGCCCGAGGACGCGGTCGCCGACCTGCGCTCCGGGGTCGACGAGCTGGTGCGCCGCGTTCCGGATCGAAAGATCGCGGCGGTCGGGTTCTGCATGGGCGGGGCGATGGTGTGGCGGCTGTTGGACGCCGGCGCACCGCGGCTGGCGGCGGCCGTGCCGTTCTACGGCCCGACACCGGAGGACCCCGACTTCTCCGGGTCCAAAGACGTTGCGGTGCTCGGGATCTACGCAGCCCAGGATCAGCGCGTCAACGCCACCGAACCGGTCGCGCGCGCGGCGCTGGAGCAGGCGGGCCTGGTGTTCGAGCTCGTCACCGAACCCGACGCCAACCACGCGTTCTTCAACGACACCGGCCAGCGCTACAACGCCGCCGCGGCGACCGACGCCTGGCAGCGGGTGCAGGACTGGTTTGCCCGCTACCTCTAGCCCATGGACCGCGAGCAGACACAGAAGGGGGCGAAAACCCCGTCCAAGACCACCTTTTATGTCTGCTCACTCGACGAAGGTGATCTACGATCCACACATGCTCAGGCCGTTGACGGTCGGCGTCGCCTCCGCCACCCTCCTCCTCGCGACCGGCGGGGGTGTCGCCGGTGCGGAACCGCAGACGTCGCCGTGCGACTACACGCTCTCGGCGCCCCACGTCGTCGACGTGTCCGGAACCCCCATGGTGACCGCAACGCTGAAGCCGGCCGCGTGCGACCGCGCACAAGTGTTCTCCACGGTCGCGTGTGTGCAGTTGGAGGGCGCGTCGGGGCCCCGTCAGTGCGCGAGCAACAACGGACCGCTGGTCGCGCAGGTCTACTACGCCCCGTATCAGCCCGGTGCGACGTACATATCGACAGGGCGGGGGTGCGCCAACGTCGGGAACCCGCCACAACCGGCGTGCCAACCGACGGGTCCGTTCACCGCGACGCTGTAGCGAACCCGACCGGTCCGCTGCTCGTGTCCCGGGTGGAACACAACGTAAGGGGACACGATGAGAAAGGTCTTGTTGTTCTGCACCGCCCTGTGTGCGATCACCGCGCTCGCCGTGGGCTGCACCCAGTCGGCCACCACCGAACAAGATGCCACCGGGACGGCCACCGCGACCGCCCCGCCCGCCACCAGCGCTCCCGCGTCGGGCCCGACGATCACCATCGCCGACATGAGCTTCGGGGATCCGGTCACCGTCGCTCCCGGTGAACAGATCACCGTGATCAACGAGGACTCCGCCGAGCACTCGGTGACCTCGGAGACGTTCGATGTGCACGTCGACGGTGGTCAGCAGGTCACATTGACGGCACCGACGGACCCCGGCGAGTACGACATCTACTGCGTGTACCACCCGTCGATGACGGGCACGCTGATCGTCCAGCAGTAGGGCGCTGACCTCCCACTTCGCGTGCACCCGGTTTAGCCCTCGCCGGCACGGGCACCCCGTCTTATTAGCGGGTCCGTCAGTCGCTGCGGCCCGACCGAACGAAGGAGCCGAGATGGACAACACCGTCGTATGGGTCATCGTGGCCGTGGTGGCGATCATCGCGATCGCAATTCTGGCCTACGTTGCAGTGCAGGGGCGCAACCGTAAGCGCCATGTTGAAGCCGAGCGCATCCGCGAAGAGGTGGACCACGATTCACACCGGGTGCAAAAGCGGGAGGCACTGGCCCAAGAAACCGAGGCCAAAGCCCGCGCCGCCCAGGCCGACGCCGAGGCGAAGGCCGCTGAGGCCGCCAGGCTGGCCGACACCGCGGCGACGCGCCGTGATGCGGCGTCCACGTCGCGTCACGATCTCGACGCCCGTCGCGAACACGCCGACAAGCTCGATCCGAGGTCGAAGACCTCCGATCGTCGTGAGCAGTAGCCCCAACACCCCGCCTGCCGTGTTGTTCGACATCGACGGCACGCTCGTCGATTCGAACTATCTGCATGTCCACGCGTGGTACCGGGCGTTCGATGAGGTCGGCCGCCCCGTCGAAGCGTGGCGCATCCACCGCTCGATCGGGATGGACGGCACCACGTTGGTCCGCACGCTGACAGACGGCGCCGACGAGGACAGCGTCGAACGCGTCAAGGACCTGCATTCGCGCTACTACAAGGAGATGACGCCGGAGCTACGGCCGCTGCCGGGCGCCCGTGAACTGCTGGAAGCGGTCGTCAAGCTGGACCTGCAGGTCGTGCTGGCGACCTCGGCACCCGAGGACGAACTGTCCATCCTGCGTGAGGTGCTCGACAGCGACCACCTGGTGTCGGCGGTGACGTCGTCGGCCGACGTGGAGACGGCCAAACCCCAGCCCGATCTGATCGAGGTGGCGCTGGACCGGGCCGGGGTGCCCGCCGCGCACGCCGTCTTCGTCGGCGACGCGGTGTGGGACGTCGTGGCCTGCCAACGTGCCGGCGTGCAGACCGTTGCGCTGCTCAGCGGGGGAGTGTCGCAAGCCGAGCTGGAAAGCGCCGGTGCAGCACGGGTTTTCGACAACGCGTTGAATCTCTGCCAGCATCTCGACGACACCCCTATCGCCGCGCTCGCCAACATCGTCGGCGCGCGGTAGGTCAGGGCAGCGCGTAGCGCAGCACCGCGGCGATACCGTCGGCCGGCTCGATGCGCTCGTCGGTGCGGATCAGCTTGGCGCCCGTGGCGACGGCGGCCATGGGCAGGGCCTCGTCGGCGCGCAAGGTCTGCGTCGGCGCTGTCCCCAACTCCGAGAGCACGTTCGGATTCGGCGCGACGGTGGCGAGGTCGTCCCCGGCGACCACGGTCGCGTCGCCGACGTCACCGATGATCAGCGTCTCGACCGCACCGGCGCGCAGCGCGGCGGTCACCCCGTCAAGCCCTTCGGTGGCCAGCCCGGAGTCGTTGCCGATGGCGGCCTGAAACTGCTGTGCGGCATGGTCGATCGCGGCGAGCCGGCGGCGTTGATACTCCTCGTCGATGGCGTTGTGCAACTCGGCGTCCTCGAATCCGCTGTTCCTGGCGCCGACGGACAGCTCCACGACACGCGACGCGACCCGCTCGGGCAGGTCGGCGACCAGGTCAGCCCGTGAGCTGACCTCGCCGACGACGAACACGATCTCGGGTGCGGCGTCGTCGACGATTTCGACGAGGCGGTTGGCCACGGTGCGTACATTCTGGTCGCGGGCCGCGTCGGCGGCACGTTGGGCGTCGGCGTAGCCGGGGGTATCGGCTCCCGACGCCTGGTGCACGGGGTATCCGGCGCCGTCGACGGTCTCAGCGTCGGCGGTGTGGGCCCGATACAGCGTGATATCGCCGCCCTGGTGGTCGACGATCGCGACCACATACCTCGACCGGTCCACGCCGTGTGCGACGACGGGCACGATGTAGGGCAGCGCCGACACCCGCACCTCGGGGCCGGCCGGCCGAATGAGCGGTTCGTTGACCAGTACGCCGTCGGCGGTGGCGACCACCGCTCGACCGCTGCGCCCAACCGGGGGAGCGGCCTCGCGGATGGCCCGTTCGATGTGTTCGGTGAGCGCGGGTTCGGCGCCCTGCTCCTCGAGCTGTCCGCGCAGCGCACGCCATTTCAGGTCGGTCTGTGCCGCGGCGTCCTCGGTGTTGTGGGAGTCCTCGAAGTACACCGATCCAAAGGGACCCTTCGAGTCCAGCAGCGAGCGAAAGTGTTCCGATTGCATGTTGTGTGGGTTACCCGCAGCGCGGACGACGACACAGGTTCTCACGCACTCGTCAGCGCGGGGGAGTCCAGGACACCGGTAGCCGTTTGATGCCGTGGATGAACGCCGAGTGCAGCCGGTCGGGTTCCTCGGTGGCGGTGATGTCGGGTAGCCGGGCGTGCAGTTCCTCGAAGGCGACCGTGATCTCGCGGCGGGCGAGGTTGGCCCCGAGGCAGAAGTGGGCACCGCCGCCGCCGAAGCCGACGTGCGGGTTGGGATGTCGCTGCACGTCGAAGCGCCACGGGTCGGCGAACTTCGTCTCGTCGCGGTTGGCCGACCCGTACCAGAGGGTGACCTTGTCGCCTGCGGCGATCTGCACACCGCGCACCTCGGTGTCGCACGTGGCGGTGCGGCGCATGTACGCCACTGGCGACGCCCACCGCACGATCTCCTCGACGGCCGTCGGCGCCACCTCGTGGTAGTTGCGCCACCACAGGTCGCGCTGGTCGGGGTAACGGCTCAGCGCAAGCACCCCGTGGCTGATGGCGTTGCGGGTGGTCTCATTGCCCGCGACGACCAGCAGGATGAAAAACGACGCGATCTCAGCGGAGGTCAGCCCCTCGCCGTCGAGTTCGGCCTGCACCAGGCTGGTGGTGAGGTCCTCGCCGGGCCGGGCCCGCCGGTCGTCGGCCAGCGCTTTCGCGTACGCGCCGATATCCATCGCGACGCGGGCGAACTCGTCGAAGTCGGTGGCGATATCGGGGTCGCCGAACCCAAGGATGACGTTGGTCCAGTGGAAGATCTGCTGGTGGTCCTGCTCGGGGATGCCCATCATGTCGCAAATGATCTGCAGCGGCAGGGGTCCGGCCAGTTCGGCGACCAGCTCGCCCTTGCCGTCGGGGTGGGCGGACACCATATCCTCGACCAGCCGTCGCGCCCGCTCGCGCACTGAGTCCTCGACCATCGCCAGCACGCGCGGCGTGAACGCGCTGCGCACGATGTTGCGCAGCCTGGTGTGCCGCGGATCGTCCATCGCGATCATCGAGCCGAAATATTCGTTGAGCTCCGGGTTCTGGTCACCGATCGTGATGCCCAGCGCCGAGCTGAAGATCTCGGGGTGGCGGCTCGCGTAGAACACGTCGTCGTAGCGGGTGAGGGCCCAGTGACCGGCGACTTCGTTCTCAGCGTCCTCGATGTAGGCCGAGTGGAAGGACACCGGCGCCTCGCGGCGCAGCGTGGTGAACGCCCCGTCGCGGATATCGTCGTCGCGGCCCCAGAACTCCCAGGTGCCCAGGTCGATGTCAGCCAGCGGTATGTCGGGCGGAGCGGTACCGTTCACCCGGGTCACGATTCCCACCTTCCCGAGCCTAACCTCCGTTTGGCGAGCAAACGCAGAAGCGTGCGAAAGCGCGGCATTCGACACGTTTCTGCATCTGCTCACGCTAGAAAGGGGAGGTGCGAAACCCACATGCCGGACAACCGTTTACGACGACGGACGAGGAGATCGCCGAGGCGCTGCTCGACGTCAGCATTCCGACGCTGCTGCTGTCGTGCGTGCATATGTCCGGTGACCCGAGCCTGATCCGCGGCGAGCTCAAACCCGCCGGCCTGTTCCTCAACGAGGTGCAGGGCTACATGTCCGAGGAGGACAAGGCAGCGGCGCGCAAGATCGCGCTGGAGGTCATCGCCGACTACCGCGACCGCGGCTGCCCGGAACCCGAGCCGATCAGCGCAGACCTGCTCCACGAGATGATGCAGTGGCTGGTCTGTGAGCCGGTGCCCGACGAGTACGTGCCGATGCTGCTCGAGGAGATGGAGCTCGACGGCAGAGATAGCCGGGCCGCCCGCTCCGCCGTTAAGGGCGACGCCGCCGACTTCCCGGTCGTGGTCATCGGCTGCGGCGAATCAGGCCTGCTGGCGGGGATCCGGCTCAAACAGGCGGGCATCCCGTTCACCATCGTCGAGAAGAACGCCGGCGTCGGCGGCACGTGGTATCAGAACACCTACCCGGGCGCGCGCGTGGACGTGCCCAACCACTTCTACTGCTACAGCTTCGAGCCGACCGATCAATGGACCCATTTCTTCGCCGAACAGCCCGAGCTGCAAGCCTATTTCGAACGCGTGATGGACAAGCACGACATCCGTCGCCACGTGCTGTGGGAGACCGAGGTCACCGAGGCAGCCTGGGACGACGACACCGCCACGTGGACGGTTCGCGCCCGCGACCGCAGCGGACGGCCAACCGAACTGTCGGCGCGCGCGGTGATCACCGCGGTGGGGCAGCTCGACCGGCCACACATTCCGACGATCGACGGAGCGCAGGAGTTCGCCGGCCCGAGTTTCCACTCCAGCGCGTGGGACCACACCGTTGACCTTCGCGGCAAGCGGGTCACGATGATCGGCGCGGGGGCCAGCGGCTTTCAGATTGCGCCGACGATCGCACCGGATGTCGGTCACCTCACCGTCTTTCAACGCACGGCGCAGTGGATGTTCCCGAATATGGGTTACCACGACAAGGTCGGCCCCGGCGTGCAATGGGCGCTGCGACACCTTCCCTTCTACGGCCGGTGGTATCGCTTCCTGCTGTTCTGGCCGTGGTGCGACAAGGGGTTCGACGTGGCGCGCGTCGACCCGAATTACCCGGACCAGCAGAAGGCGGTCAACGAGGTCAGCGAGGGCGCCCGCATCATGTTCACCGAGTGGATCAGGAGCCAGGTCGGCGATGACGCCGAGTTGCTGGCCAAGGTGCTGCCCGACTATCCGGCGACCGGCAAGCGCACGTTGCAGGACAACGGCAGCTGGCTGAAGACCCTGACGCGCGAGAACGTCGACCTCGTCCGAACCGGGATCGACCACATCGAACCAGACGCCGTCGTCACCGAGGACGGCGCCCGGTATCCGACCGACGTCATCATCTACGCCACCGGATTCGCACACACCAAGCTGTTGTGGCCCATGGCTATTCGGGGCCGTGGCGGTGAAGTGCTCAGCGAGCGCTGGGGTGAGCGGCCGTCGGCTTATCTGGGCATCACCATTCCCGGCTACCCGAACTTCTTCTGCATGAACGGCCCCGGCACCTGGTTGGCCAGCGGCGGCAGCCTCATTTTCCAGTCGGAATGCCAGATGCGCTACATCACACAGTGTTTGGAACTGCTGATTGCCGACGGTCATAGGACGATGGAGCCGACGCAGGAAAAGACGACGGACTGGCACCAACGCAGTCAGGCCGAGATGCGCGGGATGGTCTGGTCACAGCCCACGATCAAGCATTCGTATTTCAAGAACAGCTACGGCGAGGTGCACACGCTGTCGCCGTGGCGGCTGGTGGACTACTGGACCTGGACCCGCGAACCGGATCCGGCCGACTTCGTAATCCGTTAGACCGGACGCTACTTCAGTCGACGGTCAACGATCGCATCTGCGGCCAGATCTGCTCCCACGACTGCCGTTGTCCAGTGAGCAGGTAGGCCTGCATGTCATCGCCGACCTCGGCGATCGGGCGGCTCTGCGCGAAATGCGAAGCGATGTCTTCGTCGTCGCTGCCGACGTAGAGCACGGTGTCGTACTCGGCGGGCGGGGGAGGGAAGTACCCGTAGCTGCGGTTGGCGCTGTGGGCCTGCGGTAGGTCATAGCGCGTCGAGTAGCCGTCGATGTAGGCGGCGACGATATAGGACTGTCCCATCACCACGGTGCGCTGACGCTGCTGCTCGGGTAACGCGTGGTAACTCTCAGCGGTCACTCGGGCGATCTCCTCACCGGTGTCCGAGCGAACGATCGTGATCGACAGCACCAGCACCGCCGCGGCGAGCGCTGCGCTGGCCAGACAGGCCGACCCGACAAGCCACCGGCGCGCACGACGTCCTGCCTCCCGACGCCGCTGCAACCCCAGGGCCCCCAGCGCCGCCAGCGGGGCGTACATCCCGGCCAGGTAGTAGGGCCGGCCCGGCGCGGCGACGAACAGCACCAACAGCACCAGGAACGCAACGCCGAGAAAGCGGTAGGGGCCCAGTGTTGGATCGTGCCGCAGCCGCCAGAGTCCGTAGAGCATCAGCGCTGTTCCGATGAGCCCCGCGAAGAAGATCATCTGCAGTGCGACCCCGATGCGCCCGCCGTACAACGCATCGGCCTCACCGACTACCACCGACGTCATCTTCAGCTGCGGCCAGCCGTTGGCGTGCTGCCACAGCAGCGTCGGGGCTGCGAGCAGACCAGCGATAGCGGCGCCGGCCCAGAGCGACGGCCGGCGCAACAGTTCGCGGGGTCCCACCGCTGCCACCGCGACGATGAGCACCGCGCACAACGCGAAGACTTGGAACTTCGTCAGCGCGGCAGCGCCGGTGACCACGCCGAGCACCAGCAGCAGGCGGTCATCGCGCACCCGTATCCACCGGACCAGTAGCCAGATCATCAACAGCCACTGCGCCGGTTCGAGCATGTAGGGAGTCAACCAGTGCCCGCCCAGGGTGACCCATATTCCGGTCGCCTGCGCGAACGCGGTGAATCCCTGTGCGCGACGATCACATCCGAGTTCGCGGGCGATGAGCCCGGCGAGCACCACGGCGCCCGCCGTTGCCAACGCCACCGGTATCCGTAGTGCGATCACCGAGCCGGGGGCGATCGCATCCATGAGCGCCGCAATCGCGGGCGTCAACGGTGGCTGGTCGGCCGAGCCCCAGTCGAGGTGATGGCGGCCGATGGCCAGCATGTACACCTCGTCGAACCAGTAATTCTGTGCTAATGCTGCTGCAACACACTGCAATACGGCGACCAGGCCGGCGATCGGGAGAACCACCGTCGCGGCGAAGGGAAACGTGGTGTGTTGATCTTGGGGGGGATCCAATTGCGTCGCGGCCATATGGCGCCAGGTTAGTGGTTGATGTATGGCACTCAGGATGGACGCCAAGGTGCTGGCCGCCGACGCGCCGGGCGGTCAGCGACCGAGTGCGTCGCTTCTGCAGCCCTCTGGCGTAAGGGGTTGCACGGCAGCGGTTTACCCGCTTCCGGGCGCCTCGACCACAGCCTTGATGCGTTCCAGCGTCTTGCGCATATCGCGGATGTTGCGTCGACGTCGCAGCTGGCCGCCGAAGACCGAGAACAATTTCGTCGGCAAGGATTCGCTGAGTCGGAACGACTCGGTGACGTCGGTGCCGCTGTCGGCTGGGGTGAGCCGGTAGTGCCAGTTGTTGACCGGTTTATCGCCGAGCAGCACCGCGAAGCCGAACTCGCGGCCCGGCTCGCAGGCGGTGACCTCGCACGTCGTCCAGTACACCGGCCCGATTTCGTTGCGTTTGACGTGCCCGCGGAACCGCGCTCCCAGCGCCGGTCCGGTGGCACCGTCGAGCCATTCGGCCTCTATCACCTCAGGTGAGAACTTGCCGGTGTTGCGCACGTCCGCGATCAGGTCCCAGATACGCTCCGCCGGCGCCGCCATCGATACCGTCACCGAACCGTCCATATGTGGATCTCCTCACCGTCGTTGCTACCCACCTTGCCCGGTTTCCGACGGATCGTCAGCGCCTTCGGCCTGATCGGGCTGGTGCTGCTGGGACTGCAACATTTCCGGGTCGGCATCGGGGTCCTGGTCCGGGTCGTATTCTCCGCCGTCCGGCTTCGGTCCGCGGTCAGTGGTCATGGGCACGCTCGTACCCTTGGCCCGCGCGGCCAAACTTCGGCTAGCGCAACTGCGCGATGTCGCCGTACAGATCCGGCCAGGGGGCCGACGCACCATCGTCACCCCGGCGAACACCGCCGATACCAGGCCGACCAGGATGCCCATCAGCGCGATGCGGGTGGTGTCGACTGCGGGTTTCCACCGCACGCGGCCGTCCTTGATGACGAAGACACCGACCGGCTTGGTCACGGGGATCACCGTTGCTCCGTCTCTCGTTTCGTAGGGCTGTCCGTAGCGACCCGTGGCGTCCGGATCGGCCTCGAGTCGCCGCAGCATCTCGCCGGCATCCTGGGTGTTCATGCCCTCATCCTTACCTGTGGCCCGGGTACCGGAGTGGGACACCCGCGAACAATGCCGTCCGCGCACGTCACCGGCCTTCGCTGGCCGTCTCGCCGCCGGCGTCGCACAGCCGCGTCCCAAGCGTGTTCGGTATACCCGGACACTGCGCGTAGACTGCGCTGATGACGGGGCGGCGCTCGCCTGCAGATGCGAAGCCTTACGGATCAAACAAGCTGATGTGCAGAGGGTTGAGTTTTGCCAGAAACCACGAATAACGCGGGGGGCCTAAAGCCCCACTTCGAGGATGTGCAGTCGCACTACGACCTCTCTGACGACTTCTTCCGGCTCTTCCTCGATCCGACGCAGACGTACAGCTGTGCTTACTTCGAGCGTGACGATATGACGCTGGAAGAAGCGCAGCTCGCCAAGATCGACCTATCGCTGGGCAAGCTGGGCCTGCAGCCGGGGATGACGCTGCTCGACATCGGCTGCGGTTGGGGTGCGACGTTGAACCGGGCGTTGGAACGCTACGACGTCAACGTCATCGGCCTGACCCTGAGCGAGAACCAGAAGGCCCACGTCGAGAAGTTGTTCGCGCAATCGTCGAGCCCGCGAAGCAAGCGGGTGCTGCTGCGCGGCTGGGAGCAGTTCGACGAGCCAGTTGACCGGATCGTGTCCATCGGCGCGTTCGAGCATTTCGGTCGCGACCGATACGACGACTTCTTCAACATGGCCTATTCGGTGCTGCCTCAGGACGGTGTGATGTTGTTGCACACCATCATCAAGCCGAGCGACGAGGAGTTCGCCGAGAGCGGGCTGCCGTTGACGATGAAGCTGCTGCGGTTCTCGAAGTTCATCATGGACGAGATCTTCCCCGGCGGTGACCTGCCGAAGCCGAACGTCGTCGAGGAGCACGCCGCAAAGGCCGGCTTCGAACTCACGCGCGCTCATCGGCTGCGCCTGCACTACGCCCGCACCCTCGATATCTGGGCCGGGGCGCTCGAAGCCCACAAGGACGAGGCCATCGCGATCCAGTCCGAAGAGGTCTACGACCGGTACATGAAGTACCTGACCGGTTGTGCGGATCTGTTCCGCGAGGGCTACACCGACATCTGCCAGTTCACGCTCGCCAAGAGCTGATCACCCGCGCCGGAACCGGCGCCACAGCCGCAACGGCAACAGCCCGATCAACGGTGCGCGCTTGCCCAGGTCGTCGGCGTCACGCTTGTTGAACGCCGCGGCATAGCGTTTCGCATCAGCGGCGGTCCGATATTGCTTGGCGCCGGCCGCTTCTCCGCACCGCTCACACGACCACCGCATGGTCTTGCCTTCGGCGACAAACGTCGGCTGGTGCCCGAACACCAGGCACATCGCAGTCACCTGGGCGCTGCCTCGCTCTCCTGCGCGACGATCAGACCGCGACGCTGGCGGGCGATTCGGTTCTCGACCAACGCTTCCCGCATGGCCTTACGGAACTCGCCGGGACCCCAGTAGCGCGCGCCGACAGCCCTGTGCAGTTCACGCAACGTCATCGGCCCGTGTTCGCGCACCGCACGGGCGATCGTTTCGATCTCGTGGTCCAGGGCGGTCTCCGGAACCCCCGGGGTGGGCGGCTCGCGCCAGGCGCCGGTCCATCCCGGAGCCGGACCGGGACGGTAGCGCCGCGCTGTCGCCAGGCTGGCCCGTTCACGTTCAGCGCGTGCGGCGATGCGCTCCGCGCGCGCCTTCCGGTCGGGATCCTCGTCGGGCTTCGACTCCGCGTCTGCGGTGGTCAACGGCGCTGCCAGCGACTCGAGGTCCTGCCCCTCGGCCTTCACACCCAAGAACAGTTCGACGACTCCGGCGCTCGCCATCACCGCGGCACCGATCAGAAATCCGATTGCCACCAGGCCGCGGTCCCCGGAACCGATCAGCTGACCGAACAGCAAGGGTCCGCTGATGCCGCCGATCGCGGTGCCGACCGCGTAGAAGAAGGCGATCGCCATCGCGCGGGTTTCCATCGGGAAGATCTCGCTGACCGTGAGATAAGCCGCGCTGGCACCCGAGGACGCCAGAAAGAAGCAGAACGCGAGCACCGCGATGAACACCCAGGCGCCACCGGCTTCGGCCAAAAAGATTCCCGCGAGCACCGCCGCGACGGCCGCCGACCCGATGTAGGCGAAGGAGATCATGGGTTTTCGCCCGATGGTGTCGAACAACCGCCCGAGCACCACGGGCCCGCCGAAGTTGCTCAACGCCCACACGATGAAGAACAGCGGGACCAGCCCGGACGCCACACCGTAGAACGTGCTCAAAATGGTGCCGAGGTTGAACGTGAACGCGTTGTAGATGAACGCCTGCCCGATGAACAGGGCCAGACACAGGAAAGCCCGTCGCGGATACAACGTGAAGGCGACCTTGGCGATCTCCCGGAACGAGATCGTCTTGCGCTGACGCACGGTGATCGAGCCCTCGGCTTCCTCTAGCGGCTGCTCGGTCTCGCGTTCTACACCGCGTTCGATCTCGCCGACGATCCGTTCGGCTTCATCCTCGCGGCCGTGGATGAAAAGCCAACGGGGGCTTTCGGGTACGTTGCGGCGCACCACCAGCACGATCAGACCGAAGACGGCGCCGAGACCGAACGCGACCCGCCAACCGATGTCGGCGGGGAAGATCGAGGTGTCCAACAGCAGCAGTGCGCCCGCGGCGCCGCCGGCCGCACCCAGCCAGTACGAGCCGTTGATGACCAGATCAACACGGCCCCGCACGCGCGCCGGAATCAGTTCGTCGATCGCGGAGTTGATTGCGGCGTATTCGCCGCCGATACCCGCGCCGGTGAAAAACCGGGTTAGATAGAAGTACCAGGGCGCGAACGCGAAAGCCGTTGCCACCGTTGCGGTCAGATACACCACGAGCGTGAGGATGAAGAGCTTCTTGCGGCCGAACCGGTCGGTCATCTGACCGAAGAACAGCGCTCCTAGACATGCCCCCGTGATGTAAATGGCTGCGGCGATACCGATTTGACCGGCAGTGAGCTCGATGCCGCTACCTTCTTCAGTCAGCCGGGATGCGACGTTGCCCACCATGGTGACTTCGAGCCCGTCGAGGATCCACACCCCGCCCAGCCCGAGGACTACGCGCCAGTGAAAACCCGACCAGGACAGTCGGTCCAACCGGGACGGAACCTGCGTTGTGATCGTGCCGGTCTCCACCTGACTGCCCATCACGCCCTCCCTACCCGTTGGTGGCTGGCGGGGGAGTACCCAACGCGCGAGCGGTTAAGCCCGGGCGGCGCGCACACCGGCGATCGCGTCGACCACGGCATCGGGCGCGTCCAGCGACACGAACGTCCGCGCGTCGGGCACCTCGACCAGGGTCGAGTGGGGGAACTGGCCGGCCAATCGCCGGCCCAGCGCAGGCGTGAACGAACGGTCGCGAAGCCCCCACACCACGGTGACGGGCTTGGTGAACTGCGGCAGCCGAGCGGCCACCTCGACCAGATCCGTCTTGGCCACCGCGCGCAACAGGGTGGCCAGGTCGCGGCGGATGCGCGCGTGGCTGCGGGCCGGTTGCACCCAGGACGCCGTCAGGTGCGGTTCGGGGCGCAACAGCAGGCCGTAGCCGAGCGGGGAGTGGCGCAACGGCCGCCACCTCAACGCTTCGAACAGCAGCTTGATCGAGACCTGTCCGCGCAACATGCCGAACACGAAGTTGAACGGGAACGGCGGAAACTTGTCGAACGCATCGCAGTTGGTCAGCACCAACCGGCCGATGTGTTCGGGATACGCGTCGACGACGAGTTGACACAGGGCGCCCCCGGTGTCGTTGCCGACCAACGTCACGTCGGAAAGGCCGAGCGCGACAATGAAGTCTCGGATCATCGCCGCGAGCCCCGCCGGCGTGAGCTGCGCCGACGGCTCGACCGGGATGGTGTGCGCGCCCAGCGGCCAGTCCGGCAGATAACAGCGGTATCCGCGGGCAGCCAGGCCGTCGGCGACCCGGTCCCACAGTCGGCTGTCGGCGAGGATGCCGTGGACGAACACCACCGGCGGATGCCGCGAGTCCTGTGGACCCAACACGCGGTAACCGACCCTGGCCTGCTCCAGCGCTATCTGCGGCATCTTCGCTATCCTTTCGATCAGAACTTACAAACAACTAGTATGGAAGTTACGTGCAGACTGTATGAAAGTCAACGACGGGAATGCTTCTGTGCCTCCGGTGCGGCGCAGCCAGGCCGAGCGGTCGGCGGCCACCAGGGCGCAGCTGATCGGTGCCGGCCGGAAATTGTTCGCCGACAAGGGATTTTCGGAGGTTTCCACGCAGGCGATCGTCGACGCGGCCGGTGTCACGCGCGGCGCCCTCTACCACCAGTTCGCCGATAAGACCGAGTTGTTCGCCGCGGTCTACGAAGATGTGGAGCGGGAACTCGTCGCCGATATCGGACGCCAGATCAGCTCTGCGCAGCCCGGTGATCCGGTGGCGGCGATGCGGATCGGCGCCCGGTTCTTTTTGGACGGGTGTTCGGCGCCCGATGTGCAGCAGATCGTGCTGATCGACGCGCCCGCCGTGCTCGGCTGGGAGCGGTGGCGCGCCGTGGGTGTCAAATACGGGCTCGGCGTCATCGAAGCCATGCTTGCGGCCGCCGTCGAACAGGGCGCGATCCCGCAGCAGCCGTTGCGTTCGACGGCTCATGTGCTGCTGGGTGCCCTCGACGAGGCCGCGCTGTTCGTCTCGCGGGCGGCCGATCGCCACCAGGCGCGCAGCGATATGGAGGCCGTGTGTGACCGATTGATCAGCGGCATCGCCGGGACGGGCCATGCCCGACCGGGGTGACTGGTTACGGTCGCGGCAGTCCACGGCGCTGCTGTGGGCCGCTCTGATGCTGTGCCTGCTTCTTGGGGTGGGGTTCGTGGTGGTCAACGAACCCGCCATGCAGGCGCCGCACCAACGCGCCGAACCTCTCACCGACGAGCAGGCTGCGGCCCAGGTCCTCGACGCGGCGCGCCAGGTCGTCGCCGCAGCGCAGCTGCAGCGGCCGGCGGGCGGCTATGCGTACATGTCGTGCAAGAACGTCGACGAGCCGCCGTATCAGGCGGTCTTTCACCTCAATTTTCCGCTACCACAAGGCAATTGGCACTATCTGGACGACGTCGCCGCGACGATGGCCGCACACGGTTGGGCGCAGGCGCCGACGACGGCCGAGCACTTCGGGCACAAGCTCACCAAGGACGGCGTCCTGGCGGTGCTGCACCGCCAGGACGAGGGCGTCGCTGTGCTGCGGCTTTACGGCGAGTGCCGCAACACCGGTGATCACCGCGACGACAACCCGGCATGGACCGACGTCTTCCTCGCGCCGCGCTGAGCGGACAGGTTCAGCAGGAAACCGGATGCGATTGGCAGTACGGGGTGGTGCCGGGAAAGCGGTGCCGGTGATCGGCGACCCAGCGGTACACCGCTTCCTGGACCGCGCCGACGCCGGGCAGGTGGTAAAGCCGCAGCGGTAGGCGTGAACCCAGCGCGCAAGACAGGGCGGCGTTCACCGCTTCGGCGCCCCCGCAGACCGCGCCGGATGCATCGAGCCAGCGCACCGACTCCAGCAGCTGTGATTCCGCAATGCCGAGGCGTTGCGCGGCGCCTTCCCCCTGCAGCGGTTCGGTCGTCAGCTCACCGGTGCGGTCGAACTTCAGCAGAAGGTTTCGCGCCCTGGTGCACATGCCGCATCGGCCGTCGAAGAACAGCACTCCGTTCATGGTCTTCATTGTCCTCGCGGCGCGAGCATCGCGACAGCCTCGCGTGCCGATATCACCGAGTCGATCCGCAGCACGGTTTCGCCGGCGTAGAGCGCCGTACGGTCGACCGCGGAGTCCGGCATGTCCACCGTCGGGGCGACGGGGGAGAACAGCGGCATGATCGGCTTCTGCAGGCCGCCCACCGATGCCGCCGCGCGGTCGGGAAGCCGGGCCAGCGGGGCGCTGAACGCGTTGAGCAACCGTGGCGCCAGCCGTGCGCGTCCGTCGTCGTCACACCAGCGTCGGGTGGCGGCGTTGGCTACCACGCGGTGCGGTGCGGGCCAGCCGAGCCCGAACAGGGTGGTCCGAAACGTCTTGTCCGCGGCCAGGATCCGCTGCTGATACCGGTGATGGGCGCGGGACTCTCGGGTCAGCAGAAACCGGGTGCCCGCCACCACGCCGCCCGCACCAGCCGCCAGCGCCGCGCGGGTGTCCTGCGCCGACGCGATCCCCCCGGCCAGCAGAACCGGCCGGCCGTCGGCGACGCGCAATGCCGCCGGCAGAAAGCTCAACGCCTCGGTGTCGCCGGTGAGGTGGCCGCCGGCTTCGCGTCCCTGCGCGATCAACCCGTCGGCGCCCCAGGCGATGGCCTGGCGGGCCTGCGGTTCGGTGCCGACCATGACGAACACGAACAACCCGCCGTCGCGGAGCTGCGAGATCATCGCCCGGTCGATTCGAAACGCCATCACCGCGACGTCGACGCCCGATTCCACGCACACCTGGACATGGCTGCGACGGACGAAGGGCATCAGCAGGTTCACCGCGACCGCGCGGCCGGGCGCGGCCTCCCGCACGTACCTCACGGCGTCGGTGAGCCGGTCGGGCGCGGTCAGCCCCAGGGTGCCCAATCCGCCGGCCGCAGCGACCGCAGCGGCCAGTTCAGGGCCGGCCAGCCCGCCGCCCATCCCCGCTTGGGCGACCGGAACGTCGAGGCGTAGGCGGTCAAGCAGATCCATCAGCCGTCACGGCGCCACCATATCGCTGCCGTCATGCGTCAGACTGAACGCGTGCGGCTCGTGACGGTCGACGACATCGAAGAGGCGGCCACCAGGGTCCGCGCCTTCATTGTGCGCACCCCGCTGCTTGCGGCGGTGTGGGCGGGCGACGAAGACCGGCCGCTGTGGGTCAAACCCGAAAGTCTGCAATCGATCGGCGCATTCAAGGTGCGCGGCGCGTTCAACGCGATCGGTCGTCTCGACGAGTCCGTGCGCACCAGGGGAGTGGTCGCGTACTCCAGCGGAAACCATGCGCAGGCGGTCGCGTACGCCGCGGCGGTGTTCGGGATCCCCGCGCATATCGTCATGCCGCGCGAGACCCCGCAGGTCAAAGTGGCCGCTACCCGCAACCACGGTGCCGAGGTGGTGCTGTGCGACGCCGGGCAGCGCGAGCGCGTGGCCGCCGACGTGGTCGAGCAGACCGGCGGGGTGCTGGTGCCGCCGTTCGACCACCCCGACATCATCGCCGGACAAGGCACCATCGGCATGGAGATCGCCGAGGACATGCCCACCGTCGACAACGTTTTGGTGCCGGTCAGCGGCGGCGGTCTGGCATCGGGGATCGGCACGGCGATCAAGGCGCTGTGTCCGAACGCGCGGGTGTTCGGGGTGGAACCGGCGTTGGCGTCCGACACCGCTGCGGCGTTGCGTGTCGGTCACCGCGTCGACTGGCCGATCGAGGACCGCAACCGCACCATCGCCGACGGCCTTCGCTCTCAACCGTCTGAGCTGACCTTCGCCCACCTGCAGGCCGTGTTGGACGGCGTCGTCACGGTGACCGAGGGTGAAATCCGGTCCGCGGTACGCGAACTGGCGCTGCGCGCACGGCTGGTCAGCGAGCCCAGCGGTGCGGTTGCGTTGGCGGCCTACCGGCAGGGCTCAACGCCACCCGGGCGCACGGTGATGGTGCTGTCCGGCGGCAACATCGAACCCGCGCTGCTGCAGGAGATTCTGTGCTCGTAGCGGCTGAGTGCACGCCCGGCATCATCTGCCTGCCGGTCCACGGCGCCAACGCGAAGACCACGACTCCGGCCAAAACTGCCATCGCGCCGATGATTCCGAAGTGGGCGAACTCACGTGCCGGATCGCAGTAGCGGGCCAAACCGACTGGATGGGCGACGAACGTGCGTCCCGCCGGCGGACCCTTAGCCTGGTCGACTGCTGCCGAGTTTGACTCGAGTTTGCCCTGAAACGATTTGGGCAATTAGATCGATGAACCGGGTAGACCGCAGGTATGGAGCCAGCCGACATGGGCGCTGGTCGACGTGCGGTTGCCGGTGTAATCGGGCGAGAGAACTTAGGATGGCAGTGTGCTGAACGACGAAACGCACGGGTTGCGGACCCTACGTCGGGCCCTGCGGTTGGTCGTGGTCACGGCAGGTGTTGCCGCGCTCACAACGATCGGGTCCGTCGCGGTCAGCCCTGCGGCCGTGACCACATCCACCCACGTCGTCGGCATTCAACCGGCAGGTCAGACGGTCGGCGTGGCGCATCCGGTGACGGTCACCTTCGCGGGCGCCGTCGCTGACCGGGCCGCCGCCGAGCGCGGCATCGACATCGCATCCCCGGAACCGCCCGCCGGCACGTTCACATGGCTCAGCGACCGGGTGGTGGAGTTCACCCCGACGACGTTCTGGCCGGCCCACTCGACCATCGCGATAACCGCGGGTGGCGCGAAGGCCAACTTTCAAACCGGCGCGAAAGTCGTCAGCGTTGCTGACATCAGCGCCCACACGTTCACGGTCAGCATCGACGGTGAGGTGGCACGCGAGATGCCCGCGTCGATGGGCAAACCCAAGTTCCCGACGCCAACCGGCACGTTCACCGCACTCGAGAAGCAGCGCCGGCTCACGTTCGACTCGCGCACGATCGGTATTCCGCTCGACGATCCCGAAGGCTATCTGATCAAGGGCGAGTACGGCGTTCGCGTCACCTGGGGCGGTGTCTACGTGCATTCGGCGCCGTGGTCGGTGGGTTCACAGGGCTACGCCAACGTCAGCCACGGCTGCATCAACCTCAGCCCATCGAACGCGGCCTGGTACTTCGACACCGTTCGCATCGGCGATCCGATCATCGTCCGAGCCTAAGAGCCTTGCCTACCCGCCACCGATACCTGTTCGGCATGAAGGTTTTTCACCGTAGGTGAGTTCTCCACCGTGGCCGGGTCGGGATACGTCCCGAGCACCCGGTCGGCGGTGCCAGAACTGGTCACGGTGAACCAGTAGCGCTCGTTCTTGAAGTGGTGCTGGCGGTGGTTGCGCCAAATCGCGCGGTATAGACGTGTTTTGGGCTTGTAGTCGGTGTGGATCAGGTAGTGCGTCCACTCATAGGCCAGACCGAACGCTGCGATGCACACCAGGAAAGTCAGGCCCATGCCCAACCGCGGGAAGGCCAGCAGCGCGACGCCGAGCGTGAGCGGAAGCACCCACAGCAGCGCCTTCCACGGGATGAAGATCAACGCGACGGTGCGCGGGTCCCGGTGGTGAGCCCGGTGCTCGCGGGCAAGGAGCGGATCGAAGGTGAACTGACCGAATTTCTTTGGCCGCCAGTGCAGGATGAACACGTGCACGATCCACTCGAGGAACGGGAACAACGCCACCATCACCAACGGCACGACCGCGTCGGTGGGCGCAAAGTCGCCGATGGCGATCCGCGCCACAAACGCGACACCCAGCAACGCGCCGATCATCCACGGGGACGGGTGCTTCCAGAACTCGCGGCGCGCATCGGCCAAGGTGAACGTCTTACGGGCGGCACGCGTGGCGCTCATCGCTGTTCCTCCAGGTTCTCCAGTGCGGCCAGCAGGGCGGTGGTCGCGGGTTCGAGAAGCTCGTGTGCGGCCTGTCTGGCGCGCTCCGGCTCACCCGCCTCGATCGCGTCGGCCACCGCGCGATAGGCCTGCGGGCGGCCGACCTCGTCGGCCATCACCGCGGCCAGGGCAGGCAACGCGGGTTCGTAGGTGGCGCGCAGCGTGTTGTACATCAGGCGGAACGCGATCGAATCGGCGCCGTCGACGACGCGATCCCAGAAGGTCAGCGCATGGCGCTGCTGTTCGACCGGGTCGGGTTCGGCGCCCAGAGCGCGCAATACGTCGTCCAGCAGCCCCGCCAGCTCCGGACCGCGTCGCTCGGCCGCCAGCTCAGCCACCTTCGGCCCGTTGTGCAGCCGCGTCTCCAGGATGCTGCGCACCACCGCCACATCCAGTTCGCCCGAGCGGATGAGCAGCCGGGGCAGCAGGTCCAGCCCGGCGTGCCTGCGGAAGTCGCGCACGGTGGTGGCGTCGCCCTGTCGCACCTCGACCAGACCGGCGGCGGTGAGCCGCTTGAGCGCTTCACGCACGGCGGGCCGCGACACCCCGAGCACCTCGGCCAACCGGCGTTCACTGGGCAGCGTTTCCCCGGGCTGCATCTGGCCGCTGAGCACCTCGGCGACGATCTGCTCGAAGACGTCTTCGGGCACGGAGCGTCGGTTCACCGGTTGCAGGGCCATGCTGCCACCCTGCCAGCGCACCGGCCAGAGGTCAAGTGGTCTGACCAGTTGTCAGGTCGCGCTGAGCCGGGCCTTCATTGCCTCGGCCAGCGCCAGCATCGCCGACATGGGCCGCACCATGACGGTGAGCTCGGTGATCACGCCGGCGTCATCGCGCCGGATGAAGTCACAACCCTCCAGACGCTTGTCACCGACCCTGGCCTCGAACACCAGCGCATGATCGGGGCCGTCGTCGGCACCGATTTCACGGACATAACGAAAATCCTCGAACACCTCCACCACGGCCGCCAGGATCTGCCGCAGCGGTTCCCGCCCGACGTACGGGGCGAACACGACCGGGCTCTTGAACACCACGTCATCGTGGGTCAGCGCGAGGGCAGAGTCCAGGTCTTTAGCTTCGATCGCGCGGCGGAAAGGATGCATCGCCGGGCTCAGCAGTCGGCCTCGATGCGGAACTGCGCGGTGACGGCGTTGCTCGGGTTGTCGGTGAACGCACCGTCGGCCGACCCGTCGATGATGAAAGTGCCGCGCTCGCTGGTCACCTCGGCTTCACCGATGCTGCCGTTCCAGAAGGTGCCCGTGAAGCCGCCGATGTCGCGGAACTCCACCGACTGGACGGTGACCTGATCCCCGGTGTCGATGCTGGCCGTGAACCCCTTGTCCTCGCCGGGAGTTTCGATGGTCCACGCCCATCCCGACTGTGAACAGCTCACGGGATGGGGCTGGCCGGTGCTCTCGCCGTTGATGATCACCTTCGCGGTCGTGCTGCCCAACGCCGCCGGCTGCGCCGCACATCCAGCCGCGCCGGCGATCAGGGCGACTGCGGCCGTCGCAACAAGTCGGTTGTCCATGGGGCCAGACTCTATTGCCGTTGGCGGTCATCGGTGTGTGTTTCACCGCAGAGCGGCAGCGGTGTCGTCGTCGGCAGGGAGGAACGCCTCGATGGAAAGCTCTGCGGCGGTGACGTCGAGCGCGGTGCCGAACGTGGTGACCATGCTGAGGAAGGTCAGCAGTCGACCGTCCGGTGTGCAGAGCTCAAGGGGGACGGCGACACCGCCGAGGTCGAGGGTTTCGTCGAAACCTCCTGGATAGTCTTCGATCTCGGCCAAAAGCGCCGACAGGTCGGCCGAGCCGCTGACAGCCGCTTCGCGGCGCAACCGGGCGATGAGGTGGTGGCGCCACTGCGCGAGGTTGCGGATCCGCGGCGCCAATCCGTCGGGATGCAGAGCCAGGCGAAGCGCGTTCGGCCGTTCGAGGAGGTGGGATGCGACGCCCTCCAGCAGCACGCCGGTGCCGGCGTTGGCGCGCACGATCTGCCAACCCCGGTCCACCACCACGCACGGAAAAGGGTTGTAGGCGCCAAGAACCCGATCGACCCCGTCCCGCACCGCGGCCATGTCCGGATCGTCGAGGGAGCGTTCGCCGTACACCGGCGCCAGCCCGGCGGCCAGCAGCAGCTGGTTCTGTTCGCGCAGGGGCACGTCGAGCACCTGGGCGAGGCGCAACACCATGGCCCGGCTCGGCGCCGACCGTCCGGTTTCGATGAAGCTGACGTGGCGCGCCGAGACGGCGGCCTCGATTGCCAGGTCGAGTTGCGACAAGCGGCGGCGTTGGCGCCAGTCGCGCATGAGGGCGCCGAACGCCGGAGCCGACGCGTCGAGTGTGCTCACGGGTTCAGTGTCGCCGACCACTACGGCCGCGACCACTACCTGTCAGGTAATTGCGACGCTTACCTGCGGGGTGCACGGTGAGGGCATGAACAACCAGCAGCCGATTCCACGGTGGCTGCGCTTCGTGTTGGTCTCCGACCGCGCGGGGTCGGCGGCCTACATCGGCGCCGGCTTCTTTTTCGCCCCGGTGCTCGCGGTGCTGTCACCGTGGCCGACGGTGACCGCGGTGCTGTGGGCGGTCATCGGGCTGTTCGGGTTGTGGCTGGCCCTGCTCGGGATCGCGATGGCGACCGGCCTGGCGATGGTCTTGCGCGCGAACGCCGAGATCCCCGAGGAGTACTGGCGTTCGATCATCGACTACGGGCGTGCGCCGGAGTAGTCCACCTGCCAGTGTTTGATGCCGTTGAGCCAGCCCGACCGTAGCCGTTCAGGCTTGGCCAGCGGAGCCAGGTCGGGGATGTGGTCGGCGATGGCGTTGAACATCAGGTCGATCGTCATGCGGGCCAGGTTGGCGCCGATGCAGTAGTGCGCGCCGGTGCCGCCAAATCCCACGTGCGGGTTGGGATCTCGCAGAATATCGAAAGTGAACGGATCGTCGAACACGTCCTCGTCGAAGTTGGCCGAGCGGTAGAACATGACGACCCGCTGGCCCTTCTTGATCTGCACGCCGGACAGCTCGGTGTCCTTTAGCGCGGTGCGCTGAAACGAGGTGACCGGGGTGGCCCACCGGACGATTTCGTCGGCGGCGGTGCCCGGGCGTTCCTTCTTGAACAACTCCCACTGATCGGGGAAGTCGGTGAACGCCATCATGCCCTGGGTGATGGAGTTGCGCGTCGTCTCGTTGCCCGCGACGGCGAGCAAAATGACGAAGAAGCCGAGTTCGTCGTCGGAGAGCTTGTGCCCTTCGACGTCGGCCTGCACGAGCTTGGTGACGAGGTCTTCGCCGGGCTGGTCGGCGCGCTCGGCGGCGAGCTTCATCCCGTACATGATCAGCTCCGCCGACGCGGTAAGCGCGTCGTTGTCGGCGAACTCTGGGTCCTGGTCGCCAACCATCTGGTTGGACCAGTGGAACAGCTTCATCCGCTCTTCCTGCGGCACCCCCATCAGGCCCGCGATGGCCTGCAGCGGCAGTTCGGCGGACACCTGCTCGACGAAGTCGCCGGTGCCTTCGGCTGCGGCGGCCTTGGCGATCGCCTGTGCGCGCTGGCCGAGTTCCTCGCGCAGCCGCTCGACGGCCCGTGGGGTGAAGGCCCGCGAGATGATCTTGCGCAGATGGGTGTGGTGCGGTGCGTCCATGTTGAGCAGGACGTATTTGCCCCGCTCGACCTGCTCGCCGACCGTGCCGTCGCGGTAGCGCGGCAGCGCGGTCTTGGCCAGGCTGGAGAAGACGTCGCTGCGCAGCGACACCTCCTTGACGTCCTTGTGCTTGGTGACCACCCAGAAGCCGCCGTCGTCGAAGCCGCCCGTTCCGATCGGCTGCTCGTTCCACCAGATCGGTGCGAGCCTGCGCATCTCGGCGAGTTCCTCGACCGGCAGTCGCTCGGCGTAGATGTCGGGATCGGTGAAATCGAAGCCGGGCGGGAGATTCGGGGTCGGCATGGATGCATTCCTCACATGACGGGATCTAGTGCGCCTATCGCATTGCTACACCACAGTTGAGCCTGTTGAGCCGTGTTGAGGAATTTCGGAAGTGAAACGTGTTCCGACGGCGTCGCTAATTGACTTCTTGGTCACTAGGGGCACAGGTGTAACAATTCTGGCGGCCCGGCATATTCATCCAGTGACGCCACCTGTGGAGTAACCGGAAGGGGGCATGCGTGAGGTTGGACATCGACGCGAAGGCACTCGGGGTCACCGCAGGCCTCGGCCTGCTCTCGGCGCTGCTCATCGGAGCGCCGTCGGCGCTGGCCGCGCCCGTCTCGCCCACGCCGCCCGCCCCGCCGCCGCCCGCACCGGTTACCGCGCAGACGGTGCCCGTCCCGTCTGCACAGCCCGCGCTCGCTGCGCCCGCGCCGACCACGCCGGCACCTGCACCACACACCCCGCCTGGCGATGGAGTTGTCGCGGAGGCCGCTGCGCCGGTGGAAGGTACGCCGCACCTGCCGAGCCCGCAGAACCTGCCGCCCAACACCACGATGGTGCCGACCGACAGATCGCAGAGCCGAGGGTTGACCTACCTGCGTGAGCTGTGGCATGCCGTGCGGACTCAGGAGGTCAGCGGCGAGGACGCCCTGCTGCTGCTGACGCAGCGTCCGCTCGACCCGAACGCCACCCCGCCTCCCGGCTTGTCCGCGCATCCGAACCCGCCGCCTGGCACCGCACCGCCGCCACCCGCTGCACCTGCGCCTGCACCCTGAGCGGTTAGCGACGGCTGGCGTCCTCCAGCAGCGAAGTCACCGTGCGCACATGCGTCGGTTTCACGGCCGCCCACAGCAGCCGGACGATCGGGTTTCCGAATTGCACAAAGGTCGCGAACAACAAGCCGTGCTCGGTGCGCCGCAACAACAGCTCACCGGGCATACCGATCCGTGATTTCCGGCCGAGCAATACGAAATCGGCTGTGCTGTCCCTGATCTGCCAGCCGAGTATCGACCGCTCGGAGCTGTGCGGGACTGCCTTGAGCCCCAGCGATTTCCAGCCCGAAAGCAACTGCCGCCGCACCGCCGCCGGCGCGCCTTCGAGGATCACCCGCATCCATTGTTCGGCCGTGCGCGCCTGCGGCGATGCGACGTCGACGAAGAACGTGTCCTCGTAGTCGATCCGAGAAAGCGTGCTCACGGTCATGGTCGCTGTCCCGGAAGCGCCTCAATGCGTGCCGGCACATGTTTGTGCCACGGCGTCGCGGAGTAGGCGTCACGCCATTCGGAGGAGGTCAGCGCGTTCAGCGCGACACCGGCGACATCGTTTTCGAAGTCGAGGCCGTAACCATTGGGCAGCGACGCGTGCCCGGGCAGCATGGCCTCGCTGATCTCGACACTCGCCTCGGCGGCGCCTGCGACGGTGGTGATGCGGGCGCGGCCACCGTCGCTCAGCCCCAGCGCCTCGGCGTCTTCGACGCTGACCCGCAGCGCACCGTCGCGGTCACGTTTGCGCCAGGACGGGTCGCGCAGGATGTCGTTGGCGGTGTAGGCGCGACGCTCGCCCGCCGACAGCACGATCGGGAACTCCTGGCTGGTCAGCGGGGGCACCGGCGCGGCGAGGGCACGGATCTCGTCGAGCATCTCGGGTATGTGCATGGCGATCTTGCGGTCGCGGTGGCTGATCAGCTCGAAGTCGTCGCCGTAGTCGTGCACGGTGAACGTCAGCCCCGACGGGCTCGCCAGGATTGCGTCGAACAACGCGTTACCGTCGGCGTACCCGGCGCGGCGGACCGCATCGGGATAGGTCAGTGCCACTTTCTGCGCCAGCCCCCATAACGCCGCCGCGCTCCGCAGCTCTTCGGGCAGCGTGGGACCCAGCGTCTCGTACAGCACAAAGGGGAGCACCTTGCCCAGCATCGGCGAGGACCCGACCGCGTTCAGGAAGGCTTCTGTGAACGCTGCGCGGCCCTGTTTGGCCGCCACTCGCAGCGGCGCCAGGTCGGCCTCGTCGACCACGTCGAGCCGACGCACGAACCGCGCCCAGATCTCGGCCTCGGGCAAGGTGCCGGGCAACGGATCCATCAGCGGATGACGCAGGTGAAATGTGTTGTGTGGGAACTCCAGGTTGAAGAACGTCGCCTCGGCCTTCTCGAACTGGGTGGCTGCCGGCAACACGTAATGGGCGAGCCGGGCCGTTTCGGTCATCGCGACGTCGATGACCACCAGCAGGTCCAGCGACCGGAACGCGTCGCGGCACGCCGCGGAATTCGCCAGCGAGTGCGCCGGGTTGCTGCTCTCGACGATCATCCCCCGGAACCGGTCGGGGTGGTCGGTCAGAATTTCTGCGGGCACCACGTTGCCCGGCACCAGACCACCGATGACCGGCGCGCCGGTGACCGGGGTCCGACCGATCTCAGGCGCGTGCCGCAGCAGCGGACCGAACGTCGAATGCAGGTGTTGTCCACCGCGTTTGGCGAAGTTCCCAGTCAGAATCCACAACAGCTTGTTCAAGTAGGAGCACAACGTGCTGTTGGGGGACTGCTGCACACCGAGGTCTTCGAACACCGCGACGCTGCCTGCGCTGCCGATCCGCCGCGCCGCGACTCGGATCAGTTCATCGTCCACGCCGCACCGCTGTGCGTAGTCGACGACTGAGACGTCGCGCAACGCCGCACGCACCGGCTCGGTGCCGGTGACGTGGGCGGCCAGAAATGTTTCGTCGCAGAGGTCTTCCTGCACGAGCACGGCGGCGATCGCAGCCAAACACCAGGCGTCGGTCCCCGGCCGGACCCGCAGGTGGAAGTCCGCCATCTTCGCGGTGTCGGTGAGCACCGGGTCGATGACGATCATCGAGCGGTCGGGGTCCTTTGCGATGTCGTTCAGCACCACGCGTGCGCGCGGGAAACTCTGCGACATCCACGGGTTCTTGCCGACGAACACTGCGACCTCGGCAAGTTCGAACTCGCCGCGGGTGTGGCCGCCGTAAAGCTGTGCGTCGATCCAGGCCTCGCCGGTCTTCTCCTGCGCCAGCGCATTCGACCGGTACCGCGAGCCAAGCGCGTTGAGAAACGCGCCGCTGTAGGCGCCGCCGAGGTGGTTGCCCTGGCCGCCGCCGCCGTAGTAGAAGATCTTGTCGCCGCCGTAGCTGGCCGCAATGTCCTTGAAGCCGTCGACGATCTCAGAAACCGCGGTGTCCCAGTCGATCTCCTCATACTCACCGTCGGGCCGTCGCCGCAGCGGCGAGGTCAGTCGGCCGCGGTTGTTCTGATAGTGGTCCAGCCGCAGCGCCTTGTTGCACGTGTAGCCCCGTGAGGCCGGATGCGCCTTGTCGCCCCGGATCTTCGTCAGGTTGCGGCCGTCGACTTGGACCACGATGCCGCAGTTGCATTCGCAGAGGATGCAGGCTGTCGGCTGCCAGTCACCGGTCATCTACGGGTTTCCTTTCCGGCATCGACGCCTTCAGCAGCGTCCGCAGTTGGCCGTGAACAAGATCCAGCGGCTTGACGTCGCGGGAAGCCCGCGCCACCACGATCGCCCCCTCGATGGCGGTGGTGACCAGCATGGCGAGCTCGTCGGCGTGCTTCTTCGGCACCCCGTCGGCGATCAGCTGTGCTGCGATGAGGTCGGTCCAGCGACCGAAAGCTGCGGCGGCGCGCTCGATCACGGGGGCGGTTTGCTCCTGCTTGGCAGGTTCGCCGGCCTCGACGCTGACGGCGACGACGGGGCAACCCGCCCGGTAGTCGGTGCGGAGGAGTTCTTTGCGATAGTCGCTGACAACCCGGTCGAGTATCTCGATTCCGCTGCGGCTTTTTTGAATTCGCGCAGCAATATGGTCGCCGGCGAAATCGATGGCCTCACAGAGCAGTTGGGTGCGGCCGCCGGGGAAGTAATGGTACGCCGAACCGCGCGGGGCGCCGCTGTGTGCGAGCACGTCGGCGATGGCGGTCGGATGCGCGCCGCGTTCGCGGATCAACAAGGCAGCGGAGACGACCATCCGCTCTCGATGGCTGACCATGTGCGACCGACCCTCCGTCCGCCGTTATGTATGACACCATACATAACGGCGGCGCAGCGCACCAGACCCGCGGCCGAGCCGCGAATTAGACAGCCGCGGCCGAGCCGCGAATTAGACAGCCGCGGCCGAGCCGCGAATTAGACGGAAGCGGCCTCGTTGATCTCGTTGAGCGTGTTGGTGGCTTCCAGGTACTCCTGAACCCAGCGCTCGATCACCGCTGCGGACCTCTCCACCTTGCTGAACTGCCCGACGACCTGACCGATCGGGTTGAACGCCACATCGACGCTCTCGTTGGGATACTTGTGGGTGGCGGCGACCGCCATGCCCGAGACCATGTACTGCAGCGGCATTCCCAGCGGCTTCGGGTTGTCTGGGTTCTCCCACGCCTCGGTCCACTCGTTGCGCAGCATCCGCGCGGGCTTGCCGGTGAACGAGCGGCTGCGCACGGTGTCGCGGCTGGTGGCCTTGGCGTAGGCGGCGTGCTGCACCGGGGTGTGCTCGGACTCCTCGACCATGACCCACTGCGAGCCGGTCCATGCGCCCTGCGCGCCCATGGCGAGCGCCGCCGCGATCTGCTGACCGCTGCCAATTCCGCCTGCGGCCAGCACCGGCACCGGCGCGACCTCCTTGACGACCTGGGGCCAAAGCACGATCGAGCCGATCTCGCCGCAATGGCCGCCGGCCTCACCGCCCTGGGCGATGATGATGTCCACGCCGGCGTCGGCGTGCTTGCGGGCCTGCGACGGCGAACCGCACAGCGCGGCGACCTTGCGGCCGGACTCGTGGATGTGCTTGATCATGTCGGCGGGCGGGGTGCCCAGCGCGTTGGCGATCAGCGTGCACTTGGGGTGCTGCAGTGCCACCTCGACCTGCGGGGTGGCGGTCGCCTCAGTCCAGCCCAGCAGCTGCAGCGCATCGTCGTCGCTGTGCTCGACCGGCACGCCGTGGTCGGCGAGGATCTTCTTGGCGAAATCGATGTGTTCTTGGGGCACAAGGTCGTTCAGCGTCTTCTTGAGCACGTCGGGGTCGAGGTCGCTGGCGTCCATGCCCTCGTACTTGTTCGGGATGACGATGTCTACGCCATAGGGGTGGTCGCCGATGTTCTCGTCGATCCACTTCAACTCGATCTCGAGCTGCTCGGGCGTGAACCCGACCGCACCGAGCACGCCGAACCCGCCGGCCTTGCTCACGGCGACGACGACATCGCGGCAGTGGGTGAAGGCAAAGATCGGGAACTCGATATTGAGTTCGTCGCAGATGGGGGTGTGCATGCCGGCTCCTCGATAGGACGCTGTCGCGAACTGAAACGTGTTCTAGTTTAGCGTAGTGGCTGCGTCAACCGCGCCTCGAATCCGGCGAACGTGGGTTACCCGCACGCCGCGGTCGCGTCGAGCGTGTTTCGACCCCACACTCGGCGGCAAAGGGGCGCCGGGTCAGTCATAGCCGACGAGCCGGCGTAGCGACCGGCGCCGTCGCGGCGATCCGGCCACGCGCAGCACCGGCCAGCCGTGCTCGGCGGCGATCGCGGACAGCCGCGGGCGCGGGTTGACCGGCCGGGGGTGGCCGACCAGCACCATCAGCGCAGCGTCCTCGTCTCCGTCGGCGTAGAAGTAGCTGTGCTTGAGGTCGATCCGGTTTGACTCGCAGAAGCCCTGCACCGCAGTGGATTTCCGCCGCCCCCAGATGACGGGTTTGGCGATGCGCCCGGTGAGCAGACCGGCGTCGTCGAGCTCGAAGCGGTTGCACAGTACGTGGTCGATGCCGAGGTAGCGGGCGACGGGTTCGGCGTGGATGGTCAGCGCCGAACTGCTCAGTACGACCGTGTGCCCACGCTGCTGGTGCGCGACCACGATCTCGTGCATGACGGGAAACACCCGCGAGAGGACGCGTTCGACGAACAGCCGCTCGCCGAGCACGTCGAGTTCGGCCAGCGATTCGCCGCGCAGGTATCCGGCGGCTCGGGTGAGCAGGCGCTCGAACTGCATGCGCCCGAAGCGATATCGCAGCGAGGCCTCCACGACGCCGAGCACCTCGCCGATACGCGCCTGTCTGCGCCTGATGCGGTCGGCGGCGTGCGCGGTCGCGGTGAAACCGTCGACGAGCGTGCCGTCCAGGTCGAAGAACGCGCCGACGTGCGGGCCGGGCGGGCTCGCGGCGATTTCCGCGATCGGGTCGGGTGCCACCGGGTGGGCGCTCATGTTGCGCTCCAGACTACTTAAGGGCGCAGCAGGCCCTTACCGGTCACGAGCGGCATGTCCAAGGTGGTCCGGATGCCGGGCGGCGCGGCGAGCACGTCCGGGATGGCGTTGACGATGCGTCCGGCCGCAGCGAGGATCGCCGCATAGTTGTGGTCGCCGTTGCGGCTCGTCGGGCAGATGTCCATGGTGTAGGACGGCTCGCCGACGATCTCCACGCGGTAGGAACCGCCGGGCTGGGCCGACTGCGCCCAGTCCGGGCGCAGGTCTGGTCGCAATCGGGTGATGTGTTCGACGACGATCACCGGTTTGCCTTTGACCATGCCTTCGATCTGGAAGCGCAGCGCGGCCACGGCGCCCTTCTTGATGGTGCCGACGGCGACGTCGAAGTCCTCGGGCGCCGGTTCCTGTTCGACGGAGTCCTTGATCTCGTCGACCTCGACCCCGAGCCCGGCGGCGAGCTGCCGGATCGCGGTGCCCCAGGCGATGCTGAGCACCCCGGGCTGAAACAACAGCGGGAAGTCGCCGATCTGGTTGCCGAAGCCCATCACCTCGAACATCACCGTCGCGCCGTCGTAGCTGGCGTAGTCGGCGATCTCCATGGTGCGGATCTGCTCGATGCGCTGGCAGGTGCCCGCCAGCGCGAACGGCAGCAGGTCGGTCGCGAACCCGGGATCGACGCCGGTCATGAATACACTTGAATCGCCCTGGCGTGCAGCGTCTTCGATGCGTTCGATGTACTTGTCCGGAATCACCTGCCACGGGTACTGCAGCACCCCGGGCGCCGAACCGACCACATCGATGCCCGCGGACAGGATCTGGCGGATGTCGGCCATGGCCTGGGGAAGCCGGGTGTCGCCCATCGCGCAGTACACGATGGCCTGCGGTTGTGCGGCGATGATCGCGTTGAGGTCGTTGACTGCGGTGACCCCGGTGGTGACGTTCAACCCGGCCAATTGCCCGGCGTCCTTGCCGACCTTGGCGTCCGAAGACACCCAGACGCCGGTGAGGTCGAAGCGCGGATCGTCGACGAGTTGCCTCAGCGCGAGGCTGCCGCAGTTGCCGGTACCGATGAGCGCGACGCGGATGGCCATCCTGCTTCCCTTCGCCGAACTGGAACAGGTTCTACTTGTAGCACGTGTGCCCTGTAGCCTGACCCCTCATGGGACGCGTGGACGGAAAAGTTGCACTTATCAGCGGCGGCGCCCGAGGTATGGGCGCCGCGCACGCCCGGATGCTCGTGGCCGAGGGCGCCAAGGTGGTCATCGGTGACATCCTCGACGGCGAGGGCAAGGCGCTGGCCGACGAACTCGGCGGGGCGGCACGCTACGTGCATCTCGACGTCACCGACTACGACCAGTGGCAGGCTGCGGTCGCGACCGCGACCCAGGACTTCGGCACGCTCAACGTGCTGGTCAACAACGCCGGCATCGTGGCGCTGGGCCCGCTGAAGACGCTGGACGTGAAGAAGTGGCAGGACGTGCTCGACGTCAACCTGACCGGCACCATGCTCGGCATCAAGGCCGTGATCGATCCGATGACCAACGCGGGCGGCGGTTCCATCATCAACGTCTCGTCCATCGAGGGTCTGCGCGGCGCCGCCTGGGTGCACAGCTATGTCGCCTCCAAGTGGGCGGTGCGCGGCCTGACCAAGTCGGCGGCACTCGAACTGGCGCACAACAAGATCCGCGTCAACTCGATCCACCCCGGCTTCATCCGGACCCCGATGACCAAACACCTGCCCGAGGACATGGTGCAGGCGCCGTTGGGCAGGCCCGGCACCGTCGACGAGGTGGCGACGTTCGTGCTGTTCCTCGCCAGTGACGAATCATCGTTCGCCACCGGGGCCGAGTTCGTCATGGACGGCGGCCTGGTCGCCGACGTGCCGCACAAGGCGCTGCCGACGGGCTGACCGACCCCCGGCGCTCAGTCGACGGCGGCGAAGTTGACCGTCGCGGTGGCGCAGACCTGCTCGTCGTTGCCGCGGTAGATGTCGACCTGCACCACCACCGAACGCTTGCCGGTGCGCAGGATGCGCGCCACGGCGCGGGCCGGGCCGACCTTGATGGGCCGCAGATAGCGGATGAACAGGTCCGTGGTGGCGATGGCGAGCCCGAACGGGGTGGCCCGCGACGCGAGTTGGCCTGCGGTGACATCGGCCATCGTGGCGATCAGCCCGCCCTGCAACCCGCCCGCGGTGTTGACGGTGCGCTCATCGACGGGCATCTCCATCACGACGGTGTCGTCCGACGACGGGACCTCGGTCAACCCGAGCTGATCGAACAGTTCGCGAAGCGACTTCGGCGCCGTCATGGGTAATGACATTACCGGGCTGCTGCTCCGACGCCGTTGTGCGTAGTCTCGTAGCTCGTGAGCGCACGCGCGGGCATCGTCGTCACCGGGACCGAGGTCCTCACCGGCCGCATCCAGGACCGCAACGGCCCCTGGATCGCCGACCGTCTCCTCGAGCTCGGCGTCGAGCTGGCGCACATCACGATCTGCGGTGACCGGCCCGGCGACATCGAGGCCCAGTTGCGGTTCCTGGCCGCCGAAGGAGTGGACCTGATCGTGACGAGCGGCGGCCTCGGCCCGACCGCCGACGACATGACCGTCGCAACCGTGGCCCGGTTCTGCGGCCGCGACCTCAAACTGGACAGCCGCGTCGAGGCGATGGTCGCCGACATCGTGGCGCGGCTGATGGCGCGCTTTCCGGACGTGAACGCCGAGGCGCTGCACGCGGCCAACCGCAAACAGGCTCTGATCCCCGATGGTGCCCACGTGCTGGACCCGGTCGGCACCGCACCCGGTGTGGTGGTTCCCGGTAAGCCGACGGTCGTGGTGCTACCCGGCCCGCCGCGCGAACTGCAGCCGATGTGGCGGGCCGCGGTACAGACACCCGCCGTGCAGGAGGCGATCGCGGCACGCACCGCCTACCGCCAGGAAATGGTCCGCATGTTCGGGCTGCCGGAATCCGGGCTGGCCGAAACACTGCGCGAAGCCGAGCAGCGCGTCGACGGTTTTGACCGGCTCGAGATCACCACCTGCCTGCGTCGCGGCGAGATCGAAATCGTGACGCGCTATGAACCTGGTGCGGCCGGCGCGTACGCGGACCTGATGACGCTGCTGCGGCAACGCCACGGCCACGAGATCTTCTCCGAAGACGGCTCCACCGTGGACGAGCAAGTCGCCGACCTGCTGGCCGGGCGTTGGCTGGCCACCGCGGAATCGTGCACGGCCGGACTGCTGGCGGCTCGCCTCACCGATCGGGCCGGCTCATCGGCCTACATCGCCGGGGGAGTGGTGTCCTACTCCAACCAAGCCAAGTCGGAACTTCTCGGCGTCGACCCCACACTAATCGAAACCCACGGGGCGGTGTCGGAACCGGTCGCAGAAGCCATGGCCGACGGCGCATTGCGCCGCTTCGGGGCTGACACCGCCGTCGCGATCACCGGTATCGCGGGCCCCGGCGGCGGTACCGCCGAAAAGCCGGTGGGAACAGTCTGTTTCAGCCTCAAGATGCACGACGGCCGCATCGTGACGCGCACCTTGCAGCTGCCGGGGGACCGCGCGGATGTACGCGAACGGTCGACCACCGTCGCCATGCATCTGTTGCGCCGCACATTGAGCAGCGACGTGGTTTAGCCCCGTTCCACTTCGGCCGCAAACGCCTGTTCGGCGGCGTCACCGTGGACGGCGAACACGACGCGCTGCAGGCTCTGCGGCTCGTGGCGACGCGCAACACCGACCATCAGCCGCGCGGCCTCCTCGAGCGGGAACCCGCCGACGCCGGTCCCGAAGGCCACCAAAGCCAAAGAGCGGCAGCCGAGTTCGTCGGCCTTGGCCAGCGCGGAGCCGGTGGCGCGCTCGATGATCTCCCCGGAGGTGGGCCCGCCGAGCTCCATCGTCGCGGCGTGGATGACGTAGCGGGCCGGCATGTCGCCAGCGGTGGTTTCGACCGCCTCACCGAGCCTGATCGGCGCCTTCTGTCGCGACTCCCGTTGCAGTTCGTCGCCGCCGGCTCGGGCGATGGCGGCGGCCACCCCGCCGCGGTGCCGGAGCTCGGTGTTGGCCGCGTTGGTGACCGCGTCCACGTCGAGTTTGGTCACATCGGCCTGAAGCACCTCGAGTTCAATCATGCGGGTATCGTCTCTCGCCGGGCGACACAGGAGGAATACCTAATGACGACAATCGTCGAACGAGGGGAGCTATCCGAGTTCGCCACGGAGGCCGGATGGCACCGCAGGGACTCGGACCGGGTCGACTACTACACCCGCAGCCCGGTGCGCGTGCACGTGATCTGGCAGGGCGATGACGCGATCAGCGGCGGCGCGCTGTATCAGGACGATGTCCTGATGGCCTACTCGCGCGACCTCAAAACGGTCGTGGGCTGGCTGAAACGCTAAGCCGCGTACTCGTCCCAGACCTTCATCATGGTCTGCAGGATCTCCTCGGCGCGCCCGAGACCGGCGAGATGGCTCTCGCCGGGCATCGGGTAGAGCTCGGCGTCGGCCAGGTTCGACACCACGTGCTGACCGTGTTCGTACGGGACGATGTGGTCGGCGTCGCCGTGCCACCACCGCACCGGCACCCGGATATCGGCGAGCGTAAAGCCCCAGTACCGGGAGAACGTGACGATGTCGGAGAACGGGGCGGCCATCTGCTTGCGGCTGCCGTGGAGGATGTCGTCGAGGAACATCGCCTTGACCTCGGGGCGAGCCAGCAGACGCCGGTCGGCCTCCGGCGACACCCGGCCGTACAGGTCGGCGATGGGCTCGGCGACCGGCTTGATCACCCGGATCAGCGCGCTGGCCACCACGCCGATCGGGGCGCCGGCGATCTGCAGCAGCGGCGCCACGCGAGTGCCGACGTTGCCCATCAACCCACCGGAGATGGCGTCGACGCCCACTGTCGGGGCCACACCGCCGATGACACCGGCGGCCACGACGCGGTCCGGTAGCGCCGCCGCGGCGGCCAGCGTGTAGGGACCGCCGCCGGACAAGCCGATCACGATCATCTTGTCGATGCCGAGTGTGTCGGCGATGATGCGCAGGTCGTCGGCGACGGCAATCACGCAGTCGTACTGGTGCGGGGTGGACGAGCCGATGCCGGGCCGATCGAGGCCGATCAGCCGGATCGCTTCACGCTCCGCATAGACCCGGGCCTCCATCGGGATCTGCCGACGCGCGCCGGGCGTTCCGTGCAGCCAGAAGACGGGGCGGCCCCGTGGATCGCCGAATTCGGCGAACCCGATGCGCCGGTTGTCACCGACGGCGATGCTGCCCTCGAGCTTGGGGCGGGCGATTGCGACAGCCATGCCGAAAGTGTCTCACGGTCCACAGCTGGCCTGCGGCTACACCACCCGGAACTGATAGGAGCCCACGGTGGTGAGCCGGTCCTCGAACCCTTCGTCGTACATGTGCACGCGCACGGCGACCATGCCGTCGGGGCCGGATATGGGTTCGGTCTCCAGGCGGAACGGGCCTGCTTTTCCGCGGGCCATGAACATGACGTGGTTCGACACGCCCTGGATCCGGTCGGTGCCCGCGAACGTCGCCGCCGCGTCGATGGCGGCCGTCTCGAGCATGACGAACTGCGGACCGATGTGCAGGGCTGCGTCCGGCGAGGCGACCTCGACGGCGAGTTCGGGCAGCCCCCAGTTGCCGTCGTCCCTGCGGAACCCGCCGAAGACCTGCCACAACGCAGGCAGGTCGGGGGAGTCGACGACCTCCAGCGGGTTGGCCTCCATCTTCTGCAGGCCTTCGGGCGGTGTGCCGATGCTGACGCCCTGGCCCTCGATGAGCGCGAGCACCCGGTCGCGGTTCTCGGCGTCGACGATCGTCGCCCGGCTGTACCCCATCTGGCGGCCGCGCCGAAGTTCCTCGGAGATGATCTCGATGCGTGCGACGTCGCGGCCGGGGTCGAGGATCTGACACGAATGGATGACCGGGTTGGGCACCGCCTCCAGATCCGACATGTGGCCGCTCTCCGGCGCGCAGATGCCCAGCACCGCGAACAGCAGCCCGCCTGTGGTGTTGCGCATGTCGCGGCGCAGCGTGACGGTGTTGTCCTCGGGGCCGAGGTCCATCTGCGCGTAGCGGCGACCGATGTAGCGGTAGCTCAGCAGGCCGCCCCAGCGGCGACGCAGTTCGGCGGCGTACTCTCCCGGCGAATCGGTCAGCTCACGGATATCTCGCAGCATGCGCGCTCCCATCGGTGTCGACTTGCTGAGCTAATCATGTGTGCGTCGCACCGGCGCAACTACCAGAAGTGCCGGGGCGACCTACCCATCTGATATCCGGCGGGGAACGACATTTCGATCACCCGAAACTGGTCGTCGACCTTGGATTCCAGTTCCAGGACCACACAGCCTTCGCCGAGGACCTTGGATTCCAACACCTTGTAATGCTGACCGCCACCGTTGACGTCGGTGATGGGGTCACCTGAGCGCAGTGCCTCGACCGGGATCAGATCGGGGGCTTTTGCCGGGTGTGCTTCCACGCCTGAAACGGTAGGGGAATGCGGCGCGGTGATACGCCTTTTTTCGTTTCCCGCCGAATGGCTGCGGCATCGACCATCATGGCGCTCATCGGGCGCCGGCACCTGTTAATGGGAGTGGTTCATGGACAGTACGATGCAAGACTTTCCATTGACGGTTACCGGGATCCTGCGGCACGGAACCGGGTTCTACTCGGGCCGCAAGGTCATCACGGCGACCTCTGACGGTCACCGCGAGATCAGCTTCGGCGAGTTGGGGACGCGGGTGGCCCAGCTCGCCCACGGGCTGCGGGAACTGGGCGTCACGCCCGGCCAGCGGGTGGCGACGTTTCAGTGGAACAACCAGGAACACCTCGAGGCGTACTTCGCCGCACCGTGTATGGGTGCGGTACTGCACACGCTCAACATCCGGCTGACGGCTGACCAGCTCACGTTCATCGCCAACCAGGCCGAGGATTCGGTTGTGCTGGTTGATATGTCGCTGGCCCCGTTGCTCGCGCCCATGTTGCCGGAGATGACGTCGGTGCACACCGTGGTCGCCGTGGGCGAGGGCGATCTGGGCCCGCTCGAGGAGTCCGGGTGCAACGTGGTCCGCTACGACGCCCTGATCGAAGGCCAGCCGATCACCTACGACTGGCCCGAACTCGACGAGAAAAGCGCTGCCGCAATGTGTTACACCAGCGGCACCACCGGAAAGCCGAAAGGCGTGGTGTACAGCCACCGTTCGAGCTATTTGCATTCGATGGCGGTGTGTGCGGCCAACGCCGTCGGCCTGGCCGACGGGGACCGGGTGCTGCCGGTGGTGCCGATGTTTCACGCCAACGCGTGGGGGCAGCCGTATGCAGCGGTGATGGCGGGCGCCGACCTGCTGTTGCCTGACCGGTTTCTGCAGGCTGCTCCGCTGGTCGACATGATCGAACGCCACCGCCCGACGGTCTCGGCTGCCGTTCCGACCATCTGGAACGACGTACTGCAGTACCTGCACGCCAACCCCGGCCGCGACATCTCGTCGCTGCGACTGGTCGTCTGTGGCGGTTCGGCGGTTCCGCTCGGGATGATGAAGGAATACCAGGAGCACTACGGCGTGATGATCCGCCAGGGCTGGGGTATGACCGAGACGTCACCGTTGGCCGCGGTGGCCACCCCGCCGCCGGAGGTCACCGGAGCCGACCACTGGACGTTGCGCGCCTCGGCAGGGCGGGTGATGTGCGGGGTGGAGACGCGACTGGTCGACGACAACGGCGACGTATTGCCCAACGACGGAAAGGCCGTCGGGGAGATCGAGATCCGCGGGCCGTGGATCACCGGCTCCTATTACCTCAATGCCGATCCGGAGAAGTTCGACGACGGCTGGCTGCGCACCGGAGATGTCGGCCGCATCGACCCGCAGGGCTTCATTACCCTCACCGACCGCGCCAAGGACGTCATCAAGTCCGGCGGGGAGTGGATCTCCTCAGTGGAACTGGAGTTGCGCATCGCCGATCATCCGGCAGTGCGGGAGGCGGCCGTGGTGGCGGTGCCCGACGAGCGGTGGCAGGAGCGCCCGCTGGCGGCCGTCGTCGTGCAGGAGGGTGAGTCGCTGACGCCGCAGGAGCTGCGAGATCATCTGTGCGACAAGGTTGCCCGATTCTGGTTACCGGAGTGGTGGACGTTTATCGACGAGGTGCCCAAGACCAGCGTCGGCAAGTTCGACAAGAAGCGGATCCGGTCGCGCTATGCCGACGGCGGCTACGACGTCGTCGAGTGCCGGGAGTAACCGTCAACGGCCGGCGCTGAGCGCCCAGCGGATACCGCCGACGAGAATGCGGCCGGACATTCGGATCACGGTCGATTCGATCGGAGGAAAGTAGGGCAGCAGCAACGGTTTGCGCGCCCACGGCGGCAGCATCGACACCGCCGTCGCTGCCAGCACGCCGTAGGGTGCGCGCGCCACGAGCGGTAACGGGGGAGTCAACAGCAAGAACCGGGCGGCGTCGCGGGCGGCGGTGGTGCCGCGCAGCTCGGGGCGGTAATCCTGGACCCGTTGGACCAGTTGGCTTTCGGTGCGTGGCGGGTCGGGCACCCCGAGTGCGGCGGCGACGCGGGCGGTGTCGGCCACATAGTCGTCGCGGCCGCGTTGGTCGAGCGGCGCCGCACCATAGAGTTGGTGGGCGAGCAGAAAGCTGTCCGTCTCGGCGATGTGCACCCACTCCAGCAGGTGTGGGTCGACGGCGTGATACGTCCGCCCGTCGGGGGCGGTGCCGCGTACCCGCTGATGGATGCCGCGCACCCGGTCCACCGCACGCTGGGCGTCGGCGGCGGGACCGAACGTGGTGACGGCGAGGAAGGTACTGGTTCGCTGCAGGCGGCCCCACGGGTCGGACCGGTAGTCGGAGTGGTCGGCGACACCCGCAATCCGCCGACGAACATGGACGCGTCGGCGTGCACACGTCGGATCGGGCGGTCCTCGTCGAACCAGCGCGGGCCTGGGGTGTCATGGATCTGTGCGCGGTTGGCTGGGCCTTCGGGGCCGGCGACCATGCTGAACAAACTGCGTCCCAGGTGTCTGCGCACGCCGTCCAGGTCCGGCACCACCGACATGGGTTCAACACTATGCCCCTGGACTCGCGGGTGGTTTAACGTAGTGACGTGCAGAAATTGACTCGGGTTGTGATCATGGCGGCGGCAGCTGTTGTCGCGGCGCCGCTGGCGCCTGCACTGACTACTGGTGCCGGCACGGCGGGGGCTGCAGATGGCACGTTCATGCCGTTCTCCCAGGTGCTGCGTCGGTGCGACTTCAGCGAAACGAACTACAACGGCCCGACGGGCCAGGGCAGACCTACCGCCAATGTCCGTTCGGACGGGTCCGGGGTGACCGCTGACGTCCAGCTGGTGCTGGCAATCCCCAACACTCCCTACCAGGTGCGGCTGATCCAGACGCCACGGCCATCGTCGGCGCCGTGCTGGGGCAACGATCCCGGCGTCGCACAGGCGACCTTGCACACCGATGGGGTGGGCGCTGGCGCGGTGACGCTGTCGGATGCGATCGAACCGGGCGCCACAGGCGTGTGGGTGTTCGTCACCCGTCCGGACGCCTTCTCGCAGACCCCCGCCGAGTTCTACACCACTGACCTGATCGCCAGCATCTAGGCGGCGTGCAGGTTGGCGAGTTCGATGCCGATGCGCATCTCGAGCTCGCTGACCTCAATTCGTGGAGGACCCGGCGGCGGTGGTGCCGCGGAGTGATACGTCGCCCCGGTCGGAGTGATGAATTCAGCCTCATGGACACCGTCGACCTCACGGGTGTTGACTTGCCAGCCCGGGGCTTCCTTGACGTAATTGCACCGTTCACACATCCCCACTCCGTTCACTCGGCTGGTGGGCCCGCCCCTGTGATGCGGCACCGCATGGTCGCGGTGTCGAATCGGGGCATCACAATACGGGGTGCGACATCGCTGGTCGCGCAAGCCGATAAACAGCGCCAATGCCTTGGGAAACCGCCGCGTGCGCGACTCCATCGCCACCAACGCCCCCGACTTCGGGTGCCGATACAACCGCCGCAGGGTGGCCTTCGAGCGCTTGTCGGCGATGGAGGCCAGCACCAGTTTGCGCGCCACCGCCGCCGGAATCGGCCCATAACCGTCCACCACCGCCGGATGCTCATCATCACCCAACAGGCTCTGGTCACTCATGACCAGGTTGACCGCCACCGGCTCGGCCTGCTCGGCAGGGCGCCCGGTGACACGCTCCACGAGCGTGTCGGCCATCACCTGTCCGCGCGAGCGCCCATCAAAGGTCGTGTCCGCAGCGTGTTTGAGCGCCGCATACACCGCCACCCCCACCGCGACCGGCAACAACGCCGTCACATAGGTCATGGTGTCGGGGGCTGGGCGGATGCTCACCGAGCGGTCCTTCTCGGCTTTGGCGGCGCGCTCCACTACAGCTTGCGGATCAAGCCGGTAGGCAATGCTTTTGGCCTCGGACTCCACCCGCGAATCGCCCATACCGTCGAGGCCGGCGATATCGGCGCACATCTCGGCGTCCAAGGCCCGGCGATCTTCAACCGTCAAACAGGCTGACTCGCGAACGATCACGGTTGCGCGCCACTCCGAAAGCGCACCACACTCCAACGCGGCCAGCGTGTACGGCATCTCATGGACCAACGCCTTGGCCAACCCCAGATGCCGGTTGCCGCACGACGGGGAATCACGCCGTGCCAGCGCCACCTCGCTGGCCACCCCGCGGCCCTGCTTGGCCTTAGGCACTCCGGCGGCCGCCTCGCGGGCCCGGCGCTTGGCGTCCAATAATGCCGCAGCGCGAGCCTGACCGGCCGCCGCAGCCGACTTCATCTGCTCCAACTCCGCGATCCGTTCGACCAATACAGCTTCATCGGCGTGCGGGTCCACCGCCGCCAGCGCCGTCGCATCGAACATGACCCGACAATAAAACCCGCCACCGACAAATTTCGGAAGGCGGTCTCAGCCTGCGACGACGGTGAGGTCGTTGCCTGCACGCTCCACCCGCATGCCGGCGCGTCGGGCGATCGTTGCGACGGCGGCGGCGTTGTCGGGTTCGGCCCGGGAGGACGCGAGTACGCGGGCCAGCCTGCCCTTGTGGGCCTTGTTGAAGTGGGTGACCACCTTGCGGTTGCCGGCGGCGTCTTCTGCGACGACGTCGACGCGGACGGCCGCAGTGAGCCTGCCGAGCGATGCGTATGAGCCCGACCGCAAATCGACCACCAACTGGTTCTCGGCCAGCCGAGCCAGCGTCGGTTCCAGCAGAGGCCGCCACCGAGCGGCCAACGTGGGCTGTCCCGGCAGCTTCGAGCCCGCCGACAGCCGGTAGGCGGGGACGGGATCGTCCGCACGCAACAGTCCGAACAACGCAGAACCGATAAACAGCCGATCGCGGGCGCGTGCGGCGGGCGCGCCGCGCAGCGATCCGATGTCAAGTGCGTCGTAAAGCACGCCGGTGTAGCGATGGATCGCGGGCAGGGTGGCCGCTGTGCGCAACTCGGCGTTGCGATCGATTTCGGCATCCTGCTTGGCCGACAACCCGAGCGCCTTCCGGGACGCCGGGCGATCGTGGGCGAGTTCCACCAGCTCATCGAGCAATGTGGTACGCATCGGCGTCAGTTCGGGACAACTCAATGCGTCGAGCCGCAGTGGCGGCCCGTCGCCCCCGACGCGCTTGGTCTCCGAGGGCGGCAGCAGGACGATCACGCCGCAGAGGTTATCTGGGCGAGCGTCGCGGTCAGGCCGGCGGCATCCCGGGCGGAGGCGGCGGTGGCGCCGGCGCGAACGGGTCCGCGGGTGGCGGAGGCGGCGGGGGTGCCATGCCCGGGGGAGGCGGAGGCGGCGGCATGCCACCCATCTGCACCACCGGCGCCGGCGGCGCGCCGGGAGGAACCGGTTGTTCGGGCGGCATCGGCAAGAACATGTGGCGGGTGAACTGCTCTTGGTAGGCGCCCCCGCCGCCAATCTTCACTCCGCCGCCTTCACCGGCGGAAACCGGAGTGCCATCCGGCAGTGTCACCGCGGTGTGGCCGCTGTTCCAGCCGACTACCAGGGCACCGGGCTGCGTGCCGGGTTGAAAGCCACGCGCCAGCAGGGCGTTCTCGATGTTTCCGGTGTGGAACCGATCTCCATAGATCGGTCGTCCGGTTGCTGCGTTGGCGACCCAAGAGACCAGGCCCGAGCAGTCCGTACCGGCAGGAGAGTCCCCGCCCGTGACGTACGGCGTGCCCGACACCTGGTTCACAAGTGTCAGCAGCGTCGCGATAGCAAACACGCGGTCGGACGTTAACAGAGCATTTTGCGCCGCTGCAAAATCTGTGACGGCATTCACAACCGGTTACAACTATCGCGCGGTTCACGAATAGTGTTGACGGTAGCAGCCTTTCGAGGATCTACAGCACTGGATCACCAAACGATAGCTCCGCCAAGCGAATTACATTGTAAACAACGCCTAGTGCACTAAACACGCTGACACACTGCGTATCTCAGCCGTACGCGAGCAGCAGCGGCACGACCTGTTCAGCAAAGGTCAACGAGCCGTGATGGCCGATCAGTGACGACTCCATCGGCTCAACGTCACGCCGAACCATGACGGCGGAGTGGCGCGCAGCGGCCACCACGTCACCGATTCGTGGCCTGACCGTGTCGCTGACGTGCTCACCGAACCACCCGGCGTCGATCGCCTGGTCGCGAGATACCGCCCAAGCTCGATCGGCCAGCACCTCCTGCCAAGCTGCGAGCACGTCGTCCAGCGCGCCGTCGTCGACGTACACGTGCCGTGCACGCGGCTCGCCACCGACGGCCGCCACACCGTCGAGCAGCGCATCGTGGTCATCGATGTCGACGATGTCGGCGGGCTGCGCACTGACCATGCCGTGATCGGCCACGACGGCCAGCAATCCGCCGGCCGGCATCTCCTCGAGGATCGACTCGACCAGCCGGTCGACGTGGCGCAACTGCATCCGCCATGCCTGCGACCCCGGACCGTACAGATGACCCAGAAGGTCGAGTTCGCTGTGGTAGCCGTAGCAGAACCCGTTGGCGGCCAAGGTTTCTCGGATGTTCGACGCCAGGTCGCCGAGCGCTTGGACGCCGACGTACCGACCGCCCCGCAGCGCAGCCCGGGTCATACCCGAGTTGGTGAACTCCGCGCCGGAGATGATGTTGACCGCGACGCCTGCCGACGTGGCTCGCTCGAAGACGGTGGGGTGCGGTTGCACGTCCTCGGGCGGCACGTCACCGCGAAGGTCGTTGCCCCAGGGGTGCGGTCGCCACCGCAGCGGGTTGATGAGCCCGACGTCGGGCAGCCGGAACGAGTAGCCGACCAGGCCGTGCTCACCGGAGCGGCAGCCGGTGCCCAACGCCGCAAGCCCGGCCACCGTCGTCGACGGAAATCCGACCTGCAACGTTTGGCCTCGCAGACCGGCCAGCACGGGGGCGTCGGCCACGTGGGCATCGAGCAGTTGCGCACCCAGCCCGTCGATCAGCAGCACACACGCCCCGGCGATGTCGTCGCGCAGGCCAATGCGGTGGTCAAACCCCTCTACACCCATCGCGGCGAGCACTGACGGCACCACGTCGGCCAGGTGCGGAAGATCGGCGTCGGGCTGCGGAAGGTCCACGAGCCCGAGCCTGCCACATCGTTGAGCATTGACATGCAGCCACGCGGCTGCCTACTGTGATATATGCAGCCATCCGGCTGCCTATAGCAGATGATGGCAATGATGGATGAGGTATTCCGGGCGCTCGCCGACCCCAACCGGCGTCGCCTGCTCGACAGCTTGAACGCCCGCAATGGGCAAACCCTGCGCGGTCTGTGCGCGGGTCTGTCGATGGCGCGACAGTCGGTGAGCAAGCACCTGGCGGTGCTGGAGGACGCGAAGCTGATCACCACCATGTGGCGGGGCCGGGAAAAGCTGCACTACCTCAACGCCGCACCCATCAACGCCATCGCCGACCGCTGGATCAACCAGTACGACCGCTCGCGGGTGCAGACGCTCGCCGACCTCAAGACAGCATTGGAGACCCAACCGATGGGCAGCGCCGAATTCGTTTACACGACCTACATCCGCACCACCCCCGAACGACTGTGGCGAGCAGTCACCGACCCGGCATTCTCACACCGATATATGGGCCATGCCTTGGTGTCGGATTTCGAGAAGGGCTCGCGTTACGTATGGGCTGACCGCAATCTCGAGATCGAGCACCCGGATCAGGTCATCCTCGAATCCGAGCCCTATCGCAGGCTGGTCTTCACCTTCCACACATTCGTACCCGAACTGACCGCGGTGGGACTGGACGAAGAGACGATTGCAAAGGCGGCGGCCGAAAAACGGTCCCGGGTGTCGTTCGACATTGAACCGGTCGATAATGGCATGGTCAAGCTGACCGTCATCCACGACGCCTTCCCGCCGGAAAGCACTGTGCGCGAGCTGATCTCGGGCGGATGGCCGTGGAAGCTGGCCAACCTCAAGAGTGGTTTGGAGGAGGAATCGCGATGAACACACCACCCATCGTGACGGCGCAGGAGTGGGAGGCTGCGCGCCGGGAGATGCTCGTCGACGAGAAGGAGGTTCAGCGGGCCCGGGATGCCCTCGCTGCGAAGCGGCGCAGGATGCCGTGGATGGCCGTGGACAGGGAGTACCTGTTCGACGGCCCCGACGGCACAGTGAGCCTTCTCGATTTGTTCGACGGCCGCCGCCAACTGATCGTCTACCGTGCGTTCATCGAACCCGGCACCGGCGACTGGCCCGAACACGGCTGCGTTGGTTGCTCGTTGATGGCCGACCATGTGCCGAACCTCGCTCACCTCAATGCGCGGGACACCACGTTCGTATACGTGTCGCGCGCCTCCCAATCTGACCTCACGCGGATGACGTCAAAGATGGGCTGGCGCCACCCGTGGTTCACGATCACCGACGATTTCGACAAGGAATTCGGATGCGACGAGTACCACGCCACCAACGCATTCATTCGTGACGACAGCGATCGGATCTTCCGTTCCTACTGCATCGACGGCCGCGGCGACGAAGTGTTCGTCAACACCTGGAGCCTTCTCGACATGACTGCCCTTGGGCGGCAGGAGGACTGGGAAGATTCGCCCGAGGGGTACCCACAGTCCGCGCCATATGAGTGGTGGATCTGGCACGATACGGGCACCGGTGAGTCGTAGGTCAAATCGCTAGGACGGCACGCTGGCCAACGCCTGCGCAACACACTCCGACCAGCGAGCCCGGTCGACCGTCTCGAACGCCTCGTCACCGCCAAACGCACTGGAGATCACCAGATCAGGGCTGACACTGTCCAGCAGCTTGAGGCTGTCGCGCATGGCGGCAGGATCTCCCCGCCCCGGCACCACGAAGGTGGACCAGGTGCCCGCGTCGGTCGGAAACATCGTGTCACCGGTGAAAAGGTACTTCTCGCCACCACTACCGGTCACCAGATAGCAGGTACTTCCGGCTGAATGTCCCGGTGTCGGAAGTACTTCCACATCGTTGTCATCCACGTGCCGTACCGCGCGCACCGCGACGTCGACGCGATCATGCTTGGAGATGTCGTCGACTTCGGCCGCAGGAGCGTGCAACCGCCGGCCGAAGCGCTCCGAGATTCCGACGAGGTTCGGTCCTGCCTCGTCGAGATGGGAAAGGTACTGCTCGCTCACCCCGCCAAGCGCGTCGAGCGCGTCGAACTCCGCGTCGGTGGCGGGGTTGTAGAACAACACGTTGCCGGTGGTCCGACGCCACAAGTAGGCGTGCGTGGTCAAACCGGGGAACGGCGAATCCATTCGCGTCTGGAACAGATCATCACGGATGCGTGTCAATGTGTTACTCATGCTTCCCAGCCTGCAATCTCAACCGCTGTTGAGGTCAACACTTGATCGAAGTCACGTTTGAGTCCGCATGACCTTGGTAATCCGTAGGCAGTCGAAAGGCGAGGTCTTGGGTCGAATCGTGGTAGCCGCCAGTCCGCTGGCCGGACATGTGGTCCCGATGTTGCGTATCGGCACACACCTCAAAGACCACGGTCACGACGTCATTGTCATCACCGGCTCCGAGTTCGGCGACGTCGTTCGCCGCGCCGGGCTGTCACTGCAGGCGCTCGACCGGTCGGGGCTCATCGACGACCTGCCTTCGCCGTGGGTGCTGCGTACACCGAAGCTGTTGCGCCGCTATTTGCTTGGCATTGCCGAGATGCGGTCGACTTTTGTCGAGCCGTTGACCGCCCAGTTTTCCACGCTCAACCGGGTGTTGGAGCAAGGCCCGGTCGATACGGTGCTCGCCGATCTGACCTTCACCGGGGTGCTGCCCCTGGTGCTCGGCGAGCGGCCGCGTCCGCAGATTCTGGCCGTCGGCGTCGGGCCTCTCACCCTGACTAGCGCCGACACCCCGCCCTTCGGAATGGCGTGGCAACCACAGCCAGGAACGGACTACCAACCGATGAACGACGTGGTCCGGAAGTTCCTCCTGCGCGGCATTTCCGCCGACCTGAACGACGCACTCGCGCGCTGCGGCACACCACCGCTGCCCGTACCGCTCACGGACTGGCCCCGGCTGGCTGACCGGCTGCTCCAGCTGACCGTACGCGGATTCGAATACCCCCGCAGCGACCTGCCCGTCAACATCGACTTCGTCGGACCGGTGATACCGGACAGCTCCGAGCATTTCGAGCCGCCGCCGTGGTGGAATGAGATCGTCGCGGCACCGACCGTCGTCCACGTCACCCAGGGCACTTTCGACAACCGGAACATCAACCAGTTGATCCGCCCCACGCTGCGGGCGTTCGACGGCATGAACATCGCTGTTGTCGCAACCACAGGCCGGCCCGTTGACCAAACCATGACCGCAGACCTTCCGCGAAACGCGTTCGTGACCGATTGGATCCCGTACTCGATGCTGCTGCCGCACGTCGACGCGGTCGTGACCAACGGCGGCTACGGTGGTGTGCATCATGCGCTGCGCCAAGGCATTCCGCTGGTCATCGCGGGGGAGACGTCTGACAAGGCGGAAGTGGCCGCCCGGGTGGCCTACTCGGGTGCCGGCGTCAACCTCGGCACCGCGACGCCGACGTCCACGCAGATTAGAGCGGCGGTGTCGGAAGTGCTCAGCGAATCGTCCTACCGCGCAGCGGCACACCGGATCGGCAGCGACATCGTCGCCTCCGACGCGCTGGGCACCATAGCGGAGCGCGTCACCGCCTCCACCAGGGCTTCCGAACTCTAACCGCTCACTGCACAATTCGCGCAGCGACGTCATCGGCGACGGCCAACGCCTGCGGATTTTCGGCCGGTATATAGCGATCGGCGAGGGCATCGTGGGCCGCGCCGGCAATCGCCGCATGGTCGGTGTCGAGTTCGACCAGTTCGACAGGCCACTCGTTGGTGCGCAGCGTTTCCGCGAAGTCGCGGCTGACTGTCACCGGAACGATGTGGTCACCGATGCCATGCAGCAGCGTGATAGGTGAAGGGTTATATCCGGACAGATCGGTGGGTAAGGCTTCTCCCGAGATCGGGTCGGCCACCACGAACGCACCAGCCAGGCAGACGGTGCGCGTGAACCGCACGCCAAGCGCGCCGGCATGGATCGTCGCCCCGGCCGCGGCGAGCCCGCCCAACGACCATCCGACCAACACCAGCGCGTCGGGGTCCGCGCAGCGACCGCGTGCAAACTCGAGCGAGCCCAACAGATCGGCGCGACCACGGTCGTCGGTCTGCGAATTCCAGTCGGGCACCACCACCGCGAAGCCGCGGTCCGCCACCCGTTGCGCGAGCGGCCGCATCGTCTCGCGGGCGTCGGTCTGCGCCCCGTGCCACATGAGAACGGTGCGTTGTGCTTGCTCGCCCCAGAGATCGACCTGCCGGCCCGGAGCGTATTCGGCTGTCTCCATGGACACAGGCATTCCCCGCCGACGCGGGGGACTAACGGACCAAGACGCGACGCACCAGCGCGTCGAGCGTACTTGCCGCAAAATATGTGGTCATCGCGGCTTCCACGTTGCGACCTGATCTGGGGGAGCGGCCCCGGCTGATGCGGTGGATCTGCTCGGTGTACCAGATGGTTTCGGCCGCGCCGGCGAACCGAGGAATGCGGCCCCGCCGCGGTCGTGCCGTGCTCACCGCATACGTCGATGGCTCCGGAATGCAGCGCGGCCTCCATCGCCGCGGCGCTTCGCAGACCTCCGGTCAGCATCAACGGCATACGTGCGCGTGCCCGCACGCGTTCGGCGTAGTCGAGAAAATAGGCTTCCCGCGCGCGGGTGGACTCCGCCGCCCCGGTCATCATCGCGGTCGACTCGAACGTGCCGCCCGATATCTCCAGCAGATCGACACCCGCATCGCCGAGGCTGTCGACGACTGCCATCGACTCCTCCTCGTCGAAGCCGGCGTGCACAGCGATCTGCGCGCTGCGCGCGAAACGCTGCACCAAACCCGCGATTTCGGAGATGGTCAACGCTCGTGGCCGCGCGAAGCCACCGCGCAGGCTCGTCATCTCCTGCGCGGACGGCGCAACCGGGCGGCTGGACAAACTGCGGGGTATCTGGCGCCCGGCGTGGTTGAGCTGCACCCAGCACTGCGCGCCGCCGGAGCGGGCGGCAGCCGCCCAGGCCCGCAGCGTCGAGATGTCTCGCTCGTCCTCGACCACGACCTGGCGCGGCTCGGAGACCGCGGCGCGGTCGACTATCACGTTGCCGGTGACCACCAGCCCGCATCCGCTGCGCGCCCAGGTGTCATACAGCCGCACGTGTGCGCGGGTGGGTTTACCGGTGAGCGTCGCCAGCTGCTCACTCATCGCCGCCTTCGCGACACGGTTCGGCAGCACTGTGCCACAGGGTAATTCGAGCGGCTGTGCAAGCATCATGCCGGCCGAGTGTACCGCTCGACGAACCGCCGCAGGATGGTCGGCGGGTGTTGCACATCCCATTGTCGCGCAGCTTCTTTCAATGCTTCTGCGGATTCCGGCGCGAAGTAACCGTGGTTCTTGTAAACGGTGATACGGGTGAAGATACCGCCGATGTCGAGTTCGGGATGGAACTGTGTGGCGTAGACGTTCTGGCCGACGCGGAACGCCTGGACCGGACAATCCGGTGACGACGCCAGGCACGCGGTATCCGGAGGAAGCTGCGCGGCGGCCTCCTTGTGTCCGCCGTAGGCGTCGAAAGCCTCTGGCAGATCGGCAAACAGCGGATCGTCGCGGCCCTCCTCGGTGACGGTGATCCGCATTCCGCCGACCGGTTCGGTGTAGGTGCGGTCGATGGTCGCGCCGATGAGGGTGCCGAGCGTGCCGACGCCGTAACAGCATCCAAGGAACGGAAAATCCTGTTCCACCATGCGCGCGATCAACGCCAGCAGTTCCGACTCGGCGCGTTGTTGCACGGCCGATTTGGTATCGGCCGGATCGCTGACGTTGTAGGGTCCGCCGCCGAGGATGACGCCCGACCAGTCGGCGAGGTCGACGGGCCCCAGCGGCCGGTGGGTCAGCCGGATCCGGTGCAGGCTTGTGGTGTCCAGGCCACCGAAACGCATCATCGCCAGGTATTCGTCGTCGGCGGCTTCGTCTTCACCGCGGATCGACAGCAGCAGAAACGGACGATGCGCCAATTGCACGGCACCCCGCGAGCCAGCTGAGCCCGCGGGGTGTCGCACCCAGCTATTGTCGGCCAAACACCGGTGTTACTGGTGCAGGTCGAACCGATCGTTGTTCATCACCTTGGTCCAGGCGGCAACGAAGTCGTCCACGAACTTCTGCTTGCAGTCGTCCTGCGCGTAGACCTCGGCCAGCGCCCGCAGCTGCGAGTGCGAACCGAACACCAGGTCGTTGGCGGTCGCGGTCCACTTGGGCTGGCCGGTGGCCCGGTCCACACCCTCGTAGACGTTCTCGGCCTGTCCGCCCTTCCATTCCGTGCGCATGTCGAGCAGGTTGACGAAGAAGTCGTTCGTCAGCACGCCGGGCCGGTCGGTGAGCACGCCGTGCTTGGTGCCGCCGAAATTGGCGCCCAGCACGCGCAGGCCGCCGATGAGCGCCGTCATCTCCGGAGCGGTCAGGTTGAGCATGTACGCCCGGTCCACCAGAAGCCGTTCGACCTGGGTCTTCTCATTGGGCCGAATGTAGTTGCGGAACCCGTCGGCCCGCGGCTCGATGACGGCGAACGACTCGACGTCGGTCTGCTCCTGCGAGGCGTCGGTGCGACCCGGCGCGAACGGCACCGTGACGTCGAATCCGGCGTCCTTGGCGGCCTTTTCGACCGCCGCGGAACCCGCGAGCACGATCAGGTCGGCCAGTGAGATCTTCTTGCCGCCCGATGCGGAGCCGTTGAAGTCCTGCTGGATCTTCTCGAGCACCGGCAGCACCTTGGCCAGCTCGGCAGGCTCGTTGACGTCCCAGTTCTTCTGCGGTTCCAACCGGATCCGGGCACCATTGGCGCCGCCGCGCTTGTCGGTGCCGCGGAAGCTGGCCGCCGACGCCCACGCCGTCTTGATCAACTGGGTGCCAGACAGACCCGACTCCAGCACCTTCGCCTTCAGCGCAGCGATGTCGGCGTCGTCGACCAACTCATGGTCGACGGCAGGCACCGGGTCCTGCCAGACGTAGGTTTCGCTGGGAGCCCACGGTCCCACGTATCGCGACGCCGGACCCATGTCGCGGTGCAGCAGCTTGAACCACGCCTTGGCGAACGCTTCGGCCAGTTCCTCCGGATGGTCGAGCCAACGCCGGGTGATGTCGGCGTAGATCGGGCTGACCCGCATCGACACGTCGGTCACCAGCATGTAGGGCTTGCGCTTCTTGGTGGGGTCGTGCGGTTCGGGGATGACGTCCTCGGCGTCCTTGGCGACGTACTGCCAGGCCCCGGCGGGGCTCTTCGTCAGCTCCCACTCGTAGCCGTACAGGGTTTCCAGGAAGCTGTTGTCCCACTTGGTCGGGGTGGGCGTCCAGACCACCTCGAGACCACTGACCACCGCGTCGGCGCCCTTGCCCGAGCCGTAGGCGCTCTTCCAGCCCAGCCCCTGCTGCTCGATGGGCGCAGCTTCGGGTTCCGGGCCGACCAGGTCGGCGTCGCCGGCGCCGTGGGTCTTGCCGAAGGTGTGGCCGCCGACGATCAGCGCGGCGGTCTCCTCATCGTTCATCGCCATGCGGCCGAACGTCTCGCGGATGTCGATCGCGGCCTTGATCGGATCGGGCTCACCTTCGGGGCCCTCCGGGTTGACGTAGATCAGGCCCATTGTCGTCGCGCCGAACGGCTCGGCCAGTTCACGTTCGCCGGAGTAGCGCTTGTCGGTGCCCAGCCAGGTGTCCTCGAAGCCCCACAGGGTCTCCTCGGGCTCCCAGATGTCCTCGCGGCCGAACGCGAAGCCGGCGGTCTTGAAGCCCATCGACTCCAGCGCGACGTTGCCGGCCAGCACCAGCAGGTCGGCCCACGACAGCTTGCGGCCGTACTTCTGCTTGATCGGCCACAACAGCCGGCGGGCCTTGTCCAGGCCATTGTTGTCCGGCCAGCTGTTGATCGGGGCGAAGCGCTGGGCGCCCTGACCACCGCCGCCGCGGCCGTCGTGGATCCGATAGGTGCCCGCAGAGTGCCAGCTCATCCGGATGAACAAGCCGCCGTAGTGGCCGTAGTCGGCGGGCCACCAGTCCTGCGACGTGGTCATCAGCTCGGCGAGGTCGCGCTTGACCGCGTCGAAGTCGAGCTTCTTGACCTCCTCGCGGTAGTTGAAGTCAGCGCCCAACGGGTTGGCCTTGACGTCTTGGGCGTGCAACACCGAGACGTCGACCTGGTTGGGCCACCAGTCCTGGTTTTTGAGCGGGGCGTGCGCCTTCGGGGTCGGGGAGGGGATTACCGGGTTTTCACTCTCGCTGGTGCTTTGGGTCTTCTCCGCTGAATGCGGCGGGCGAGCGTCGGATGTCACAATCTTCCTTCCGGTGGTTATCGGGCTGCGATCACGGTTGTGATCGGGAAACTTGCGAAATCGAGCAATCGGGACAAAGACCCCAGTAGATGACCTCGGCTTCGTCGAGTACGAAGCCGTCGAGCGTGCCGTCGTCGGACGGCGTGAGGCACGGTGCGTCACCGACGGCGCAGTCGACGTCGGCGATGACGCCGCACGACCGACACACGACATGGTGGTGGTTGTCGCCGACCCGCGACTCGTATCGTGCGACCGAGCCGGATGGCTGAATCTTGCGGACCAGGCCCGCACTGGTCAGCGCGGCAAGCACGTCGTACACCGCCTGGCGTGACACGTCGGGCAGAACCTTGCGGACGGCGCCGAAGATGGTCTCGGTGTCGGCGTGCGCGTGCGCGTACACCGTATCGAGCACTGCCACCCGCGGACGGGTTACGCGCAGACCAGCCCGTCGAAGCTGATCGGCGTAATCCGGCGTAGCGACCACATGACCAATATGCCGTCGTATCTGGAATCAGTCAAGACTTTACGCGGCGTGTTCATACTGGCGAAAGGCGACGTCACAGCGCGCGGGTTAGTTGCTCACTGGTTGCTGTTGAGCCCAAACCGCGCGGTTACCAATAAATTTCGGTTTCCCCGGGCGCGGCGCGCCGGGTTCCCGTTCCGCGGCGACGACGGGGGCGCTGGTACTCTGCGAAGCTGCCGTCAAGGTGGTGCGGGGAGGCAAGCCGCCCGACGACCAATGCTTGAGCGTGCCAGACCGAAACACCTGTAGCCCTCGCGAAAAGAGTTTTGTGCGCCCTACAGAGATCAGAGCCCTGTCTGGTCTGCGCATCGTCGCTGCCGTGTGGGTGGTGCTGTTTCACTTCCGTCCGCTGCTGGAGCAGGCCGCGCCGGGGCTGCGGTCGGCGCTGGCGCCGGTGCTCGACTGTGGCGCCCAGGGCGTCGACCTGTTCTTCATCCTCAGCGGGTTCGTGCTGACCTACAACTACCTCGACCGGATGGGTGAGAGGTGGTCGTGGCGCTCGACGCTGCACTTCCTGTGGCTTCGGCTGGCCCGGGTGTGGCCGGTCTATCTGGTGACGATGCACCTGGCGGCGCTGTGGATCATCTTCACGCTGCACATCGGGCACGTGCCGTCGGAGGCCGCCGATTCGCTGACGGCGATGAACTACATCAAGCAGTTCCTGTTGGTGCAGTTGTGGTTCCAGCCGTTCTTCGACGGATCGAGCTGGGACGGGCCGGCCTGGTCGATCAGCGCCGAGTGGCTGGCGTACCTGTTGTTCGGGGGACTGGTGCTGATCGTCTTCCGGATAGCCCGCTCGACCAGGCCCCGCGGTCTAGTTCTGCTCGCGGTGGCTGCCGCGATGCCGCCGATCCTGCTGTTGATGTCGACGGGCCAGTTCTATACGCCGTGGAGTTGGCTGCCGCGGATCGTCATGCAGTTCACCGCGGGCGCACTGCTGTGCGCCGCGGTCTGCAAGTTGCAGCCCTCGGATCGGGCCCGGCGCGGGGCCGGCTATGGCGCCTTATTGCTGGCCGCCGCGATCGTCGCCATCCTCTATCTGCTCGACGCGTACCCGCTGGCCAAGATCCCCGATTCCGCCGGTCTGGTCGATGTGCTGTTCGTGCCGTTGGTGTTCACGTTGGCGATCGGCGCGGGCGCCCTGCCGGGGCTGCTGGGGATCCGCCCGATGGTCTACCTCGGGCACATCTCGTTCAGCCTCTACATGGTGCACGAGCTGGTGCACACCACGTGGAACTGGATGGTCGACCAGTTCGAACTGCGCTTGCTCGCCGATTTCAACGGCAAGCTGACACTGCTTGCCATCATCGGGGTCGCGTTCGCCGGCGCGGTACTGCTGTATCACTTCGTCGAGGAGCCTGCTCGCAGGTGGATGCGCGGCATGATGAAACCCAGCGGCCCCGGCATCGAAGCAGGCATTGATTCGCCGCCCGGCAAGCTCGCGCCCATCCATGCGCCGCGCGAAGAGCGAGCCAAAGCGCTTTCGGCCCGCGCGGTGTGATCAACGTTTGCGCCGTCGCGCAATACGCTGTAGCGGTGAGACGTCTGGTCACCGTCGTAATCGCGCTCGCGCTGTTGGTCGGATTGGGTTGTCACCCGCCAACCTCGGTCAGCCACAAGGAGATAGTGGCGCTGGGTTTCGCGCTGAACCGCGTCGCGGTGATCAGCGACTCCTACACCACGGGCGGTGACGAGGGCGGTCTCGGCGAGAAGGGCTGGACCACGCGCGCCTGGCAGATGCTCGCCAAGCAGGGCATTGCCACCACTGCGGACGTCGGCGCCGAGGGCGGCGCGGGCTACGGCACCCGCGGTAACCGCGGGCATCTCTTCGAAGACCTGACCGCCGCGACGGTCAAACCCGACGACACGCTGGTGATCTTCTTCGGCTCGCGCAACGACCAAGGTGTCAACCCCGCCCAGCTGTCGATCCTGGTCTACGGCACCTTTCAACTGGCCCGCCGCATCGCTCCTGCGGCGAAGTTGCTGGTGATCGGTCCGGCTTGGCCCACCGCGAATCCGCCGGGAGACGTGCTGCGAATGCGCGACATCCTCGCGTATCAAGCCGATCTGGCCGGTGCGACGTTCGTCGACCCGATCGCAGCAGGCTGGTTCGTCGGGCAACCCGGGCTGATCGGCGCCGACGGCGTGCATCCCACCGACGCCGGACACGTCTACCTGGCGGAGAAGATCGCGCCGCTGATCCTCGCTCAACTACCGAGGCGCGTGTGACGGTGACTCTCGGCGCGCACCTCTACCGGATGCTGACCCGGCTGATGTCGCTGCGGGTCATCGTGATCGTGGCGGCGCTGTCGGTGGTCGCGTTGGTGATCACGCTGGGCGCGTGGGTCTGGTTCGGTGTCACCAACGATCAGTACAGCCAGCTGGACCGGCGATTGGATTCGGTGAGCAGCCTCGGTGATATCGGGGCGATGCTGGCCACCGCACAGCAGGACGACGCGGAGGCGCCGGTACCCAGTGGCGGGCTGGTGCGCACCGCGCGGGTGGACGGCGCCACGGTGTCGGTTCCGCCCGACATCGTGCTGCCCGAGTTCGAAGTCGGCTACACCGACACCACGATCGACGGCGTCGAGTACCGGGTGCGCACCTTCGAGGCCGGCGGCGCGACCATCGCGGTCGGCGCGCCGCTCGCCGACACCCAGCGCCGCATCGACGAGCTGCACCGGCGGGTGTTGCTCATCTGCGGCGGGGTCATCGTGGGCACCGTGCTGGTCGGCTGGGTGATGTGGCTCATCATGATCAACCCGTTCCGGTTGCTGGCCCAGCAGGCTCGCGCCATCAACGCGCAGTCGGCCCCCGACGAAGTCCAGGTGTGGGGCGTGCAGGAGGCGGTGGAGATCGCCGAGGCCGTCGAGGGAATGCTCGCGCGCATCGGCGACGAACAGCAACGCACCAGGGCCGCGCTGGAATCGGCCCGCGATTTCGCCGCAGTGGCCTCCCACGAACTGCGCACCCCGTTGACGGCGATGCGCACCAACCTCGAGGTGTTGTCCACCCTCGAGATGCGCCCCGACCAGCGCGAGGAGTTGATCGCCGACGTCATGCGGACTCAGAGCCGCATCGAGGCCACCCTGACCGCGCTAGAGCGCCTCGCCCAGGGTGAGCTGACGACCACCGACGACTTCGTGCCCTTCGACATCACCGAACTGCTCGACCGCGCCGCACACGATGCGCGGCGCAACTACCCCGGTGTCGACGTGTCGTTGCCGTCGTCGACGACGGTGCTGATGGTCGGGCTTCCCGCTGGACTGCGCCTGGTCATCGACAACGCGATCGCAAACGCGATCAAACACGGTGGCGCCACCGAAATCCGGCTCAGCGCCCTCACTTCCGGCGAGGGCGTCGAGATCGCCGTCGACGACAACGGGGCCGGGGTCCCGGAAGAGGAACGCGCTCGGGTGTTTCAGCGGTTCTCCCGAGGTTCGACGGCGGCAAGAGCGGGTTCGGGGCTCGGGCTTGCGCTGGTGGCCCAGCAGGCCGAGATTCACGGCGGTACCGCAAGCCTGGACGCCAGCCCGCTCGGCGGGGCGCGGCTGCTTCTGCGGTTACCGGGACCCCGGTGAGGGCAGAATTGGCATTAACATCTGCGGATGGCAAAAGTCGAGCTGACCCGTGAACTGACGTTGAGCCCGGAAGATGCGTGGGACCGCGCCTCCGACTTCCACTCGCTGGGCGACTGGCTGACGATGCACGAAGGTTGGCGAAGCGAGCTACCCGACGAATTAACCGTCGGGACAACGATCGTCGGGGTGGCCGGCGCGAAAGGCCTGCGCAATCGGGTCACCTGGACGGTGAAGAGTTACGACCCGCCCCGGCTGCTGGAAGTCACCGGCAGCGGCGTGGGCGGGACCAGGTACGGCCTCAAGATGAGGGTCACACCGAGTGAAACCGGCTGCACTTTCACCGTCACCGTCAACCTCGGAGGGGCGCCGTTGTTCGGCCCGATCGGTTCGACCGCCGCGCGTGCGGTTAAAGGCGATATCGACCGCTCGATCGAGCGATTCGAGGAGCTCTACGGCGGGTAACACCGTGTCGTGTCACAAACTGCGGATTTGACTGTTCTTGACCCTCGAACCGGCGACACGGTCAGCCGGATCCCGATCACCGACAACCACGCGTGCGAGGACGCCGTCGCGCGGGCCCGCGCGGCATTTCCGGCCTGGGCGCGCACACCTGCCGCCGAACGCGCGGCCGCGCTGAGCGCAGCCGCCGAGGCCGTGCGCGCCGCATCGGAGGAACTGGCCGAGCTCAACGAACGCGAGACCGGCAAGCTGACGGAGGACGCACTCGGTGGCGTCGCGGCAGGCGCGGGCACCCTCGCGCAGTACGCCGAGCTGGGCCCGCTTCACCGCGGTCGAAGCCTGCAGGGCGGTTGGGGTGCAACGGATCTGATGATCCCCGAACCGCGTGGCGTCGTCGCGGTGCTGACGCCGTGGAACGACCCCGTCGCCGTGGCCGCCGGCCTGTTGGGAGCCGCGCTGGTCACCGGAAACACCGTGGTGCACAAGCCAAGTGAACGCTGTCCCCGCACCGGACGCCGGTTCGCCGAACTGCTGGCTGCGCAGCTGCCGCAAGGTGTCCTCGAAATCGTCGACGGTGACGGGGAACTCGGCGCCCAGCTGGCATCCTCCGAAGAGGTGGACGTCGTGGCGCACGTGGGCAGTAGCGCCACCGGCCGGGCGATCGCGCGCTCGTGCGCCGAACGCGGCGCCAAAGCGGTGCTGGAGAACGGCGGTAACGACGCGCTGATCGTCGACGCCGGCCTTAATCCCCGGTGGGCCGCCGAGCAGGCCGCACTGGGCGCGTTCGCCAACGCCGGACAGATCTGCGTCTCGGTCGAGCGGGTGTACGTGGTCGAGTCCATCGCCGAGGCGTTTCTCGACGAGTTGGTTGCCGAAGCTCGCGTGTGGGGCGATCGGATCGGGCCGATGGTGGACAGGGCACAACGTGGACTTGTGCACGATCAGGTCGCCGGCGCGGTCGCCGAGGGGGCGCGGGTGTTGATCGGCGGTGCACCGCGCCCGGGCAAGGGCGCGTTCTACCCGCCGACCGTGCTCGCCGACTGCACACCGCATATGGCGGTGTTTGGTGAGGAGACGTTCGGCCCGGTGGCGCCGGTCAGGGTGGTCGAGACTTTCGAGGCCGCGTTGAGCGAGGCGGCCGACGACCGCTACGGGCTGTCCGCCACGGTGCTGACGGCCGATATGGCTCACGCACAGGAGGCGTGGCGCACGCTGCCGGTCGGCACGGTCAAGATCAACGACGTGTTCGGCGGAGCGCCAGGCGGCGCATCCGAGCCGCGCCGCGCCAGCGGCAACGGTTTCGGGTTCGGCCCCGAACTGCTCGACGAGTTGACCGAGATGAAAGTGGTGCACTGGTCACCGCCCGGCGCCTCGTAGCAAATGTTCGATAAGGGGTCGAAGCGCACCTGCCGACCCCGCGATATGGCGCCAAATGACGAAAACGAATCAGCGCCAGGCTAATTAGGGCATCGCCACTTATTCGATGTGGCAACGGAAACGTTGGAAATTTCTGTGAAATTGCTGTGTTGATCATGGGATTCGCCGGGTGCCCGTGGCGCACTTGACCGGTTGGTCTTCAGCAACGTCGGGGTAACACGGAGAGGAACTGCGGCGATGACGAATCACGGATTGACACCTGACGAGTTGGCGGCCGAGATGGCCGTCGCACTACCCGACAAAGAGGTCGTGTCCATCCTCGACCTCAACGTCGACGTCGACGTGTTCCTCGACGTCGCATCGCCGATCGACCTCGCGGTAGCCGCCCAACTGAACGTCGGCGCGCCGATCGACGCCGCGGCGGGCGCAAACGTGCTGTCGTACAACTCAACTGCCGGCGCCATGGTCGAGCAGACCGCGCAGGTCGACCAGCTCATCGAAGCCGACGCGTTGGCCGTGGCTGACCAAGACAGCGCCATCGACCAGAGCGACGTCGCCGACGGCGATCCCACCGTGCCCGATGATGATGACGACGACGGCAACGTGGAGGTCGGCGACCTGGCCACCCTGGAGGGCCCGCTGCTCAACGTCGACGTCAACGTGGATGTCGACACCGATCTGACCGCCCCGATCGCCGGCGCCGTGGCGGCCAACGCCAACGTGGCCGCACCCATCAGCGCCGCGGTGGCCGCCAACGTGCTGTCGATCGACTCCGATGCGGACGCGATCGCCACTCAGGATGCCGTCATCAACCAGGAACTCAGGGGTGTGACCAGCGCCGAGGCGATCCAGGTGTCCGACGTCGTGCAGGGCACCTCGCAGCCTGACGCCGACGGCGGCACCGACACGGCGGTCGGCGACGCGACGGGCGGCGAGTCCGCGGCGGCGGGCGCCGGCAGCGGTTCTGGTGCCGCGAGCGGTTCGAGCGGTGACAGCGGCGGGTCCGGCGGCGACGGCGGGAGTTCTGCCGGCTGAGCCGGCCTGAAACCCGCTGAGCCGTGGGGAGTGCCCAGGTGACCGCGACGGTCGACCGCGTCGTGCCGCGACGTGCGGACGGTGTCGAGCTGATCGGTGAACTCGAGGGATCGGGCCACCGGGTTGCGCCCGGCCTGGTCCGTCGCGCCGACGGCCAGACCCTCGCGTTGACCCCGTTGTTGTACGCGACGCTGCGCGAACTCGACGGTCACCGCACGCCCGCGGATGTCGCCGATGCGGTGACGGCGGCGACGGGCCGCAGCGTCAACGCGGACAACGTCAGCCACCTCGTCGAGCAGCGGTTGGCACCCATGGGCCTGACCGCCCTCGCCGACGGCAGCGAACCACAGGTGCAGAAGCGAGATCCGTTGCTGGGCCTGAAGTTACGCCGCACGATCACCGACCCGGCCCAGACCCAACGCCTCACCGATCCGTTCCGGTTCCTGTTCCGGCCAGCCATCGTCGTCGCCGTGCTCGCGGCGTTCGCGGTCGTGTGCTGGTGGGTGTGCTTCCACAAGGGGCTCGCCGCGGCGGCCTACGATGCGTTCGAACGACCTGGACTGCTGATCCTGGTGTTCGTCGTGACCGTGCTCTCGGCCGGCTTCCACGAGTTCGGCCACGCCGCGGCCGCCCGGTACGGCGGCGCGACCCCTGGTGTGATGGGCTTCGGCCTGTACCTGGTGTGGCCCGCGTTCTACACCGACGTCACGGACTCCTACCGGCTCAGCCGCAGGGGACGGCTACGCACCGACCTGGGCGGCTTGTACTTCAACGCCATCGTCGCGGTCGCCATCACGGCCTTGTGGCTTGGCCTGCGCTACGACGCGCTGCTGCTCGTCGTGGCCACCCAGATCATCCAGATGATCCGGCAGCTCACCCCGATGGTCAGGTTCGACGGCTACCACGTGCTGGCCGATCTGACCGGCGTGCCCGACCTGTACGGCCGGATCAAGCCGACCCTGCTCGGCATGTTGCCGTGGCGGTGGCGCGAACCGCAGGCAAACCAGCTCAAGTGGCGGGCGCGGATCGTCGTGACGGTCTGGGTGGTCACCGTGGTGCCGTTGCTGATCGCGATGCTGGTGCTGGCAGTCGTCGCGCTACCGCGGCTGCTCGGTTCGGCGTGGGCGGCCCTTGGCAAGCAGCACGACGTGCTGAGCAGCGCGTGGGCAGACGGCGATCTGGTGCAGGTCATCGCGCGGGTGCTGGCGATGATGGCGATCGTGATCCCGATGGCCGGCATCATCTACCTGCTGCTGCGGGTGGCCCGCCGCATCGGCGCCACCGCGTGGCAGTCCTCCGCGGGCAAGCCGGTGCAGCGCGCCGTCGTTGGCCTGCTCGGCGCGGCCGCCCTGATCGGCATCGCCTACGCGTGGTTCCCACACGGGGAGAACTACCGGCCGATCCAGGCGTCGGATCGCGGCACGATCAGCGACATCGTCTATGCGCTGCGGGTCGAGGCGATGGGTGAGCCGCGGCGGGCGGTCACCGGCGCCCCGGGCCCGGTCGCCGTCACCCAGCCACTTGCCGCGGGGCAGCGCGGTGTCATGCAGGCGCTGTGGGACACCCGCACGGCGCCGCCGACGTTCAACTCCCCACAGCTTGCGGTCATCGTCATACCCCGCCACGTGACGTCCGTGGCGAACGGCGGCGGATTCTTCACCACCGGGGCCGCCGCTGCCGCGCAGGACGACGTCGGCTGGGTCTTTCCGTTCGACAAGCCGATCGCTCCGGAACCCGGTGACGGCAACAATCAGGCGCTCGCGGTGAACACGACAGACGGAACAGTGGTCTACGACACGGCTTTCGCGCTGGTGTGGACCACCGACGAGGAACACGCGATGAACGTCAACGAGGCGCACGCGTATGCATCCTGTAATACGTGTGCGGCCGTCGCGGTCTCGTATCAAGTGGTGTTCGTCGTCGACCAGGATGACACCAACGACAACGTGGCTGTGCCGCAGAACTTGTCGGGCGCGCTGAACTACGAGTGTGTCAACTGCATGACGGTGTCGCTGGCCCGACAACTGTTCGTCACGCTCGACGAAGAGCTGTCACCGCAGGCCAGGGCCGAACTCGAGGCGCTGTGGGTGGAGATCGACGCCTACGGTGACGACATCGCGGCCGGGAAGGTGCCGTTGAACGAAATCGACGGCCGCCTCGACGAATACACCACCGAGATCATGTGGATCGTCGAAGAGGACCAACCCGGGACGTTTCCGTCGCTCACACCGACAACCGCTGCGCCCACGCCGACGCCGGTCTCCGTCGAGGAACCGCTGCCGTCGGTGACGAGCCCGCCGCCCAGCAGCACCACCACCACCGCGCCGGAGCCGTCGCTGACCACCGAGCCCGCCGAGCCCAGCGAAACCGCCGTCGGGGTAACCACTTCCAGCCCGACTACGACGAATGCCCCGACGACGACCCAGGATTCGGTGACCAGCGAGCCGACCACGGAGAGCACGGGCGTCGAGGACGCGACGACCGGCGCCGATACGACACCGGATGACACCGCGTCCGGCGACACCGACTCCGCCGACACATCGTCGGGGGCGTCATCCTCGGACGGCTCGTCTTCGGACGGGTCGACGTAGCGGCGTCAGCTCGCGGGCTGATCCTCCTTGCGGATCAGCCGCTGCAGCGCCTCGCGGTCCGAGGCCAGCAGCTCGTCGATGCGCTGCTGGTTCACGTCGGCGACGATGATCTCGCCGACCTCCTGGTAGACGTCGCGGAAGATCCCGTGGGACTTCATCTTCTCGGTTTGGTAGATGTTGTCCTCGGTGGGCGTGACGTAGTAGACCACCTCGGCCTTGAAGCGGTGGATCAGCCACAGATGGATGATGTCCATCAGGCGCTTCTGCCGCAGCTTCTCGGCGAAGGTGTTCTGGTCGCGCACGGTCAGGATGCTGCGTCCGTGCCGGTCCTTGATCGGGTCGACGATCGCGTTGGCGAGCTTCTCGCTCTCGCCGCTTTCCCGCTCGCCGAAGATGCCCAGCTCCAGCACGTCGGAGCCGGGCCGGGTCGGCCGCAACTGCACGCGCAGCGCCTCGTCGAGTTGGTAGTGCTTGCTCCACAGCGCCAGCCATTCCTCGAGCAGTTTCTTGGGCACCTCGGTCTGCACCAGGTGCTGGTGCTGTGTGGAGCCCTTGCCCATAGCCTTCGTGGTCGCCGTGCGGCCTGACGACGCGGCCAACGCGGCGTCGCTTCGCGGCCCACCGACCAGCGTTTGCGGTGTGCGGTAAGGCGATTCGACCAGCCGCATCTTGCGCTGCAGCCGCGCCAGCGCCAACATCCCGTCCTGTTTGAGGGCGGTCGCGAACTCCTCGGAGGCCACCCCGTCGACCTGGTGGCCGCCGTAGGTGATGAAGTTGAAGACGAAGCCCATCTTGGCCAGTTCCTCGGGGAAGGCGCGCATCTCGTCATCGGTCATGCCGGTGGTGTCCCAGTTGAACGAGGGGGACAGGTTGTAGGCCAGCATCTTGTCGGGGAATTCGGCGTGGATCGCCTCGGCGAACTCGCGTGCGTCGGCGAGATCGGCCGTCTTGGTCTCCATCCAGAGGATGTCGGCGAACGGCGCCGCCGCCAGCGATTTGGCGATCGCATACGGGATACCGCCGCGGACCTGGTAGTAGCCCTCCGGCGTCTTGGCCAGCTCGCAGTCCCAGCCCACGGCCGCGCCGACCTCGCGTGCTTTCTCGCGCGCGCTGTACATCGGCGCCCGGGTCGCGAACTCACGCCAGTCGTCGACGCTCATATCGAGCTGTTCGCCTTCGCTCTCCCGGAATTCGAGCAGCTCGGCGACGGCTTCGCCGTAGGTCATCAGCCCGGCATCCAGCTGCCAGGCGTCGACGAACTTCGACTCCACCTCGTCGAACAGGGCATCGAGTGATTGCTGCGGATCGTTCTGGTAGGTCGAGGCCGCCTCGCTGACCGCGTCGGCGATGCCGTGATGCTGCAGCCAGGCGCCGGCGGTCTCGTACTCGCCTTCGGGCAGCGCGTAGAGCAGGTGCCCGTTGAGTTCGGTGACGCCCAGCTCATAGAAGCGGCGCATCATCGCCAGGTAGCACGCCTTGTACGACGGGATCCTCAGGTTGGTGACCCCGAGCAGGAAGGGCTGGTCCCGCTCGTCGGCGCGGCTGTCGATCAGGTTCGCGGCCTCGGCGTCCGTGCGGGCCACGATAATGCCCGGCACACCCATCACGTCGAGCTGGAATCGCGCGGTGTTGAGCCGCTTGATCTGTTCGTCCGACGGCACCAGCACCTTGCCGCCCTGGTGTCCGCACTTCTTCGTGCCCGGGCGTTGGTCTTCGATATGGTAGCCGGGCACTCCGGCCTCGACGAACCGGCGGATCAGGTTGCGCACGTGCGGATCTCCGCCGTGGCCGGTGTCGGCGTCGGCGATGATGAACGGACGGAAGTCGACGGGAGGCGTCGCCGCAAGTTGTTCGCTGGTCATCTTCAGCCGCAGGTAGTGCTGGTTGCGGTCGGCGGTCAGCAGCGCCCGCACCAACCCGGCGGCCTCCTCGGGCACCTGGCTCAGCGGGTAGCTGGCCAGGTCGGGTCCGGGGTCTTCGGTGGTGGATCCCTTCGCCGACGTCGCCCAGCCTCCCAGATAGATCCCCTCGATACCGGTGCGCTTCATCGCGACCGCCTGGCCGGGGGAGTAGGGGCCGAAGGTGGTGATGCTCTTCTTCTGGGCGAACAGCTCACGCAGCCGGGCGTAGAAGGCGGTCGCGGCCTCCCGCGCGATGATGTAGTCCGACGGGATCGTGCCGCGTTGCTCGACGACCTGCCGTGCGGTGTAGAGCCGGGTGATCCCGTCGAATCGTGGGCTGTCGAAGTAACTCTGGGTGGCGGCGACGGCACGCTCGGACGGTGTCTGAGGCGCTGCATCCGCTTCGATGATGGCCATGAAATCAAGCCTACGGGCAGTGCGTCCGCGGCGATGCCTAATCAGGGCGTCCGACCGTGGTGACGATGTGCTCGGCGATCGCCAGCGACGATGTCGCCGCAGGCGACGGCGCGTTGCGCACGACGACGACGCGGTCGCGGAAGCTGAGCCGGAAGTCGTCAACCAGGCTGCCGTCGCTGTCGAGGGCCTGCGCCCGCACGCCGGCCACGCCGGCGACCACGTCGTCGTCGGCGAGTTCGGGCACATAGGCGCGGGCGGCGGCCAGGAACCTGCGCCGGCTCACCGACCCGGACAACTCCCGGACCCCGGTACGCCAGTGCTTTCTGGCGAACCGCCAGAAGGCCGGGGTGCCGGCGATGTCGACGAGGTCGCGCGCCGATACCGTCCGCCACCGGTAGCCCTCGCGGGCAAGGGCCAGAACAGCATTCGGACCGATCAGCACTTCCCCGTCGACGCGCGGGGTCAGGTGCACGCCGAGGAACGGATACCGCGGATCAGGCACCGGATAGACGAGCCCGTTCACCAGGTTGCGTCGATGCGGCTTCAGCGCGTAGTAGTCCCCGCGGAACGGCACGATCACCGGGTTGGCACCGTCGCCCACCAGCGCGGCCAACCGGTCGCTGTGCAGGCCGGCGCACACCACCACCCGGTCGAAGGCGCCATCGCGAACTGATTCGCCGCAGCGGGCGGTGATCACCACCTCGTCGCGTACCGTCTGCATCCCGACGACTTCATGGCCGAGCAGAATCTCGGCTCCGCCTGCGGCGGCGTCGGCGGCCAGCGCCCTGGTCACCTCGGCGAAGTCGACGATCGACGTCGACGGCGAATGCAATGCGGCGACCCCGCGCACGTGCGGTTCGAGTTCGCGCAACTCCCCGGGACCGATGATGCGCACGCCCGGCACCCCGTTGGCGTGTGCGCGCGCCGCGATGTCGTCCAGGCGGGCCCGTTCGGTGTCGTCGAGTGCGACGAGCACCTTGCCGCAGTCGATCCGGCGGATTCCGCGCTCGGCGCAGAACTCCTCGAGGAGTTCGACACCGCGCCGGCACAGCCGCGCCTTGTGGGAGCCGGGCTGGTAGTACAGGCCGGCGTGGATGACGCCCGAGTTGCGCCCGGTCTGGTGTGCGGCCAACCGGTTCTCTTTTTCGAACAGCGTCACCGCCGATTCCGCTTGGCGCCGCAGGATTTCGCGGGCTACGGCGACGCCGACTATGCCGCCGCCGACGACCGCGATGCGCGAACCTGTCATCCGACCTCCGGAACTGTTCCGATCGTGCCTTATAGCCTGCCCGCTGCGGCCGTCACAGCCGTTGGAGTCACCGTTCGGTCACGTTCTGGCATCTCATTGATCTTGTGCCATGCGGTGATTGGACGAAGTGACACTCGTGCAAGTAAAAGTGATCTTGCGGCTGTTGTGCACCAGACGATGGGCGCAACCGCGCGTGCCCTGTTCGAGAAAGTGGACATCTGATGAGACGCATCCTGGCCTTGGTGATCGGGCTGGCCCTGTTGGGGGCGGCACCGGGGATCGCAACCGCTCAGCCGACCACGCCGACCACTCGGACCGCAGCCAACCAGCAGGCCGTCGACCTGGTGATCGCCCGTGGGCTTTCCCAGCGCGGTGTGCCGTTCTCGTACGGTGGCGGCGACGCATCCGGCCCGACCCGGGGCAGTGGCACCGCCGAGAACGTCGCCGGACTCGACCGTGAGGGTCACATCGTCGGGTTGGACCCGGCGGTGAGCACCGTCGGATTCGACGCATCCGGGCTGATGGTCTACGCGTACGCCGGGGCCGGGGTCAAACTGCCCCGCTCCTCGGGTGCGCAGTACCAGGTCGGCCAGAAAGTGGCGCCGTCCCAAGCCCTTCCCGGCGACCTGATCTTCTACGGCCCCGAAGGCACGCAGAGCGTGGCGATGTTCCTGGGCAACGGGCAGATGCTGGAAACCGCCGACTCGGGCGTCACGGTTTCCCCGGTGCGCACCGACAACATGGCGCCGTACCTGGTCCGCATCATCGCGTGACGGTGTCGGGCACCCGCCACACGTCTGGCGCCACGGGGTAGGCGATCGCCCGACGCACGGCCCCGGCGATCTCGGCGCCACGCTCGCGCTCCAGCAGCCACAGCGCCAGATCGACACCGGATGTCACACCGCCCGCGGTCACCACGGAGCCGTCGTCGACCACCCGGTGCTGCCTGATGGTCGCGCCGTATTGTGAAAGCTCCTCTAACGCAGCATGATTGGTGGTCGCGTTGCGGCCGTGCAGCAGGCCTGCCGCACCAAGTAGCAGCGCGCCGGTGCACACCGACGCCACCCAGCGCACCGAAGGGGCCAGCTCGGCGACGGCTCTGGGCAGCGTGCCGCGCCGAATCTCGCGTCGCACACCGGTATCCGCCGCGTCGATCCAGCTGCCGCCGGGCACCAGTAGGGCATCCGGTGTGCCCAGCGTCTCTGCGATCCGCATCTGCAAGCCGTACGCCGTGGTGACCGCGCCTGCGCCGTCGATACGCACCAGGGCCACCTCAATGCCGCTGTCGAGCGCGGCGGCCCGCGCGAACACCTCCCATGGCGCGACCACGTCGAGGGGATCGAACCCGTCGAACACCACGATCTCGATGCGCACGGCTTCTAGTTGAACATGTCCAGGACGAGCAGCACTCCGGTCGCGACAAACAGCAGCACGAGGATGGTCACGGCGATCAGCCCAGCGACCGCGGTGGGCGTCATCCGGTGCCGTGGGCGTTCTTCGGGCTCCGACAGCCCGGAGCTCTGTGCCGAATCCGGTGGGGTCGCGCCGGGCCGGACACCGCCGCCGGGTTCTAGATCTGGCGTCTGGGCGGGGTCTGGGTCAGGGGGTTGGGCAGTTGTCATGGCCCAGACCGCGTACCCGAATGTGCCGTTTTGACACGTGCACCGCCGAAATCAGCGGCCCTGCCAGCGGGGTGTGCGCTTCTCGCGCCAGGCCGTGATGCCCTCGGTGACGTCCTCGGTGGCGCCTGCCACCTTGCGCATGGTCTCGCCGAAGCGGACCGACTCGATCCAGCCCATGTTCTCGGTGCGCCAGGCCACCTCCTTGGTTGCCCGTTGGGCCAGCGGCGCCGCCTCGGTGAGGGTCTGCGCCCAGGCCAGCGCCTGGGCCTGCAGATCCTCGGGTTCCACCAGGCGCCACACCAGCCCGATCTCCTTGGCGCGCTCGGCGCTGATCGGCTTGCCGGTCAGCAGCAGTTCCATCGCGTCGGCCCAGCGCACCCGCTGGGGCAGGCGGATGGCACCGACGATGGTGGGCACCCCGATGGACACCTCCGGGTAACAGAACGTGGCCTCGGTGCTGGCGATCACGAAGTCGCAGAACAGCACGCCGGTCAGCCCGTAACCGATACACGGTCCGTGCACGGCGGCGATGGTCGGTTTGAACAGCTCCATACCGCTTTCGAAGGAGTTGATCGTCGGTTTCTCCCAGAACGTGCCCGCGAAGGTGCCGACCGCGCCTTCACCGTCCTTCAGGTCGCCGCCCGCGCAGAACACGTCGCCGTTGGCGGTCAGAATCCCCACCCAGGCGTCCTCGTCGTCGCGGAACCGGTTCCAGGCCGCGTTCAGGTCGTTGCGCAGGGCGCCGTTGATCGCGTTGCGAGCCTCGGGGCGGTTCAGGGTGATGGTGGCGATGTGGTCTTTGCACTCAAACGTGACGAGGCTCATGGCTGCACCCTAATGTCAGGGGACCTGACCTTGATGGGAGTACGTGATGACGTCAATAGTGGACGCGACTGACCGGCTTACCGGGCTGGCCCGCGGGATGCGCGAGCTCGTCGCGGCCGAGGCGGCCGAGTCTGAGCGCACGCGGACCCTCACGCCCGCGGTCGTCGAGGCGATGTGGGACACCGGGTTGATGTCCGCGTTCAATCCCGTCGCCGCTGGAGGAGTCGAACCGTCGTTCGCCGAGATGATCGAGACGTGGATCGAAATGGCCTGGCAGGACGGTTCTTTCGGGTGGATCGGCATCGCCAACCTGCCGTCGTCGTTCGCCGCGGCCTGTTACCTGCCCGACGAGGGGTTCGCGGAGGTGTTCACCGCCAACGACAACCGGGTCGCATTGGGCGGGCAGTTCTTTCCCAACGGTCAGGGCCACGCCGTCGACGGTGGTTACCGGATCAGCGGATCGTGGAGTTTCGGTTCGGGCACGGGGCACTCCGAATACGTGGCGGCGGGCTTTCTTCCGATGGACGACGGGGAAGTGCGCTGGATCAGCGAGGGGGTGCCCGATATGCAGGTGGCCGTGATACCCAGGGAACAGATCGGCTTCAACGACGGCTGGCACGTCCAGGGACTCAAGGCCACCGGCAGCTACGACTACAGCGCCGACGATGTGTTCGTACCGGCGAGCCGGACGTTTCCGCTGTTCACCCGTGAGCCGCGCCGCGGTGCGTCACCGGCCACCCGGATGGGGTTGATGGGCATGACCGCGGCCGGACACGCGTCGTGGGCGCTGGGGGTCGCCAAGAGCATGCTCGACGATGTCGAGGAGCTCGCCGCCACCAAGTTCCGGATGAGCGATATGGCGTCGCTGGCCAGCCGCCCGACGTTTCAGAAGGGTCTCGCGCACCACGTCGCGGCGTGGCGCGCCGCGCGGCTGCTGGTGCTGCAGGCGTTCGGTGACGCCGAAACCGCCGTCGCCTCGGGTGCGGAACTGACCCCGACGCTGCGTGCGGATATGCGGGTGGCCGCGGTCTACGCCACCGACGTGGCCCGCCAATGTGCCGAATGGGCCCATCTGGTCGCGGGTACCAGCGCGATCCGCGAGGGCACCCGCCTGGAGCGGGCGTTTCGCGACATGTACACCGGCACCCAACACGCCTTCATCAGCGAGAAGGTCGCCATCGACTCAGCGCAGGTGTGGCTGGGTGTCATCGAGGATCAGTTCGGCCTCTGATCACCCGGTACGGGCGACGAGTTCGGCGATGATGCGGCCGAGTTCGTCACCCCGCTGCTCCTGAATGAAGTGGCCCGCACCCGCGACCGTCGTGTGGGGCTGGCCCTTCGCGCCCGGAACGTGGTCGGCGAAGACCTTGTCCCAACCGCGCGTTGCCGGATCACCGTCGGAGTACGCCGTGAGAAACGGCCGTCGCCACGCACCGAGCACGGCCATCGTCTCGCGTCCGATTGCGGCACCGGAATCGTTGCGAGTCAACGGAATCAACGCCGTCATCTGCCGCAGGCCGGCGGTGAACCTGCGGTCCGGGAATGGCGCGTCGTAGGCAGCCAGGACATCCGGGGTCAGCGGCCCGGCCACCGCGTCGAGAAAAAAGCTCGGAACGAGTTCCGGTGACCTCTGGTAGAACGCCACGTAATCGAGGAGAGTCTCTTGATGAACGACCCGACCGTCGCCGACGCCGTGGTGCGGCCACTCGAGCTTGTCCGCGAGTCCGGGGTCGCAGGTGTGCAGGATCGTGTTGGTCGCGACGACGCGGGCGAACCGGTCAGGCTCGCGCGCGAGCACGCTGAGGCCGATGGGTCCGCCCCAGTCCTGTACGACCAGCGTGATATCGGTCAAATTCAGCCGTGTGATCGCATTGTGCACCCACTCGATGTGGCGTTTGAAGGTGTAGTCCGTCGGGTCGGTCAGCTTGTCCGACCGTCCGTAGCCGATGTTGTCAGGTGCGATCACGCGCAGGCCCGCCTCGAGCAGTACGCCGATAACGTGCCGATACAGATACGACCACGTGGGTTGACCATGCAGCAGCACGACGACGGGGGCATCGGCCGGTCCTTCGTCGACATAGTGCATTCGTACCGGCGGGATTGCCCGCGCATGCACCTCAACGTAGTTCGGCTCGAACGGGTAGCCGGGTAGCGCGGCGAAACGTTCGTCGGGCGTTCTCAGCACCTTCATAGCGCACCCTCGATGATCCGCGTGCGCAACGTCTTTCGGTCGAACTTGCCGCTGGGCAGGGTCGGGATCTGGTCGCCGCTGGTGATTACGACCCAGCGGGTGGGCACCTTGTACGCGGACAGTTGAGCGCGGGTGTGTTCGGCGAGGGACGTCAGGTCGACGCCGGCGTCGGCGGGTACGACGACGGCGCACACCTGCTCACCGCGCACCGGGTCGTCGACACCGAGCACCAGACACTGCGCGACTTCGGCGGATTCGTCGATGACGGCTTCCACTTCGAGCGGCGAGACGTTCGCGCCTGCGGCCTTGATGAGTTCGGTGGTGCGTCCGACATAGAACAGGCGCGGATCGCCGGTTCGGCGGTAGACGCGGTCGCCGGTGTGATACCAGCCGTCGTCGTCGAACGTCTCGCATCGCTCGCGCTTGTTGTAGCCCGCCATGACGCCGATGCCGCGCACCAGCAGTTCGCCGACGGTGCCGTCGGGGACCGGCGCGCCGGCGTCGTCGACGATGCGCATATCGGTGAAGACGAACCCGCCTGCGGTCTCGGTCATGGTGCGGTGCACCGGATATCCGTCGGGCACGTCGACCATCGCGACGTCCAGCGGTCCGTCCCGCAACATCGGAGCACTGGACAGGTCGCGGCTGGCGAACGTCGGGTGCTCACGCAGCTTCTGGGTGAACGCCGGCCAGCCGATCACGCCGGTGGCCTGCTCGCCCTCGACGAGGTCCAGCGCCGTGCCGGCGTCGAGTCGCGGCATCGTGATCACCGTGACAGGTTCGTGCAGCGCCCCGGTGACGGCGAGCAGGCCACCGATCCAGAAGAACGGCATCGCCGACAAGATCCGCGGCGGCCCTTCGGATTTGGTGACCATCCGTACCGCGCCGGCCCAGGTCGACGTCTGACGGACCAGCGTGCCGTGGGTGTGCAGCACGCCTTTGGGCTCCGCGGTGGAACCGGAGGTGTGCACCATGACCGCGAGGTCGGCGGGGCAGACCTCGGATTCGGCGGCGGCCAGCACCTCGGGTGAGACACCGGCGGCGCCGTCGTCGTACCGCATCGCCCAATCCCGGTGTGGCCCAGCGGTGAACACGATGCGGCGCAGATACGGCGCCGCGGTCAGCGCAAGCCGCTCGGCGCGCTGACCGGACAGTTGCGGCCACGCCGTTTCGAATCGGTCGGCGACGTCGATGCTCAACACCCGATCAGGTGCGACCAGCAGCGCGATGTCGGCCAGCCTGGCGACCTTGGCGATCTCGGCGGGGGTGTACAGGGTGCTCAACGGCACCGCCAGCGCACCGATGCGTGACACCGCGAGCCACCAGATGACCCAGTCCACGCCGTTGGGGAAGAACAGCCCCACGCGGGTGCCCTTACCGACCCCCTCGTGAAGCAGCCACCGCGCGATATGCGCTGAACGCTGTTCGGCCTGCTGGTAGGTGAGCCGGTCGGTCGGGGTGATCAGGTAGGAGTGCTGGCCGAAGTCGCGCGCGCTGCGGTGCAGAAGTGCGGGAACGGTCAGGTCTGGGAGCGTCACCCACCGATTGTCTCCGACCCGGCGATTTGAGGAGCCTTAGCCGCGGTGAGAGCGGCTGCCGCTCCACAAATCGCAGGCCGGGTGACCTGTCAGGCGCCCAGTGTGCGCTGGATGTCGGGCTTCATGGCGTTGAGCTGCGAACCCCAGTAGCCCCAGCCGTGGGTGCCGTTGGCCGGGAAGTTGAACGTGCCGTTGGAACCGCCGGCGGCCTGGTACTGGCGCTGGAAGTTCTTGTTGCTGTCCAGCGTGATGGTCTCGAGGAGCTGGCCGGCGATGTCGCCGCCGCCCCCGAGCTCGGACGGAATACCGTTGCCGGCGTACACCCAGATGCGGGTGCCGTTGCTCACCAGCCGTCCGACGTTGACGGTGGGGTCATTGCGCTGCCAAGCCGAACTGCCGGGGGGACCCCACATCGCCGTGGCGCTGAATCCGCCCGCGTCGCGCATCGCGACACCGACCAGCAGCGGCCAGATGCCCTCGGAGAGGTTCAGGAACCCCGACAGCGAAGCCGCATAGCGGAACTGGCCCGGGTGGTAGGCCGCCAGGATCAACGCCGCACTGCCCGACATCGACAGACCCACCACCGCGTTACCGGTGGGGGAGATCCCCTTGTTGGCTGCCAGATACGCGGGCAGCTCGGAGGTCAGGAACGTCTCCCACTGGTAGGTGTGGGTGCCGCCGTTGCCGACCGCAGGACTCTGCCAGTTGGTGTAGAAGCTCGACATGCCGCCGACCGGCATGACAACCGACAGCCCGGACTCGAAATAGCTCTCGAACGCGGCTGTCTCGATATCCCAGCCGCTGTTGTCGTCGCGGGCACGCAACCCGTCGAGCAGATAGACCGCATGGGGTCCGCCGCCCTGGAACTTGACCGGGATGTCGCGGCCCATGGCCGCCGACGGCACCATCAGCGTTTCGACGGGAAGGCCGGGACGCGAGTAGGCCGACGCGGTGGCTGTCGTGCCCGTCACGGCGGCAAGGCCCGGCAGGACCAAAGCGACCATCGCACCGACGAGCAGGCGTCGCACGAAACTGGATAAGAACGTCATATTTGTGAACCTCGCGAAATGCCGCACGGGGACGGCGGTGCCTGGATGACGCGGAAGTGCGCCGATGCTTGACGCCTGCCGCGGTCAGCGGACTGCTGCACACCATTTGTCGGCGTGAGCCGTTCGGGTGTTACGCCGTCTTCTCGAGGTCAGCAGCTCAGTTCGCCGACAGCCGCGCTGACGATCTCGCCCGCGGCGGGAATCGACACGCCGAGATCCTCACGCACCATCATGGCCGCATCCGAACTCGGCATGCCCTGGCCAACGACATTGCAGATTTTGTGGCCTTCAGCAATCAACTGTTCGGCCGTCAGGTATGGGTACCGGCTTTGCAGTTGGCGCAGGTATTCATCTTGGTCCGCCGCAGCCTGCGGCGCGAAAATCACCGAAGCGGCGAACAATACGATCAGCGCGCGCGCGAATTGCACCACACAATCACCTCCGAATAAGGGCCCCCGAACGCCACATACCAACCGCATCGGGTAATACATGTCACAGTCACAGCGTCGAGCTGCTTCGTAGGTCTAACTGTATTCGGCGCTCGCGCTTTGTCGAATCGACCCTCGCGACACGGGTGGCGTTATCGGGTCTGCGGAAGCCGGAAGTCGTCAGTATCCTCCTGATAAATGGCGCACGATCGTTTCGGCGGGACCGCCCGCTTCCGCCGTGGAGTGCAAATCGCGCTTCGCGGACGTCGCGACCCCGCACCCGTCGCCGGTCAACGTAGCCGCGCCACCAGCGGGGTGGGCGATATCCACACCCGCAAGGTTCTCGACCTGACGATCCGGCTCGCCGAGGTGATGCTGTCCTCGGGTTCGGGCACCGCGGATGTCGTCGCGACGGCCCAGGACGTCGCCCGGGCATATCGCCTCACCGACTGCGTGGTCGACATCTTCGTCACCACCGTCATCGTGTCGGCACTGCCAACCGCGGAGAGCCCGCCGCTGACCATTGTGCGCAGCGTGCGGGCCCGGTCGACCGACTACACCCGGTTGGGCGAGCTCGACCGGCTGGTGCAGCGCATCACCTCGGGTGGTGTGAGCGTCGAACAGGCCCATGAGGCCATGGACGAACTGACTGAGCGGCCGCACCCTTACCCGCGGTGGCTGGCGACGGCGGGCTGGGCGGGCTTCGCCCTCGGTATCGCCATGCTGCTCGGCGGCACCTGGCTCACCTGCCTGTTGGCCGCCGCCACGTCGGCGGTCATCGATCAAGTGGGCAGGCAGCTCAACCGAATCGGCACCCCGTTCTTCTTCCAACACGCGATCGGCGCGACGATCGCGACGTTGGTGGCGGTAGCGGCCTACTACTACGCCGGCCAGGGGCCGACCACGCTGGTGGCGACCGGCATCGTGATGTTGCTGTCCGGCATGACGTTCGTCGGGGCCATGCAGGACGCGGTGACCGGGTACATGCTCACCTCCGTCGCCCGGCTCGGTGAAGCCGTGTTGCTCACTGCAGGCATTGTCGTGGGGATTCTCGTTGGACTTCAGATCGGCACCATGGCGGGCGTCACGATCGAGTTGCATGTCGACGCGACGGAATCGTTCGTCACGCCGCACGGGGCGCTGCCGATCTTCCTCGCGGTGTTCGGCGCCGGGCTGGCGGGTGCGTCCCTGACGGTGACGAGCTATGCGCCGTTGCGGGCCATCGGCACCGCCGGGGTCGCGGCAGCGGCTGCGGAAGTGGTGTTGATCGGGCTCGGGACCGCTGGGTTCGGCCAGGTGTTCGCCAGCGGTGTCGCAGCCGTCGGCGTCGGCATCATCGCGACCGTGATCTCGATCCGGCGGCAGGCGCCCGCACTGGTGACGGCAACCGCGGGCATCATGCCGATGCTGCCTGGGCTTGCGGTGTTCCGGGCGGTGTTCTCCTTCGCTGTCGACGGCAACTTCGACAACGGGTTGCGCCAGATGATGGCCGCGGTCGCCACAGCGCTTGCGCTGGGCAGCGGCGTGGTGCTCGGCGAGTTCTTGGGTTCGCCGCTGCGGTACCGCGCAGGACGGATCGGCAACTTCTTACGTAAGGAGGGGCTGCCCGGCCTGCGCCGCGCTATCGGGCCCGTCGTACACCTGCAGCCGGCCGAAGCTGACCAAGCGGCGGGCAGCCACCGACCGTCGTCCCGAAGCGTCGCGCTGGAACCGCCCAAGTCCGACGAAGCCGACGACGACGATGAGGAAGAACCCGAACCTTCCGACGGCCGAGACGACGAGGCCAAGGACCCGTAGCGGCGTAACCGACAAGACGCCGCGCGCGTTACGGGCTAGCCTTACTCGGGTGACGAAGCGACGACGCGGCATGCGGTCCGCCACGGCAGTGCGGTTCGCGGCTGCGGGCGCGATGATCCTCGGCGGTGCGCTGGCCGCGGCCGGCCAGGCCGGCGCCGACCCCGTGCTCCCCATCCCGGCCGATCCGGGGGCGCCCAACCCGCCAGCGCCGCCGCCCGTCGGTGCGCCGCCCGTTCCAGAGATCGCACCGGTCTACGGCCAAGGACAGTCGCCGGGCCAGTTCGGCTTCCTGCGGGATCTTTGGCACACCTTCCACAGCGGCAACCCGCTGGCCGCGCTGACCGCGCCGTCTGCCGTCGCACCCGGTCCGCCGCCAGGGGCTGGGCCACCGCCGCCGTTGCCGCCGGGGCACATCTCGCTGACGGCCCCGGAGTCATCGACGCCGCCGGCGGAAGTCGCGGGGCCGCCGGTCCCTGTCGCGCCGGCACCGATCGAGCATCTGCCGCCGACGCCGTAACCGACCGATGAGCCGTGCGCCTTCGGGGTGTCTATATGGGCATGATCATCGTCGCCGGACATATCACCGTGAATCCCGCCCAGCGCGAGGGCTACCTCGCAACCTGCATGAGCGTTGTCGAACAGGGCCGTCGCGCACCTGGGTGTCTGGACTTCGCAATCACCGCCGACCTGATCGACCCCGGTCGCGTCAACGTCTTCGAGCGGTGGGAGTCGCGATCCGCGGTCGAAGCCTTCCGCGGCAGCGGACCCGATAACGACCACGGCGCAGCGATTATTTCGGCATCGGTCGCCGAATACGAAGTCGCCGATGCCCGCTCGTTGTTCGGGCCGGGTTGATCAGTTGGCGGCGTCGAGGATCTTGATCGCGAAAACGAGGGAGTCGCCGGGCTGGATACCCGCGGCGGGCTGGCCTTGCGGGTAGCCGTCCTCCGATGTCATCGCGACACCGACGGTGGATCCGACCGTCTGTCCCGCGATGGCTTTCTGGAAGCCCGGCACCACCCCGGTGAGCGGGAAGTCCACCGGGGCGCCGCGCTCGTAGCTGTTGTCGAACACGGTGCCGTCACGGCCGTTGACGCCCATGTAGCAGACCAACACCGTGGCCGAGTCTGCGACCACCGGCCCTTCACCGGCCTGCAGCGTCTGCACCTGCGTCTCGGTCACGCTGAACGGTGCGGTCACGTCGATCTTCGGCGCCGTCGTATCGGTGGATCCCGTGACTGCGACGCTGCCCGTGTCGCCGGTCAGGTTCCATTCAGCGGTGCCGGCGGCATCCGGCGGCGCAGACGGGCAAGCGTTGGCCGCTGCGGGCGGCGCCGATTCGGTGACGGAGGGTGCGACGAGTTCGTCGATAGACGGAGCACTGGTAGTTGTGGCGGTGGTCTCGGTATCGGAGCCACATGCGGCGAGCGTCATCGCGAAGGTCGCGGCGCAAGCCGCGATGACGACGGACGAGGGCCTACGGGAGAAGTTCACGCTGCGTCACGCTACAGCAGTCGTTGCCGTTGAAACCCGGCGCGTTTATATCGATGGCGTAGATACGTCGCCGAAAATACCGTCGAACAATTTGCTGAATACCCCGGCTACGCGGGTGGAGTGTCGGGCGCGGCCGCAATTAGGATTTCGAGGGGCGGCGGAGGACGCACGGGTTCCGGCCATGCGATCGGTTGATTCACCGGCGATATCGCGCATTGGAATCGGATGGGAGTCGACGTTGCTGAAATCGATGGTGAGCGTCGGTTTAGTTGATGTGCCACCGAACTCGGACGAACTCTTCTAATGTGAACTTCGCGGGCTTTCAGCTTTGGCCGCGTCGTCGAAAGAGATTAGCGCCGCTGATGTGAGGATGACGGTCTCGTGCATGGGGAAACGCGGGGGTGGGAATGGTCCGCTGGGCCGCACGATTGTGGAAGCAACAGGACCAATATGACTGGCTCAGCGCATACCTGAACGAGCGGGGACTCCAGAAGTTCTGGCGATACGCGACGTCCGCCTTCACGCTTGTGTTCGCTGCCTTGCCCATCCTGTTGCTGTGGAGTCCGGCCGGCCCCAACCACACCGCGACCACCGTCGTCGCCATCCTTGCCGTAGGAGTCGGCGTCGGCGGTGCACTGCTGTGGTTGCTGCGCTGGCCCACCCGGCGGCAGTCAGTGGTGTATTCCATTTCGGCCGGCATTGCGATCGGCGCAATGGCTCTTTCGATGTCCAACCCGTACACGGGTTTGATGGGGTGCACGATCTTCGCCGTCATCGGCGGTGTCGTCGCCTACTTCCACACCAGCGGCCTCACGATGGTCAACCTGGGCTTCGCCATGGTGTGCGCGACCATCCTCTCGTACCGGCTCATCTCCACCAGCGGCGACGTCGCGCTGGCGGTCGCGTCGTTCCTCACGGTCGGCGCGCTAAACATCGGTGTGCCCTTTGGGATCCAGTCGTTGATGCAGACGTTGCGAACCGACCTGCGCGGTTCCGACCGCGATTCGCTCACCGGGTTGCACAATCGGCGGTCGTTCCACAACACGGTCTATGAACTGATGATGCTCGATCGACCCCGTACGGGAATGTATCTCGTCATGGCGATGGTCGACCTCGACAACTTCAAGCAACTCAACGACACCCTCGGCCACGCCGCGGGTGATGAGGCCTTGGTGATGGTGAGCGCGACGCTTCAGGAGAACTGCCGCGCCACAGCGGTCATCTGTCGGCTCGGGGGAGAGGAGTTTTTGGTCGCCGACCTCGATGACAGCCCGAACCCAGCCAAGATGGCCGAGCGACTGCGCGGAGCTATCGCCAGAATCCCGTTTTCGGTGACTGCGAGTATCGGCACCGCGGGCGCACCGCTTGATGGCTACTCGCCCAGAGACAACCTCCAACTAATCGATGCGCTGATCCGCACTTCGGACCTGGCGATGTATGAGGCCAAACGCGCTGGCGGCAACCGCGTCTGCCACCATCCGACGCTGGTATCCGTCGACCGCGAAACAAACTGAGCGGTCAGTAATCCCAGACGGCAGGTACACACCGAAACACGTCGCCTGCATATGCCACCCGGCAAACCGACGGGAACGGCAGGTGAGTGGCCACCATCGACTCGCCGGTCGCCGCCAACTCGCGCAACAGGCCGACCCGCACCCGCACCGACTCCTCAGGATCGTGCTCAAAGCCGTTGTGCCACTCGGGGTTATCGAATCCTGGTGCGAACACAGCGTCGCCGGCGAATGTCAGTCGCTCGCCGCCGGAGGCGAGGCGGACAATGCTGTGTCCCGGAGTGTGGCCTCCCGTACGAGACACGAGCACACCCGGCGCCACTTCGTACTCGGACTCGAACGTTCGCAGCTGGCCGCGGTACTCGTCCAGGAACTGCGCGGCGACCCGCCGGAGCACGTCCGGCACTGGCTGAGGCATATCGGTCCGGGAGAAATCGGGCGCCTCCCAGAACTCGGCCTCGAGGCTCGCCACGTGAATCTGCAGATCCGGGCGAAGCCGCTCCTTCAACCCTTCGGTGAGCAGGCCGCCGACGTGATCCATGTGTAAATGGGTGAGCACCACGTCGGTCACGCTTGCGGGATCGATCCCGGCGGCCGCCATCCGCCGGCCCAACTGCCCGGCCCGCGGAAAGTCCGGAAACTCCAAGCCCAGCCCGGCGTCGACGAGGATGGTCCGCTGGCCGCTGCGCACCACGACCACGTTCAGCGGCCAGTCGAGCACATCCGGTGGCAGAAACCTGTCGTTCAGCCAACCTTCGAACTCGACTGCGTCGGCGTTGGTCGCCATCGTCTTGCTGGTGATCGGCAATACTCCGTCGCTGATCACCAACACCTCGATGTCGCCGACCGCCACCGCATATCGCGAGGGCACCAACTCGTCGAGCCCTTGGGTACCGAAGTGGGAAACGTTGTCCAAGCTCATGGTTCTCCTCCTGAGCGCCTTGTCCCGAAGACATGGGATTGCCCTGTCTTTCCCGTAGAACGCGCCGCAGTGCGAGGAGTTATCCAGAGGGGGCGGTGACCACGAGTTCGTGGTCACCGGTGGCCCAGGCGGATTCGAACACATCGATGCTGACCTGCTCGCCGCGCGTGTCGTCGCTGCCGCTGTCGCCGAGATAGACCGCGTCGTTGTCGAAATCGATGGCCGCGACGGTGATCATGTGACCGCAGTTGGTCCGGTCGCCTTCGGTGTCCCAGATGATGCGGGAGTTCACGCACACCATCGCCTGTTGCCCGTTGCCGAGATAGCCGGCCAGCGCGTCGATGCCGGTGTCGAACCCGCCGTCGGCGGCTTCGGCGTCGTTGGTGTAATCCGCGTCGATCCCGTAGTGCTCCAGGAGGAGCAGCAGATCGGTCGAGCAGGTGCCGTGGCCGACGCCGCCGTCGCTGGGATCGACACTCTCGTCGTACACCGGTTCGCCTGGTGAGCACTGGCTTGGCGTGGCGGCTGCAAGGTCGATGATCTCGCGTTCGGTGGGGGCAGTACCGGTGACTTCACCGACGACCATGCGGGTGGCCATCAGACCGCAGTCGCTCTCGCTCTGCTGCGCCCAGAACCGGGTGGCGGCCCCGGGGTCTCCGTAGACGCCGCCGAGGATTGCGGTGTCGTCGTCCTCGGTGTCGTCTTGAATCGCATCGACGCTTCGCGGGGTACGCGGTTCGTCGTGCCCGCGACAGGTGAACGTCGGCGTTTCCGGCGCGGCTACCGCAGCCTCCGGCGGGGCTGCCGCAGGTTCTGTCGTGCCCCCGCAGGCGACGCCGGCTACGACCGCCAATCCGGCGATAACCGTGGCTATGAACCTGATTCGGGCTGGTTCACCTCTTCGGCGCAGTGCCACCCCGTGAAATTAGCAGATAGTTGTCCCGGCTAAGCACTTTTACGGTGTTCGATCGCGAACTGACGGATACACGCATTGATCTCGTCAGGGATCTCGGCTGGCAAGGCGTGGGACGCGGTGGGCCAGAGGTGATATCGCCACGCCGGCACCACGGACTGCATCCGTCGAATTCCCTTTCTGAATCGTGAACGGTGTTGCCCGCCAGAAGAACTTGGACCGGGATAGATACTGAACGCAACAGACGGTCGCTGGGGAAGCGCAGCGCTGGTGTGCGCACGGGTGGAGCGAAGGCCGCGAATCCTGCCGTGAACAACCGGGCAAGCGTATCGATGGAGCTGCCCGGTGTGGGGTGGCCCGCAATCCATGCCGCGGCTCTTCCGGCTCGCACGGAACGTGGGCGCGACATTATGAGCGCAAGACTTCGCCAGAACGTTGCAGAAGTCCGCGCCACCGTGCTGGCCGGATCAACCAGTGTCACGGTCGCCAGCCGACCGGGCGCACGCGCCGCAGTGTGGGTGGCGAGCCAACCGCCGTACGAATGCCCGACGAGGTGTACTGCACGCAGTCTCAGCCCCTCGAGGACTTCGTCGATGCTGCGTGCGCAATCTGCGGGAGCGAACATCGTTTTCGACTGAATGCTTGCCCCGGGTTGGCCCAACATATCCAACGTGTAAACGGTGAAATCGCTTGCCAACCCCGCGACTTGCTCCCACCACATCGCCGACGTCAGGAAAAAGCCGTGTATCAGCACGACGGGTATGCCGTCGGCCGGCCCGTGCTGGTATACCCGAACGGTGCCGAACCTGGTTGGAACGTCGTGTACGACATTCGGTGGCGGGCTCAGCGCCCGTAACTCGTCATACGCTGCCAGATAGTGCCTGCGCGCGTCGGCGCACTTGAACCCGCCGTCAGCTAAGCCCAGCAAGAACACCTCCTGCCGACGCGGCAATGCACGATCGAGCCACGGTAACGCTCAACAAATCCTTCTTACCGCAAAATCGCCATGAGGTAGCCTCAGCCGTTGAGAACGGTCACATCCGTGTATGCGGGTGTCAGGGAATCCGGTGGGAATCCGGAACTGGCGCGCAGCGGTATGGGGGACGGGCTCGACATTAGTCACTGGGAGGCCACTGGAATCCTGGGAAGGCGTCGAGTCCGGACGATCCCGAGTCCGAAGACCTGCCGTTCTCACTTGTGTCCACCGGTATCTCGCGCTCGGATACCCCGGCATATTGAGGCAAGTTCTCGACGTGACTGTCACCGAGAAGACACTTCGTCGCACCGGCGCGACGCCCGTGCCGACGGTGCGACGTGTCTCGGTTGTCGCACTGACCACGGTGCTCGCGATCCTCACGGCGGTGAGCATCGTCGTCTCGGTCGCCTTCGGCGCCGAGCAGATTCCGCTAGGTGACGTGTGGCGCACCGTCATCGGCCGCTTCACCGGCGCAACCGTCGAGACGGGATACGACGTCATCGTCTGGGATCTGCGCTTGCCGCGCTCGGTGCTGGCGGCGATCGTCGGCGCGGGTCTGGCGCTGGCCGGCGCGCTGATGCAGGCCCTGGTCCGCAACCCGCTGGCCGAACCGTATCTGCTGGGCGTCTCGGCGGGTGCGGCGGTGGGCGCGACGGCAGTGATGACGCTGGGCGCGCTGGCCGGGCTGGGGATATGGGCGCTGTCCGGCGGTGCGCTGATGGGCGCGCTGGTCGCGACGCTGACCGTCTATCTGGTGGCGCGCGCCCAGGGCGGGCTCACCGCGCTGCGCCTGATCCTGTCCGGCGTGGTGCTGTCGTCGGCGTTCATGGCGTTGTCGTCGCTGCTGGTGTTCACGGCGGGCGATCCGCACGCCGCCGAAAGCGTGATGTTCTGGCTGCTCGGCAGCGTCGCCGGTGCGACGTGGGCGAAGGTGCCGCTCGCCGGTGCGGTGGTGCTGATCTCGTTCATCGGGGCGCTGCTGATCCATTCGTGGCTCGACGCCTACGCCGCAGGCGCCGACACGGCCACCTCCCTCGGCGTGCCGGTACCCGCCCTGCGCAACGCACTGTTTCTGATCCAGGCGGTCCTGGTCGGTGTGCTGGTCGCTGTCTCCGGCGGCATCGGGTTCGTCGGGCTCATCGTGCCGCACGCCGCGCGGCTGGTGGTGGGGGCAACCCATCGCGCGATGCTGCCGGTCGCCGTCTGCACCGGGGCGTTGTTTCTGGTGTGGGTCGACGTGATCTCGCGCGAGATGGCAGCACCGCGGGAGATGCCGCTGGGCATCGTCACCGGTCTGATCGGCGCACCGGTGTTCCTGTTCCTGATGGGGCGCCGCCGCTACGAGTTCGGAAACAGCACATGAGTGCGGCCGCGATGTGCGCGCAGGGCATCGAGTGTCGCCGCGGTGGCAGAACCGTGGTGGCCGGTGTGGATCTGGCGATTCCCGCCGGCACCCGGTTGGCGGTGGTCGGGCCGAACGGCTCAGGTAAGACCACGCTGCTGCGTGTCCTGTCGGGCTTGGACGCGCCGGCGTCCGGGGCGATCCGGGTCGACGGGGAAGATCTGCACCGCATGCCCGCCCGGCGCCGGGCCCACACGATCGCGGTGGTCGGGCAGGAGGAGCGGCCTTCGGGTGAGCTCACGGTCGCCGAAGCCGTCGGGCTGGGGCGGACCCCGTACCGCAATCCGTGGTCGGGCGCGGGGCTGGGAGAGCAGGGCATCATCGACGACGCGCTGGACGCCGTTGGGCTGCGCGGATGGGGCGATCGGTCGTGCTCACAACTCTCCGGTGGTGAGCGCCACCGCGTCGTGCTTGCGCGGGCGCTGGCTCAGCGCACATCGGTACTCGTACTCGACGAACCCACCAACCACCTCGATGCCGCTTGGCGGCTGAGGTTCATGCGGATCCTCGATGACCTCGAATGCACGGTCGTCGCCGCGATGCACGACCTCGACCTCGTACTACGGCATTTCGACGCGGTCGCCGTCGTCGCCGGCGGGACCCTCTTCGCGCACGGGCCACCCACCGAGGTGCTGAACTCGCGGCTGTTGTGGGAGGTGTTCGACGTTGCCGGTGACGTCGTCGCCCATCCCACGACGGGCCGTAGCCATCTCCTGCTCACCCACGCCGATCCGGCATTCAACGAATCACGAGGAATATGACAGTGGCACAACACCTTCGGGTCAGCCTGGCCCTTTCCGCACTGTTGGTGGGCTTGAGCACCGCGTGCGGGTCGCCGACCGACGCGTCTTCTCCCGCCGACACGGTGACCGTCACCAACTGCGGTGAGGAGGTCACCTACGAGCAGCCGCTGGAGCGATTGTTTGTCAACGACGGCGGAATGATCGCGATCGCATTGGCCGCCGGCGCGCGTGAGCAGATGACCGCGGTAAGTTCCATGGCCCGCGACGTGGACGTACTGCGACTCGAATACGGTTCGCAGGTCGACGATCTCAACGAAGTGGCGCCGGCACAACCGACCCTGGAGAACATCGTCGGCGCGCAGCCGCAGGTGCTTTTCGCCGGGTTCAATTACGGCATGGGGGAGGCACGGGGGATCACGCCGGAAATCCTTGCGACACACGGCATTGACGTCTACCAGCTGTCGGAGGCATGCCGCCAGATCGAGGGGGAGGCCAAGCGCGGCACCATGGACCCGTGGGTCGCGCTTGACACCGACCTGCGCAACATCGGCACCATCACCGGAAACGCCGAGCAGGGCGCGCGAGCGGCCGACGATATCGTCGCGAGGCTGCAAACCTTGCGTGCCGCACCGCAACCCGAGCAGAAGCCGACCGTCTTCCTCTTCGACAGCGGCAAGGACACCATATTCTCGTCCGGCGCGTTCGGCGGGCCCCAGGGCATCATCGACGCTGCCGGGGCCCGTAACGCCACCGAAGATGTCCAGGACACCTGGACGACGGTGAGCTGGGAACGGATCACCACCGCCGATCCCGACCTGATCGTGTTCGTCGACTACCCGGGCCAGACGGCCGAGGAGAAGATTGCAGCGTTGAAGAGCAACCCGGCGAGCCGGAACCTCAGGGCGGTCCGTGAGAACCGGTTCATCAACCTGCCCTACGCCATGTGGGTGTCCAGCCCGCTGAACATCGACGCCGCGGAGACGCTGCGATCAGTGCTCGAAAAGCACGGTCTTGCACCACAATCGGGTATCACGCCGAGCCTTGACGTGGCACAGCTCGATCTTCCGGGCAACGATTGGTTGAAGTGACCTTCTAGGTGCGCTTGAGTGCGAGCACGGGGATGGTGCGGATGCCGGCGGTTTTCTGCTCGTACTCGCCGAAGCCGGGATAGCGGCGGGCTTGTTCGCCGTAGATGCGGTCGCGGTCGGCACCGGAGATCTCGGTGACGCTGACGTCATAGGTTTCGGTGCCGACCTCGACGCGCGCGGTGCCGGCTGACGTGAGGTTGTAGTACCAGGCGGGATGCGTCGGGGCGCCCGCCTTGGAGGCGAACACGTAGATGGTGTCGGGATCGTCGTCGTCGGGCAGGTACATCGTGGGCGTGACGTTCTGCTTACCGGTCTTGCGGCCGGTGTGGTGGATGAGGACCATCGGAGCGCCTTCGAAGTTGCCGCCGACCCGGCCGTCGTTTGCGCGGAACTCATTGATTATCTGCGTGTTCCAGTCACTCATCGTGTTGACATTACGCCGACCGGCCCTACCCGGCCAGATCGGGGCTCAGCCGAACAGCGGCAGGGTGCGTTTGCGAGCCAGTGCGTCCATCCCGCGCTGGATGCTGGCTTGTACCTCGCGGTACTTTTGCTGCACGTAATCGTCGTCGTCAGCGCGGGCCGGATCGTGATCGACGTCCACGGCAGGCATTAGCCGCGTACGAATCTTCGCCGGCAACGGGATCTGCGGCAATGCGGCAGGCGCGATGCCCCAAGGCAGCGACACGGCGACCGGGAACACCTTGAGCCGCAACACCTTGTCCAACCGCAACGCACGCGACATTCGATCGCCGCGGATCAGCACCGGCATAGCGTCAGAACCTCCGACCGTCGCGATCGGCACGATCGGCACGCCGGCTTTGATCGCCATGCGCACGAACCCAGCTCGGCCGGCGAGATTGGCGACGTCCCGTTCGACCCACGGCTGCAGCGAGTCGACCTCCCCGCCGGGCCACACCGCAACGTCGCGTCCTTCGGCCAGTGCGGTCGCCATCGAGTCCGGTGCGGCCGGCAACACGCCCATCGCGCGGAAGTAGCGACCGATCAACGGGATCGCCATCAGCGCGTCGTGGGCGGTGCCGTGCAGGGTGCGCTCCTGACCGAACCGGCGCCACCATTGCACGCCGACGGTCCAGGCATCCCACACGAACGGAGCACCGGAGTGGATGCCGACGAGTAGCACCGGCGGATCGGGCAGGTTCTCCCACCCGTCGAATTCCATCCGGAACCAGTGGTCGACCAGGAAGTTCCACAGGTATTTCTGGCGCTGCATGGTCGCCTCGTCCTGCCCGCCCAGGTCCCACTCTGCGGCTCGTTCGCTGAACCAACCACTGACGCCACCGTCGGTGTCGGCACGCCGCTGCGCCATCGTGCTGCGGGCCTGCTCAGCGTGCTGCTCCGCCTGCCGGCGGATGGCGTCGGGACGGGTATCGGCGTTGGGCATGACAACCGGGTACCCACGATGTGGGTGCAGTCACACCCACGCTCAGCGCTGATCGAGTGCGTCGATGAGTTTGCGATTCGTCGTTGGTCCGTACCTGCATGGCACACGAAAATATGAGCACCAACCGGATCGTCAACGCCACGCCCGACACCGTGTTCGCGGTGCTGGCTGACCCGACCACCCACCAGGAGATCGACGGCACCGGCTGGGTACGGGAGTCACTCGATAGAAAACAGCTGAGTGAGGTCGGACAGGTCTTTCGGATGGCGATGTACCACTCGAACTTTGGCGGCATGCATTACGAGATGGCCAACCGGATCACGGTGTTTGAACCGCCGCGTGCCATCGCGTGGCTGCCGGGTCAGGGTGATGACGATGCCGAACTCGAGATCGGCGGCTGGTTCTGGCGCTACGACCTCGAGCCGGTCGGCGATGACCGGGCGAAGGTCACCCTGACCTACGACTGGTCGGCGGTGCCTGCGGCGATTCGGCAAAACATCGAGTTCCCGCCGTTTGACGGCCAGCACCTGGACAATTCGCTCGAGCACCTCGCCGATCTGGCCGAAAAATAGCTCGGGGACGCCTACGCCGGCTAATGGTGTGCGACTCTTAGCCTGTGGTGGATGTTCCGCGGAGAACGGTGCGTCGTGGCGCGAAGTTGGCGGGCCTGCCGGTGCGCGCCGCCGGCCGAGCGGTGCTCGGCTGGGGGCAACGGCTGGCCGGCGGCGATGCGGACCTGATCGCTGAGCAGTGGTCAGCGCGCAGTGCCGAGCAGGTATTCGCCGTGCTGGGCGAACTCAAGGGCGGCGCGATGAAATTCGGCCAGGCCATGAGCATCTTTGAGGCGGCCATCCCGGAGCAATACGCGGCCCCGTACCGAGACGCGTTGACGAGACTTCAGGCGGCCGCGCCACCGATCACGGCGGATCGGATCCACCGCGTGCTGGCGGAGCAACTGGGGACACGGTGGCGCGAGCGATTCGGCGCGTTCGACGACGCGCCGGTCGCGGCGGCCAGCATCGGGCAGGTGCATCGGGCGCTGTGGCACGACGGCCGCTCGGTGGCGGTCAAGGTGCAGTATCCGGGTGCCGACGTCGCGTTGATGTCGGACTTGCGTCAACTCAGACGATTCAGCCGACTGATCGAGCCGTTGTTCTCTGGGCTCGCGGTGCGACCGATGATCGATGAGTTGTCGGCACGGATGGCCGACGAACTTGATTATCGCCATGAGGCAGACAATCAGCGCGCGTTCGCCGCGGCGTTCGCGGACGACCCGCAATTCCTGGTGCCCAAAGTGGTCGCGTCGGCGCCGAAGGTACTGGTCACCGAATGGGTGAGCGGGCAACCGATTTCAGATCTGATTAGAACCGGCGATCAAGACACCAAGAACCACGCGGCCAGGTTGCTTTTCGAGCTCGGCGCCGCTTCGATGGCGCGGCTCGGCGCCATTCATGCCGACCCGCATCCCGGCAATTACCAACTCGACCCGGACGGCCGGCTGGTCGTGGTCGACTTCGGCTCAGTGGCCCCTGCCGATCGTTCGGCGCTGGTGTTCCTGGACAGCATCCGGCTGGCCGAGGTCGCCGAATCCGTGCAACTGGCCGACATGGCCGATCCGGAGCTGCAGGCGCTGGTGTTGTCCGAAATCAACGACGAGCTGAGCGGTCTGGGGTTCAGCGGTTCGAACACCCAGATCGACCCCGAGGATGTGCAGTCCTTTTTCGGCCCGTTCATCGAACCGGCTCTGGCGCAGTCGTTCCGGTTCAACCGGCATTGGATGCAGCAGCTGGCCCCGCGCGTGCCGGGGTTGGCGCGCGGCCAGGACTTTCTCGACGGCGCCGTGCTGACCATCCCTCCAGAGCACGCACTGATGTTTCGCACCATCGCCGGCATCGTGGGAGTGGCGTGCCAGCTCGAGGCCGAGGTGGCATTGCGCGACATCATCACCCGCTGGTATCCCGACTTCGAAAACCCGAAGATTCCCCCGAAACTCGCCGATGCATTGGGGATCGACTCCTGATGAGACGTGGGTCGATCGGCATCACGACGACGGTGTGCGCGTGCGTCGCGCTCGTCGTTTCGCCGGTCGCTGGGGCCGATCGCATCGAGCCGCCACCGATATATGGCTACTACAGCGCGGTCATCGACTTCGCGAAGCAGACGTTCAATGGCATGCCGACACCAATGGATTCGGTCAGCTTTCCCGTCGAGTTCACCACCCACTGCGACGTCAACGGCTGTATTCCGCGCTGGGACAACACCCCCGACCACGACCGTAACCCAGGCGCTCCGTTGGTATTCGAGTACAGATGGAACAACAACCGTTGGGAAACAACCGGCGAGTATCCGTACTTCTGTGATCGCAATGACCCGCGCAGCGCAGTGCCATCCACGCGGTCCGACTACCTGATCCCGAACCCTGACGGCAGCTACTTCGGCGAGCGGACGCTCACCACCCATGGAACGGGCTGCCCAGGGGAGGGGCCGGGGACCCATCGGGTGCCGATATCCCTGACACCCATCGACCCGCCGCCGCAGTAGGTGCGGGTTGACCGTCCGGCGCTAGAACTTGAGATAGCCGCCGTCGATACGCAGCACGTCGCCAGTGTGATAGCGGCTCGCCGCACTGGCCAGATAAACGGCCACCCCGCCGACGTCGTCGGGGGCGCCCCAGCGGCGCAGCGGAACCCGTGGCAGTACCCGCTCGCGGAACCGCTCGTCGTTCAGGCCTTCCGAGGTCATATCGGTGTCGAACCAACCCGGCGCCACGGTGTTGGCGCGGATTCCGTAACGGGCCAGCTCGGCCGCCATGCTGTCGATCAGCGAGGTGACACCGGCCTTGGAGGCCGCGTACGCGGGCTGGCGCGGCATCCCCTGAAACGCCCCGAGGCTGGACACCGCGACCAGGCTGCCGCCGCGGCCGGCCTCGATCATCTGGCGGGCTGCTTCGCGCAGCGTGACGAACACGCCGTCGAGGTCGACGCGCGTGACGTCCCGGAACGCCTCTAGCGACGTCTCCAGCACTGGAGTGAACCCGCCGCGCACCCCGGCGTTGGCGAAACACGAGTCCAGGTAACCGAATTCGCTACGGATCCGCGCCATGGCCGCGGCGGCGGCGTCCTCGTCAGTGACGTCGCAGACGACTGCCAGCACAGGTCGGCCGTGGCGGCGGAGCTGTTCGGCGGCAGAGTCCAGTCGGGAGGCGCTGCGCCCGAGGATGGCCACGGAGGCGCCCGCGCGGGCCAGGCCGTCGGCGAATCCCAAGCCGATGCCGGAGCCGCCGCCGGTGACGACCGCGACGTGGCCGGACAGATCGAAGGGGTTGGTGGTGGCTGATGGTTCGGTCACGGGCTGACCGTACGCAGACGTGGGGCACGCAGGCGCGGGAGGTCCCGTTACCCGCGCGTCCTACTGGTGACCCGCCATATTCGATTTCGCGGTATTCCACCCGGTCGCAGGCGCGGGCGCGGGCGCGGACAGCTGACCGATCACGAAGTCGGCCGCTTGGTCGGCCATCCCGTTCACCTTGTACGCGCTGTGGGCGGAGCGATTCAGTCCGCCGGGGTAGCACACCGGATCGCCGGGTGCACACAGTTGTATCGCCTTGTTGACGTAGAGGTCTCCGATGGTGATCGGCGGCGCGGAGCGGTCGGCCAGGCCCAGAACCCAATCGTCTGGCGTCCCGAAGAGCACCACTGCGGCAACGTGGGGCGCAACCGACGTGGGCATCGGCCCGGACAGGCCGGCAGGCAGATTGATTCCGGCCGGCACGACGCTGGAGGTCGCGTACCCGGCCACCGCCGCGCCCTGCGAGTAGCCGCCGAGCACGATCTTCGTCGCCGGGCACTGCGTGGCGATCGACTCGATCCTGTTCACTGCGTCCGCGACACCGTCGGCCGCCTGACCGAAAGCTAACGACGCGGGGTAATTCACCCCGTAGACCTCAATGGCTTGTCCGGGCAGACGAGCATTGAGTGCATCGACGAACGCTTGGCCGGTTGCCCCGACGCCAGGTGGTTCCAGCGTGCCGCGGGCAAAAACCACTTCTACTGCGGCACAGGAGTCGTCAGCGGCGAAGGCGCTGGCAGCGGGGACGGTGAGCATTCCGGCAATGGCAGCCATCCATGCCAGAATCAGGACGTTTGCGGATCGCGCGACTGCGCCGAAGACGGCCGGCCGTGATGTCCTCATCGATCGTCTCCATCCTCCGGTGAGCGCCACGCCAGTCCGTTCCGCTGTCGTCAGCTAAAAGCCGCGCGGGCCCACCGAGATTCCGTCGACGTCAAGTGATCTGGCTCACCTGCCTGTGCACGGCACTACCTCGACGGTCGGGAATGCTGCGTCGCGGCGGGTTGTTGTCGCGACCGTTCGCATACGCCAACTGATCAGCGCCGGAGGAATTATGGCGTCACAGCAATCACCACATGGGGGAGAGATCCTCGTCATCGGAGCCGGCGAACTCGGCGGCAACGTTGTCGCCGCACTGACTCATCGGGACGACGCACCGCCGGTGACTGTGCTGCTGCGGCCGTCGGGCACAGCCCGGCATGCGCAGCTGCGCGATGAGTTCGCGGCCCGCGGCGTCGGAATCGTAGAGGCCGACGTTGCGACGGCGTCGGCGGCTGAGTTTTCGACAGTGCTGAGACAGTTCCACACGGTGGTGAGCTGCATCGGATTCGCGGCGGGGGCGGGAACCCAACGCAAGATCACCGAGGCCGCGCTGGCGGCGCGGGTTCCGCGATACCTCCCGTGGCAGTTCGGCGTCGACTACGACGCCATCGGACGCGGCAGCCCTCACGACCTGTTCGACGAACAACTCGACGTGCGCGACATGCTGCGCGCCCAGAGCACCACCGAATGGGTGATCGTGTCGACCGGCATGTTCACCAGCTTCCTGTTCGAACCAGACTTCGGCGTCGTCGACCTCACCACCAATACCGTTAATGCGCTTGGCAGTTGGGACACCGAAGTCACCGTCACCACTCCGGAGGACATCGGTGTACTCACCGCGGAGATCATCCAGACCCGCCCGCGTATCGCGAACCAGGTCGTCTACGTCGCCGGCGACACGATCACCTACCGCGAACTCGCCGAGATCGTCGAACGGACCACGGGAGCCCAGGTCATCCGCAATGAATGGACCGTTGCGCAGCTACTGCACGACCTCGACCGAAACCCCGACGACGCACTACGGAAGTACCGCGCGGTGTTCGCTGAGGGCGAGGGCGTGGCGTGGCCAAAGGCCGGTACGTTCAACGCCATCCGCGGCATCCCGACGACGACCACTGAACAGTGGGCGCGCAAACACCTCAGCGCGAGACATTAGTTAGGGCTGGGAATATCGCCTCATGCCGCCCGGGCAGGGGGAGAATTGCTGCATGTCGACCGCGCTCTGGATCGTCGTTGCCCTATTCGCCGTGGGGACGGTGGTGGGCGGACTGATGCGGATGCAGGCGTGGTTGCGTAAGCCGGTACCGCCTGAAGTGATCGAGGCCGCGCACCGCGATGACGCCGAGGACGATTAGCCGGGGGAGTCGTGGTCTGTGGCCAGGTGCTGCAGGATTCGTTCGTTGAGGGTGGCGAGCGTGTCGAGTTCGGCCGGGGTGAACAGGTCGATGAAGTTCCGGCGGACGTCCTCGACGTGTCCGGGCGCGGCCTTCTCGATGGCGGCGCGGCCGGCCGGCAGCAGGCAGACCATGGTGCTGCGGGCGTCGTCGGGGTTGGGCTCGCGAACGATGAGCCCGTCCTTCTGCATACGTCGCACCTGGTGGGAGAGACGGCTTTTCTCCCAGCTCAGCGCGTTGCCCAGGCGGCGGGCCGACATGCGATTGCCGTCGTGAGCCGAGAGTGCCGCCAGCACCTCGTAGTCGGCCCCGGACAGCCCCGACTGCTGCAGGCGCCGGCTCAGGTGGGCCTCGAGCTGTTGATGCGCGTATACGAATGCTTGCCAGGCGCGGCCTTCAGCAGGGCTCAGCCAGTTCGGTTCCATCGGCATCATGTTACGCCGAATGGTTGATGTATCATCCAAGGAGGTGCGTCGGGCGTGCCGACGAAGGCCAGCCTGGCGTCCCTTGCCGTCAAGCCGTCCGACGAATGTCCCATGTGGTGGTTACCTGGCTGGCGAAGTCGAGCAGTTGCTCAAGGCTGCGGAACAGCGGGATGGCATCCACGATCGCCTCGTCGACACCGTCGGCCGCGAAGCGTTCGATCTTGTCGACCACCGCATCAATGGACGTGCCGGGTTCGAGGCTGATTCGCATGGCCGTCTTCAGCGCGTCAGGATCGCGGCCGGCTTCTTGCGCCGCACGGCGCGCAATCGGCCACAGCCGGTCGGAATCCTGCAGGCCCTCGACGCCGAGCCAGCCGGTGCCGATGCGGCCGACCCGACGCATCGCGGCCTCGCTGGCACCGCCGATCCAGATGGGCGGACCGCCGGCCTGGACCGGGCGCAGGTCGACATGGACCGGCGGCAGCGAGAAGAATTCGCTGTCCCAGGACACCGGAGTGGTCGTCCACCACTTCTGCAGGAATGCCAGCACGTCGTCGAGCATCCGCCCGCGGCGGCGCCTGTCGGCACCGCGGGCGATGTCATGTTCGTCCTTCATCCAGCCGACTCCCACGCCAACGTCGAGGCGGCCGTCGCTGAGCACATCGAGCGTTGTCAGTTGCCGAGCCAAATGTGTTGGCTCGTAGTAGAACGTGCTGAGCGTGCTGGCGTTGAGTCGCACGCGGCTGGTCGCTGTGGCGGCGACCGTCCACAGCAGCACCGGATCGAGGTAGCGGGTCATCTGCGGCGGCGGCTTTTTACCCGGATAGGTGGACTGCATGTTCACCGGCGTGACCAGTCGATCGCCGACCCACAGCGTGTCACAACCAAGGTCCTCGAGCCCTCGGCAGAACGCGCTGAGGCCAACGGCGCTGGTGATGGCCGGGCCGATGATGGGAATGACGAAACCAAGCTTCATCGTGTCCTCCGCTGGCTTTCTGCGGCTCAGCCGGGAACTTTGGTGACACCGAGGGCGATGTCGAAGTTCCCCGCGCCATAGCGGGCGACGCCCATGAGGACCAGGCCCGCTCCCTCTAGCCAGTGCGCCATTTTCAAGCCACCGACGTCCAGCGGGCGTAGCCCGACGCTCTCGATGAACTTCGACACGTGTGCTTTGGCTTGCGTGTCGTCGCCGGCGAAGAACACATCGAGTGTCTGGCCTTTCTCCAGGACGTGACCGAAGACGGTGTTGAATGCCTTCACCACGTTGGCGTCGGCCGGGGCCGCCTTGGCGACTTCCTGTGCGACCGAGGTGCTTTCGGGGATGGCGAGCCCGTCTGCCGTGGCATTGAAGGGGTTGGTGATGTCGACGATGATCTTGCCGGCCAGTGCGTCCCCGAACTGGCTGACGATTGGTGCGGCGCTGTCGAACAGCACGGCGAGGATGACGATGTCGCCGGCTGGGGCGGAGCCCCACGTTCCGGTCGTGACACCCTTGCCTAGCGCGCCGGCCAGGGCTGCGGCCTTGGCTGCATCGCGACTTATGATTTCGACGGTGTTGCCGCCCTGGACAGCCAGGGCGCCGATGGCCCTGGCCATGTTTCCCGAGCCGATGATGCTGATGCTTGTCATGATGTGCTCGCTTCTGCTTGTTGGTTGGTTGGTGGGCCGGTGGCCCGGGTGGGGATGAGGGGTCGGCTTCGCTGTTACGCCGTATGGGTGAGGAGCTTCCAGGGCTGCCCGCCGAGAAGACCCGCAAGGCGCCCTTGCATCTCGACGCCGGATGGCAGCGGGCGCCACCAGATGGTGACCTCGGCGATCTTGCCGTTCCCGTCGAGACGGATGCGGTCTATTCCGTTGACCACGGTGTCGTCGATCTGCAGGCGGAAGGGCGCGGCGTGGTGCGTCTCGCCGCTGAGAACCTCCCCATAGGTGAGGTCGGCGGCCGCCGCGCTGACGGTCCGGATGGCGTCCAGGACTGCCTCGCGGCCGGTGATCGGCTCGTCGTCGAGCGGGCCGATCAGCACCACATCCTCGGCGAGGATGTCCGAAAGTGCTTCTCTGTCTGCGCCGGCGTGCATGCTGTCGACGAATTGGTCGACGGTGTCGCGGTGCGGGGCCAAGGTGGTCATCAGATCGCCGCGACGCCGCCGTCGACAACCAGTTCCATGCCATTGACATAGCTCGAGTCGTCGGAAGCGAGGAACAACGCGGCCGATGCGAGTTCCTCAGGGCGGCCCATCTCTCCGCGTGGGATGAGGGATTCGAACTGCGCCTTCATCGCCTCGTCGAACAGCTCTTCCTGCTTCGCCGTGGCGACCTGGCCGGGGGTCAGTACGTTCACGCGGATATTGCGGTCCTTCAACTCCGAGACCCACACCCGCGCGTAGGCAAGCTGCACGGCCTTGCTCGCTGCGTACACACTCCACTCGGGGTAGCCCTTCAGCGATGCGTTCGACCCCGTCATGAAGATCGAGCCGCCATCGTTGAACAGCGGCAGCGCCTTCTGAACCGTGAACAACGTGCCGCGCGCGTTCAACCCGAAGGTGGCATCGAAGTGCTCCTCGGTGATCTCGCCGAGCCTTGCCTGTTCGCCTGTCCCGGCACTTGCCCACAACACGTCGATCGAGCCTTTTTCCTGTTTGACCGTGTCAAACAACCTGTCCAGATCGTCGAGATCGGCCGAATCACCCGCCACACCGGTCACGTTGCGGCCGATCAGTTCGACGGCCTCGTCCAGAGTGTCCTTCCGTCGGCCCGAGATGAAGACGTGAGCTCCTTCGTCAACGAACAGCTTGGCGCCGGCCAGTGCCAAACCACTTGTCGCACCGGTGATCACCGCGACCTTGCCATCAAGTTTTCCCATGATCTCTTCCGTTTCGTTGCGCCGATACTATGTATACCGATCTGTGTACCTAACCTACTCGCATTCATGCTCGCCGCGCAAGCTATGCACACCGATCGGTACCCAATTGGGCTAAGCTGGGCATATGACGGAGTTGGCGAAGGGGCCGCAAGGCTTGCGCCGCGGCAGGGGAGCGCGAGAGCGCATCCTCGCCGCTTCGCGGCAGCTGTTCCGCGATCAAGGCATCAACAGCACCGGCTTGGACCAGCTCTGCGCGGTGGCCCAGGTGTCCAAGCGCACGTTCTATCAGCACTTCAGCAGCAAGGACGAGCTGATCGCCGAGCACCTGCGTCGTTTCGATCCCGACGTTCTGCCCGAGGTGTTCGACCGCACCGACCTCACACCCCGCGAACGGCTGCTGGCCGCCTTCGACATCGAGGGGCCGCTGTGCCCGTTCATCGCGGCGGCCGTCGAAATCAACTCCCCGGACCATCCCGCGCGCGTGCACGCCCGCGACTACAAGAAGGCCTTTGCCGCGCGGTTCGCCGAAACCGCGCGCGAGGCCGGCGCTGCCAACCCCGAACAGCTCGGCGAACAACTGGCGCTGCTGCTCGATGGCGCCTCGGCGCGCAACCGAGTCCTCAACTCCGAAGGCTTCGCCACCGCCGCCGCCATCGCCGCCGTTCTCGTCGACAACGCGCTCCCCGCAGCAGAGGTACCGCTTGGCACACGCTGAGATTTCGACGTCGGCCGTTGGGCCTCAGCAGTGTTGCTCGTTCAGCGAAAGCGGCGGACGAAAACCTCACGGCTGATGGCGATTACGACGCCTGCTCGCTCAGGGTGGGCCTCGATCTGTTGATGCGCGTATAGAAGGCTTGCCGGGCGCGGCCTGATCACATTATCCCCAATGGTTGACGCATCATCCAAGTAGGTCTATGGTTGAGGAATCAACCAATTCGAATGTCATCGAGACGGGACACCTCATGAGCAGCATCAGCATCATCGGCGCCGGAACCATGGCCAGTGCGCTGGCCGAGCGGGCGCTCGCAGGCGGCAACGACGTCGAGATCGTCGGGCGTGACCAGGCCAAAGCGAAGGAATTGGCCGTCAAACTGGGTGGCGGCGCCACTGTCGGGACGACCGGAACCGCACCGGTGGGGGACATTGTGATCCTCACTGTGCCGTACTCGAGCGCGGCGGCGGTGGTCAGCGCGTACGGGGATGACTTGCGCGGCAAGATCATCGTCGACATCACCAACCCGGTCACCCCCGATTTCACGGGGTTTGTCACCCCAGAGGGCAGTTCCGGCGCGCAGGAAATCGCCAAGGCCGCCCCCTCCGGGGCGCTTGTCGTCAAGGCATTCAACACACTGTTCGCCAATGTTCTGACCGACGGCCCGGCCGAGGGGCACCCGTTGGACGTGTTCATCGCCGGTGACGACCCGCAGGCAAAGGCAAGCGTTTCGAGATTCATCGAGACCCTGGGGCTTCGCCCGATGGACACCGGGCAGCTGCAGATGGCGCGGGCCCTGGAGAACGTGGGCCTGATGCAGTTGGGCCTCATGACCCACTCCATCAAGCACACCAACTTCTCCCTCGGCGTCAACGTTCGCAGCTGAGCGCCCCCGTACCTACTTTGAAAAGGACAGTCACATGCAGGTTTTCATCACTGGCGGGACGGGCCATTCCGGTTCACACATCATTACCGAGCTCATCGCCGCCGGGCACGAGGTCACCGGGCTGGCCCGGTCCGATGCGGCCGCGGCGGCGGTGTCCGCGCTCGGCGCGAAGGTGCGTCGCGGCAGCCTCGAGGATCTCGACGGGCTCAAGGAGGCGGCCGCGGCCTCCGACGGCGTCGTTCACGTCGCGCACCGGCAAGACCTGCTGCCCTCCGGCGGGATCGACGCAGTGACCTCCGCGGAGGTCCCGGTCATCCAAGCCTACGGCGAGGCACTCGCGGGAACCGGAAAACCGTTGGTCGCGGCGGGTAGTATTGCCTCGTCGTCATTCGGGAAAATGGGGCGCCCGGCTACCGAGCAAGACCCGGCCCTGCCCACCGGGCGGGAGTACTCGGGCACTCTGCGATTCCGTAACGCCGTAGAACTCGCCGTGGTCGGCCTCGCCGAGCGCGGAGTGCGGTCGTCGATCGTGCGGTTTCCCACCATTGCGCACGACACGACCGACACTGCCGGATTCCTGCCCGGGCTGATCGCACTCGCGAAGGCGAAGGGCTTCGCCGGTTACCCCGGCGACGGCGCGAACCTGTGGAATGCGGTGCACGTCCGCGATATCGCCACCCTGTTCCGGTTGGCGCTGGAAAAGGGTCCGGCCGGGAGCTACTGGCACGCCGTCGAGGACGAGGGAGTTCCGTTCCGCGACATCGCCGAGGCCATCGGCAGTCGTCTGGGCCTGCCCACGGTCAGCGTGCCCGTGGACGAACTGATGCTGCCGGGATACTTCGGCATGTTCACGAATCTGGTCACGATGGACCTTCCGGCCTCCAACCTCATCACCCGCCAGACCCTGGGCTGGGAACCCACCCAACCCCGCCTGCTCGACGATCTGGACAACGGACACTACTTCACCGAACGCAGAAACGCTGTTGCCCACCAATAAATCTCACTCGCCAACAGGAGAACCATGACCGTATTCGCCTCGCACCGCGACACCATGGAGTCCTTCGTGGACTGCATCAACGGCGGCGTGGACACCGACACCCTCACCGGCCTGCTCGCCGAGGACGTGGTGCTCTACGGCCCGTTCAGCGATGAGCCGATCACTGGCCGCGAGGTCGCCGTGCAGACCATCAAGACCGTCAACGGGCTCTCGTCCGACGACACCTATCTGGAGGTCCTCAGCGGCGACACCCACCACGGCGCACGCTTCCGGCTGCAGGTCGGAGACGCCACTGTCAACGGTATATTCCTCGTCCTGCTGGACGCCGACGGCAGGATCGCCGAGGTCAACATCTTCTACCGCACGCTGCCGGCCGGCGTTGCGCTGCAACGTAAACTGGCGGTCGTGACTGGCATGCCGCCCTGGGAACTGCGGACGAACGGGGAGTGAGTCTCTGTCTGGGGCCTGCGTTGATGAGCATCCCCAGGTAGCTCAGACTAAGCGTAAAGCGGGGCCGTAGCTCGATGTGTTGATTGTCGTCCCAGCCAATCTGACTATCCGGCGACCTGGACCCGGCGTTACATGTAACATGCTGTCATGGCGGTGAGAGACAGGGTCGGCGAGTACCGCCGGCGCATGCGGGAGCGGGGCCTGCGCCCACTGCAAGTCTGGGTGCCCGACGTGCGCACCGACAGTTTTGCCGCCGAGGCTCATCGTCAATCGTCACTGGTGGCGCGGGCGAATGAAAGCAGCGATGACCAGGACTTCATCGAAGCTGTCTCGACGCCATGGGACGAGGAGTGAACCGAGGAGAGATCTGGACCGTAGCGGGGGGTGTCTACGCGACAAAACCGCGTCCCGCGGTGATTGTCCAGGATGATCTGTTCGATGCCACGATGTCGGTGACGGTTGCGCCGATCACCAACGCATTACTGGAGGCTCCGTTAATGCGCATTCGGATAGCCGGCGGAGATGGGCGGTTATGCGGACTCGACCACGACAGTGACGTGATGATCGACAAGCTCACAACTGTCAGGAGGTCGAACGTCCACGCGCGAGTCGGTCGGCTGACTGCGGAACAAGTCGTCGAAGTCGAGCGAGCCATGATGGCATTTCTCGGGCTTGCGCGGTAAACGAGAACCGTTGGGCAGGGAGGGCAATGCGGCTTAGTTGACTGGTAATCCGCCATATTCGATTCGGTCGTATTCCTCCTGCGAGGAGTCTCCGGCGATTGCTAGCTCTCAGCCTAGACGCCACCCCAGAGCCAGCGCTGGTCGCCGGTGACCTGCGCCCACAGCTCGTAATCGCTGGCCTGTCCGCGCATATGGGGCGTTGATCGACGAGCAGCCGCCGATTACCCGGCCGCGGGCGTAGTGAATACTGCGGCCGGCCAGACCTGGGTCGGCCTCGGTCGTGAAGCACCAGTCGGTGCGGGGGTTGGCAATCATGTACAGGTAGCCCACCGGCACCTTGATCCAGAACCAGTTGTCTTTTCCGCCGGCCTCGACCAGGAGCACACGGTGATCCGGATTGGCGTTGAGTCGGTTGGCGAGCAGACAGCCCGCACTGCCTGCTCCCACGACGATGAAGTCGAATTCGGCGACTAGGCGCATTTCCGGCATCGTCCCACCATGACGTCGGATGCGTGTCCCAGTGTGCACGACCGCACGGCACCGTCACGTGTGCGACGGATGTTTGCCGGCCGTGTCGACCTCGAGCGGTTCGTCGCCATTGCCGTGGAGGAGTTCGGCCGGCTCGACAGGAGCATCGGGTTCCTCAGTTTAGATAGGCTCCGTGAATGCGCGTACCTCGACGGATCGCACAGTTCAACAAGCGAGTCACCAACCCGGCCGCGCGCCGGATCACGCCGTGGCTTCCGTACCTCGGGACGCTCGAGCACGTCGGGCGAAATTCAGGTGAGCGATATCGAACACCGCCTTTGGTATTCAAGACCCACGATGGCTACGCCATCCTGATCGGCTACGGCCCGCAGACGGACTGGTTGAAGAATGTCCTGGCCGGCGGTCCGACGGTGCTGCGCAAGCGTGGACACGACGTCGCGCTCACTAATCCACAGGTGGTGAGCAAGGCCGAGGCGGCAGCTCTCGTGACACCGCATGCGCGGCTCTTCTACCGGGTGTTTCCCTATGACGAGGCAGCTCTGCTGCTGACGGGTGCGGGCATCGACCACTGACGGGGCAAGCTTCAACCGATATTGCTCGAGTGCCGACTTCCCATAGGTTGGTCGTCGAAGCAAATCCGGACCGGCGAGGATTCGGCCGCGAGTCAAGGCGTGAAAGTAGGGTGTCCCATGATACGAACATATCCCGTTCTCCGGCGCTCGTCGGTCTAGCCACCTTGGCGTTGGTAGGTCCATCGTGAAATGAAGCTTCGCCGACGCGTGCCGCGACAGTCGCACCGGAATGGAGGCGCCCGAATCTCGTGCACGTGCCGTAAGTCGTTGGTGTCGAGGCGCTTTGGCCATATCGATCCGACGCGGCAGACGAGGGTACTTCGGGTGCCACATGATTCATCAGATGAAAACGGCGTATTTTACTGGTAACACTGCATATTCGATTCCGCCGTATTCCTCCACTACTCAGCGGCGCATCGGCCGAGATGGGGCAGGGGAGAGGCGCTGATTCCCGGGATGGATGTGGCCCGATCCCCCCGCGCGCCCCTGCAAGGTTTCGAGACATGTTGGTTTGCTGGAGCTCGCGGTCGGCGGGAAGCATCGGCCAGTTAGCGGCGTCGGCGCCGAATCTCTTCAGCTCCAACTCGTTCCAGCGTCTTGAGTAGTCGACGCACCGTGTCGGGCACGTTCGCGTGAGGTCGGATTACCGCAAGAAGGTCGACGAGCCGTGGAGGAGGTTGACGGACCTCTGATCGTGCGGCATCGACGCGGGACAAAGCGTGAACGAACACGGCGAGTGTCTCACAACCGGGTAGTGCGGCTGCTGGGGCCAGTACGGCGTCAAAGCCGGCGTCGCGGGCGACCGCTGCGATCGCTTGGGTGGTGGCATAGTCGTCTGAGACGAGGTCTGCCTCGTTCACATTTAGATGCGAGCGAGTCTCCTCGTCGGTGAGGTCAAGTACCTGGTGAGCCCTGGTGCCAGTATTTCCCGGTCAGCTTGCGGCGTGGTGCGGTCGCGACCGCATCGGCGAGCGTCACACGTAGGAGCCGTCGATGAAGGATTCGGCCGCGCCGCGTACCTCCTCGTAGCGCTCCTCAGCAAGCAGGTCAATAGGGCGTTCGCCGTCCAGGAGGCGATTCTTGGCATGCAGCCACTGGCCGACGCCTCGGGCAGTCAATGAGCCTGAGAGCAGGAGGACGAGGTCACGGAGCTGCGCGAGCCGATCGTACCGGTCAGGGCGGATGTCGCCGGTTCGCCAGCCCCGCACGGCCCGGTCAGAGACCTGCGTTACTGTAGCGACGTCGACCTGCGTGACGCCGAACGGTTTCAAGGCATCGACAATCTCAGTGGCTTCGACTGCCCGGTCCAATGTGTCCGTCATAACGAGAAACCCTTCAACTTCCGGTTATACTACCGGTTATACTACCGGTTATACTACCGGTTATACTACCGGTTATACTACCGGTTATACTACCGGTAGGTAGCGGCGCCTGGCAACGCTCCCGGCGACCCGCGACGGTGCGCATCTCCACCGGGTCGCCGGCGCGCTCCGAAGACACGCGATCACTGGGCGAATAAATGTTCGAAGGTTGTCGGAGACGGATCTAAACTGGACCCAGTGCGCACCCGCGATGAGATCGACGCCGAGCAGCGCCTGCGGGCCCCGGTACGGCGGTCGATACGCGAACAGGGTGGCGAACCGTCGAGCCGTCAGGTCGACGAGCTGCTCGATCAAAGGGCGGGGCGGGAAAGTTGACCGACCAGACACAACCGGATCTCACGAGGCTGCCGTCCGGCGAGCTCGAATGGCCCGAATTCATCCAAAAGGCCGCCGGGGCTGGCGATCTCATCGAACGTCACTTCATCGAGTTGAAGTCGGAGATCGACCCAACCGGTAAGGACGGCGCAGCCAAGGTCGCGAAGTTCATCCTGGGCGCGGCGCACCGCGACCCCGAGCGCGCTGCGAAATACCTCGGCGGATACGCCGTGATGCTTCTCGGCGTCGGCGCCAACGACGTTCACGGCCTTGCACGGTTCGAAGCGAAGGATCTCGGGGGCGCGGTTCAGCAGTACCTCGGCGAGCCCGGCCCGCGGTGGGACTTCGTGCGCGTTCGTGTCGACGACGACCACGACGTCATCGTGATAATCGCCGAGCCGCCGGTCGTCGGGAGGGTATGGCCGTGCTGCCGCGAGGGCGTCGGCCTCGCCGACGGGCGGATCTACATACGCGGCGACGGAGAAACGCGCGAAGCGAACCACGACGAGATCCGGGCGCTCGTTGAGCGCGTGCGCGGGACGCCGGCGAGTACTCCGCTCGACCTCGACGTCACCCTCGATGGCGTAGTCCGCCGGTACACCTGCGACCCGTCCCTGGTCGACGAGTATGTCGGATTCGAGCGCCAGCGCCTCGAAGCGGCGGCACCCGAGCCGCCCGCTGTGAAGGCCGAAGAGGTCGGACGGCGAGTTTCTGCGGGCGCCGCCGGGTTCCTGTCGTCCGGCGTCGCCTCCAGTGTAGGAAGCAGCATTTTCGCTACAACGGAGCCTGACCCACGAAGCCGCGAAGAATACATCGCGGAAATCGACGAGTGGGAGCAAGAACTCCGCGCCGACTGGCCGAGGTTCCTTGGGCACGCCGCTGCCATCATCTGTCGCGAAGACCCTGCGCATATCGTGGCGCGCAGCCGCCGCTGGCTGGAGGACGTGAAGATCAAGATTCATCTCGACGGGCCCGTTCGAGCTGACGAAAATCCCGCGGACGACAAGGATTACGTGCCATTGCCGCGCCCACCGCGACCGTGGGGCCCGCGACCCGTCTCTCCGTTCACACCGGACGTTCTGCGCCTACCCAACATGATGGGTATCGATGTACCGCCCGCGGTCTATATGCGGTACGACAACATCGGCATCGACAACTCGGGATCGGTCGACCTGGAAGTGCTCGTGGGTGAGATGCGACCAAACGACCCATACATCAGCAGTGATGGGTTATTCCTCAGTGTGCCTTCCGAACACGGCGATCCGGTCATGGGGAAATGGACCGCAACAGCCAAGGATTACCACGAGATGCTGTCAGGTGAGTTGCAGCTCGAACTCGATGACCCACCCGACCTGACGGAAACCATGCGCAGTTTCCTCTTCAGATCCGACGACGAGGACGACGAAGAGGGTGACGACTGACGCGGCCTATCGCCCTGGAAATCAGCTTCCTCCAGGTGCTCAGACTGCCGCACGATGCCGTCCTGCCCGGGCGGCACGCTTCGAGATGCCGACTGCACTGAGAATCATCGACGAATCCGCCGAATGCTAGATTGATTGCGAAAACTGCCAAATGCACCGAGACCGGACAATCACAGCCTACGCGAAAACTATTGGGGCGCAGCACAGTCTAGCGTAGTTAACTTGACATAATGTCGCTTATCGGCGTTTGAGGACCTGGGCATTTACTGCCGGCCGTCCTGAGAGCGATCCTGCAAACTGACACCGCGCTGCAGATCCGGGCCGTGTCCGACCGCGCGTCGCCATAGACGGTCATCCATCGAAACCGTCCTCCGCGAAATGCGCACCGTCCTGACGGACCCCGTGTCCGCATGAACTGCATCACCGGCGGTACCGCAAGCGTTACGCCGCCCGGGCTCCGTCGAGTCATTTCGTCACTGTGACGTATTCGTGGGTGATGTACCGGCGCCCCGGCGGGGCCAAGCTTCACGTTCATCCCATCGCCGTTCTGGCCGAGCGCCGGCCGCTTGGGTGGTAGCCGGTCATAGTCCCAGCACACGCCGGAGTCCCCGATCAACCTCGTGCATGATGCTCGGCAGCACATCACCAATCCGCGCCGACAAGTCCGCCTTGTTCAGAGTGACGAGCGCAGTAACGTCCACAACTGAATCCCGTGGGAGGCCCGTGGCGGCCGCAGGAAGGAACACATTGCCGGGCATCGCTGCCAGGGCCGTATTGGCGGTGATTACTGCGCAGAGCACGGTCGCAAGGCGGCTGGCGTTGTACGGATCGGACTGAATAACCAGCACGGGACGGCGCTTGGCCGGTCTCCCGCTAGACGGCGCTCCGAAGTCGGCCCAGTAGAGCTCAGTTCGGCTGATCACCACTCGTCGTCCACTGCGTCCAGCACGCGGTGTCCCACGGCCACGCCGACGGCTTGCGCCTCGTCAACGCCATCAAGCCGCTCCAGGGCGCTGTCGATCTGGCGGGTCAGTGATTGGGTTTCCAACTCGTCAAGGTAGCGCTGCGCCGCTCGAGCGAAGAATTCGGAACGGCTCATGCCAAGCTCGGACGCCGTTCGAGATACCCGGGCGAACGTCTCGTCGGAGACGGAGATGGCTGTCTTCACCACAGGAGTATGACTCGGTATAACTACGTGGCGGGCCGGTGGCGAGGATTCCTCAGCGGTATCGGTCAACGGTTCCTCCATGCGAGGCACCATATCGACGCATACCGACAACTTGTCGGCACCGTGGCGCATACTTCCTCTTCCACGGCCGGCCGGTTGCTCGGCGGCGAGTTCACGATGCTTGATTGCGAAGCCTTTACGAGGCGATCTTCGCTCTCGAGATGGTCAAAGACAGCTTCCAACGTGCGATGCTGAGGGCATTGGAGGCAACCAGGGAACGGGTGTCGTGAACGGAGGGACTGGCGCAGTGGTTCCGCCCGGGAGGGGACGCGATTGATTGACGACGTTGGCGGCAAGCGGCTGGGACAGGGGCAAAAGCCAACGCCATACGACTTCGACAGTATTCCCAACTACGACGACCCTCTTCCCGACTACAGAAGCTTGGCCCGCGAAATCGGACATAGCATCGCCGCCACCCGGCCGCCGAATGTCCTGGCGCACAACGGCCGGGCATTCTGGAAGCTCACCGACGCCAACAGTGGAGCACTCGCCTGGCTCGCATTCACCCGGACAGATGCGCGGTCGGCGCTGGCCCGGCGCAAGGTATGGACACTGATCCCATACCTGCAGGTATTCATCGCGAACTGGTTCGTGAGCGTCGACCACGAGATCACCGATCAGAACCAGTGGATACACACAAACATCGACGTTTATGAGGCACGCGAACTGGCACTGCTGGTGCCGCAGCCAAACGTCGAGGACATCAAGCGGATCACCCGGCCCGAAGCGGTGCTGACCCTCGACGAGATCGACCGGCACAAAGTGACGACCGTACTGGGCAAGGGAACTGCTCAAGTGCTGAAAGCTCGACGATGACTCACTTGAACAAACAGGAATTCTGGGAGTGGGCGTAAGGCGCGCGACGCTGGTCAAGATCAGAGCCGATGCCGAACTCGCGTCGGCGCGCTAGGAAGTCACGATTACCGCTCGGCCGCATAATGGTCAGTGACCCGTACGGCGAAGGAGCACACCGGTGGCAGATTCGACGGTCCGCAGCACAACTCGGGTCGCTGGCTTTGAGGATCCCGAGCTCGATTTTCAACTGCTCCGCCAGCTCGGGTCGGCCGCCTACGGCGGGGCGTCGGTCGGTGAGTGCCTGGCGGCCGCCGCCCGCATCCGCGAAGCCGGCGCGCACACCTGGACCGACGTTTTCGCCGAACTCGCTGAGCAACAACACACCAACGCACAACAACTCGCCGCGACCGGCAACCGGCTCAGCGCGCGTGACCGCTACCTGCATGCGGCCAACAGCTACCGCGCAGCAGAGTACTTCTCCCCGTTCGGAACCGACAGGCACATCGAGCTGGGTCTCGCCAGCCGCGCCGCCTTCCTTGCCGCCATGGCCGAAAACCGCACGGACATCGAGGAATTGTGGCTTCCCTGGCGCGGGCAGCGGCTTCCCGGCTACTGGTTCACTCCCAAAGGCGGCGTCGGCCGCGGGAAGACGCTGATTGTCACAAGCGGATTCGACGGAACGCTCGAGGAAACCTATTTCCAGATCGGCCTAGCAGCCCTCGAGCGTGGCTGGCGGGTGCTGCAGATCTGCGGACCGGGCCAGATGGATACAGCCCGCACCGAACCGGCAACATCGTTCGTGCCCGACACCGAGAGCTGGGTGTCGGCATGGATCGACATCGCACTGGACCGCCCAGAGGTGGAACCCGACCGGCTTGGGTTGCTGGGCATCAGCTTCGGCGGCTATTTCGTGCTGCGCGCCGCCGCGCATGAGCCGCGCGTTCGCGCGTTGGTGGCCAACTCCCCCGTCATCGATCTGCGCGCATATATGGTTTCGTTTCTGGCCGGCATGGGCGGTGACCCCGAGCAAGTACTCGCACCCGCAGAAGATTTCAGCCTCGACGACATCGACCAAATCCCCGATGCCGAGATGCCGCCCACCATCAAGGAGATGTCGCGGTCGTTGATCCGACGCTTCGGACAGTCGACGTTCCTCAACTCATTTCAGTACCTACGGGAGTTCAACGTCGACCCCGCCGCGATTACCTGCCCTACCCTCGCGCTCGTCGGTTCCGGGGAGGGCGGTGAACCGATCCGCCAATACGAGGCGTTCGCCCAACAATCCGGTGGTCCGGTGACACAGCGGATGTTCACCACCGCCGAAGGCGCGGACACCCATTGCCAGCTCGGCAACCTGACCCTGTCCGCCGCCGTGACACTGGACTGGCTCGACAACATTCTGGACCGCTAACGGTGTCTCGCGACACGACTGATCGTCACGGGATAGTCCGCCGCGCGGATCGACGCGGAACACTCGCAGCGGCGCCAGAAGGTGCCATCCCAGGGATCGTCATACCAGCGAATCATCATCGTGCACTGCGCCCCGTGGCTGCACAGACCCGCAGCGCACTTGCGACATTCGGTCAGTTACTCGCTCCCCTCTGCGCCACCTCGGCGCTCGTAGCACTTAGCTGTATAAGCGGGAGACTTCGAATATCTCACCTTTGACCGTCCAGTTGTTACCACCGCCCGGAGGCGTTCGTTCTGCAGCGAGCAACTCCCCTGCCACGCAGAGGTGGTCGGAAGGATCCCATTTGACGCCGTCTCGGTAGGGAGAGACGAGACGGTGCACGGCGCCGAGCACTGCTCGGCGTTGATCCAATAGGTGGTGTTCGATCTCGATGGAATCTGCCGGAAGTACCGTTGCCAGCCGCGCCGTCACTTCCGGTAAGACCGTCGTGTCGGTGTGCGCCTGAAACGCGCAGACCACCCCGTCGAGGATCCCCTTCATCAGTCCGCCCCACACCGGCGAACGGCCGTGCGGCGGTCGAACCTCGACTCGGACGCCGAACGGTGTGTCGGACGCAGCTGTGGTGAATGCCTTTGGCTCGCCGCGTTTCAGCGCGAGCCACACTTTTGCCAGTTCGGTTCCATCGCTGGTCGCACCCAGGTCGGTCCAGCCGAACTCGGCCAGCGTTTGCTCCCGGCGCCAGTGACGGAAGGTATCCGACTGCGGTGCTAGCGCGTAGCGGTAGCCGAATTGATACGCCGCATCATCGGTACGCGGGAGCAACCCGGAGCCATGTTCGAAGCGAAACCCGTTTCGGCCGGCGGTCTCAAACGAGCCGATGTTGTAAAGCAGAATATTTTCGATATCGGCTCTGGGGTGCTTGGCACCGAAAAACGTGGCGTGCAATACCTGCTCGGACGACGGTTCAAGTTGTCGACAGCGACTACGGATCCCGTCGCGCAGACGCTGTTGCCAAGCAGCCAGGTTATCGAAAGGGATGTACTTATCGGCCCAAACCTCGACTGTGGCGCTGCCCTCCGACGGTCCGTGGATCGAGTGGCGAACCTCAGCTGACGCGGCCGTCGCCGGCGCGCTGTGCTTGGTTGAACTGGACGGTGCAGCGATGCGATCTGGGTGGCAGGTTCCGCACCGGACAATCAGCGCGCCGACCTCGTTGATCGCCCACTGATCGAGTTCAGCGACTTCCTCCGCCCACACCTTTACGTACGTTCCGGTCAAGGCACCCCCTTTGGAGTTCTCACCGTTGATCGTCCGGCAGTCGGCACGATGCAGACGCGCATGATTAGCGCTGTAGCTGCGCAAAATATTGATCACGTAGCCATCGGGGTGTGCGGCGAGCCATGCCAGATAGCCCGCGTCGTCGTCACGAAACTCAAAGACATCAGGGTCAGCGTCGCCATACTCTTCAGATTCGATCCCCTCTTCCAACAGTGTCTGGGTCGAAGAGTTCGTAGGACTGGATCCTGACCCTTCGGCGACGAACCGCGCATCCACCGAGGCGGTGACCTTGATGTCCGCCGGCACCAGTTCGACGTCGGCCCCGTGTGCGGCCTGTCTCATCGGGGCAGCCATCAACTCGTGGGGCTGCCCGCCGCCGCCGGAACGAGGGTCAGCCGACAGCATTCCAGGGTCGGCGATCGCAACAGGGCTGATCGCGCCGAGCCCGAGGGCGGCGGCGTACAGTCGAGCCCGTTCGACGGCGTCGTGAACGGCCCGTTCGCGCACCTGCCGCACCAACTCATCGCGTCGGGCCCTCGTCAGCGCCCACACGATGTTGGCGACCCGAAAGCCTTCGGTGTTCGTGACGTGCTCACCGACCCAGGACGACAGCGCGGTGAAGTCACGAAACCTCACCTCGATGTTGACGCTGGCATGGTGTACGAGCGGCAGCTGTTCGCCGTCCTGGTTCCACGGCCGAGTCGACCAGGTGCGCAACCGCTCGGTCGACCAGCGGGTGACCGCGGAATCGTCCCCCGCCTTCAACTCGGCCACCGACGCCTGCACCACGTCCAGATCACGTACCACCTGCGTGTATACCGGTTCCATCGACGGACCTGAGTAGCTGATTGATGCGTGGACGGTGCCTCGCTCAGGCGGTTGGGATTCCTCGAAGGAGCCACGAACCGTGATCTCAGTAGCCATGCAGTGAGACTAGCGTCGCCCACTGACATCGAAGCCGAACCGTCGCCGGCGCCCGCTAGCCAGAATCATCGAGAAGTACAGGTACACAACGGAATGCAGCCCGCGCCCGACAGGATCAGCCGCAGCGCGCTGAGGCTTCCCCCGTCGCACACCACCGCGTACATGATCAACGACCACGAGTCAGCACCCCTCGCGAACCTGGGCCGCTGCACGCAAAAAGTTATCCGTGGACGACCGCAGTCAGCTAACCTCTGATAATCAACTACACCGCGGTGAGCTGCCACGCGAGCCGCGATCGCTTCTTGGGGGAAATATGTTCCGGCTCTTTGCCGTCGCCGCGGCCACAGCTGCGCTGGCCTTTGTTGCGGCTCCGATCGCTTCGGCACAACCCGATCCAAAGATTCCCAACGGAGCAGCCAATTGGTGCCCGGGCGGGCAGAAACCGGGACAGGGCGGGCAACGATACTGCCTCGGCGAACCGTTCCCCGATGGCTCGTTCTACTCGCAGACCTGGAGCTTAGGCGCGGGCGGCCCCTTCGGACCGGGCTCCTGGAACAGGATGGCGTCGTGCAGCGCGATGGTAAACGGTTCGATACAGGGCGGTCTGCCCTACGGCGGTGTTCCCGAATGCGGGGGCGGGCCGCGCGTCATCTACTTCTGACGGTCTGGTCATCGAAGCGCGTAGCGAGGTCCGCGTCTGCCGTCTTGAGTAGATTCCTCCTCGGGAGGCAGGATGCACATCGACACAGACGTCGCGGTAATCGGTGCGGGCCTGGCCGGATTGACGGCAGCCCGTGTCCTACGCCGCACCGGTGTCGAGGTCGCCGTGCTGGAGGCCCGCGACCGCGTCGGCGGACGCACGTTGAATCACCGCCTCGGCGACCCGTACGGCGATGCCGTAGTCGAAGTCGGCGGTCAATGGATCGGACCGAACCACAAGCGCATCCGCGCACTGATCGACGAACTGGGCATCACCACATTCGACACCCACGACGAGGGAGCGAAACTGTGGGAGCGCTACGGCCGCATCCGCCGCTACCGCGGTGAGGTCCCCAAGGCGGGCCTGTTAGGCCTGGCCGACGTGCAGATCGCATTGACGCGGCTGGAACGGATGGCGCGCCGAATCGACCCCGCGGCGCCGTGGGCCGCCAAACGTGCACTGGATTGGGACCGCCAAACCGTCGCGTCCTGGGTGCAGCGGCACGTGCGGACCTCGCTGGGGCGCTCGTTCATCGGGCTGGCGTGCGAAGCCGTCTGGGCCGCCGACGCCGCGGACCTGTCGCTGCTGCATCTGCTGACCTACACCAGCTCTAATCACGGTCTGGCGCACCTCATCTCCACCCGCGGCGGAGCTCAGCAGACCCGTATCATCGGTGGAGCGCAACGGATCTCGGAGGCGATGGCCGCCGAACTCGGCGACGGCGTACACCTCGGCGCCGCGGTGCGTACCATCAGGTATCGCGATGGCGTCGACATCTTTTCCGACACCGCGACGGTGCGCGCCAAACAGGTGGTCGTCGCCATGAGCCCGGCACTGGCGGGACGCCTCACCTACGACGAGCCCCTGCCGGCCGACCGTGACCAGCTCACCCAACGCATGCCCAACGGCTCGGTCATCAAGTGCATGGCCGTCTACGACGAGCCGTTCTGGCGCGCCAACGGACTTTCCGGCCAAGGTGTCTCGCTGAGCGGACCGGTGAAGGTGTTCTTCGACAACTCTCCGCCCGCCGGCACACCGGGCGTGCTGCTCGGCTTCCTGGAAGGCAACCAAGCCCGGGACTTCGCCCGTCTCGGTCCAGCCGCGCGCCGTAGCGCCGTCGTCGACGCCTTTTCCACGATGTTCGGTGCGCGTGGGGCACAACCCATCGACTACATCGAAAAGGTCTGGGCCGCCGATGAATGGACGCGCGGCTGTTACGGAGCTTTCCTGCCGCCCAACACGTGGACCACCCACGGGCACGCACTACGCAAGTCCGTCGGGCCAATCCACTGGGCCGGCGCGGAAACGGCGGTGGAGTCGATGGGCTATATGGACGGCGCGGTGTCCTCGGGCGAACGTGCCGCGGCCAGCGTGCTTGCCGCGCTATAGCGCGGCCACATCACCAACGCAACAGTGCCGCAATGCCGTTGGCGTCGCTGAGCGCACCGGCGGCCGCGCCTTCGACCGGACTGATACGAGCCTTGGTCTCGAGTGCGCGGTCGATCAGCCGTTCGGTGAAGCGGGGTTCCGGTGTGCCGCCCCCGGGGCCGACCTCGTCGCCGCCGTACAGGGCGCCGTCCGCACCGATCGTCCCGGCATATCTGACCTCGGGGTCGTACACCAGGTGAGCGACCCGCCCGGCGGTCAACGCCACGGCGACTTCAGACAACCCGAGTACACCGCCCCCTGCACCGGCGGCGTCGCGCACACGGCTCAGCAACTGGCCCTCACGGTCTCCGTGTTGCTCATGAGCCCACTCGGTCACCGTCGCCGCCAGGGCATTGTCGTCGAGACCGCTGAGCACCCGGGCGTCGGCGAACACGATGTCGCGCAACTGTTGCGGAAATCGCGAGATCGCTGCCTCGGTGAAGCGGTCGCCCCCGCTGACCAGGATCCGCTCCCAACCCCGCTCCTCGGCGAGTTTCGCTGCCGCCTCGACGGCCTGGTCGAGGAACCGCTCGCTGTGCTCGCGTTCGCGTGACTGCCGCTGTTCTCGTTTCGGCGAATTGAACTGCCCCGGCGGACCGCCGCCGATTTGCCCCGCCCGCTCATGCGGGGCCTGAATATAGTCCTGCTCCAGCGTGCGCAGATCTTGCAGCGCTCCGAGCCGCCACTCGAGCATCCGCGCACCGCTCGCCGAGAGAACAACGACACCGGCCGCGCGCCCCTCGTCGAGCAGTTCGAGCAGCGGATGCAGAAACGGCCCCTCGTCGAGAACCAGCCGATTAGCCACGGGCAGCGAACTCTGCAGATGCAGCATCCAATCGCTGTCCAGAGCGACGAATGAGACCCGGCTGCGGCCGGTTTCCGGCCGGGCCGCCAGGCCCTCGATCTGCGGCCAGAGTCGCTCGAGCGCGGCGACCACGTCGCGGCTGCGCTCCGCCTCGGCATCCTCGCCGATCCGCCGCTGCAGTTCCCGGTACCGGTTCTTGAGGTCGATCGCGGTCGCCCGCAGGGTCGGGTCGGGTCGGGGATCGACGTCCACGTAGACCGACAGCACGCCCAGCGCATCTGTCCGACGCGAGAGTTCCCGCAGCCTGTCCTCGTCGAGTCGCTCCAGAGCTACCACGGTCCACCTGCCCTTCGCTTCAGTGGCTGTCTGTACCGACTACCCACAGTCCCGCCGCATCAAGCCCACCGATAGAGCGGTTCTCGCCTCACGCTATTCGTAGTTGAGCTCGGCTACCGGGAATTGCCGGTTGCTGAAGTCGATCTGCGCGGCCGGGTTGGCCACCGCGGTCACCACTCCGGATCCGAAGGCACCTTGGCGGTCGAACAGCGTTGCGGTGCCTACCGCGATCCCGTCGGCCGCCCAGTGCGAGTCGGCCTGTACGGCAAGCCAGTCGTCGAGCGGCAGCCGCGACAGCGCCACCGTCAGGTCTCCGTTGATGTAGCCGATCCCTTTGGTGCCGAGGTTGGTCACCAGGCTGGTCGACTCGGCGATCATCGCCGCCCGGACAAACGGTGAGTTCTTCTCCCCCGCAACGACAACGATTCCATCGTTGAAGAAGCACTTGCGCGATGTGTTCTGATGCGTCCCCGGCGAGCGCGTCCAGCCGACTTCCTCGCTGCCGACGTACGGCAGTACCTCACCGTCCGGCTGCGGCGGCTGCGGGACCGACACCGGTGCGATCCACTGCTCACCGGGCGGCGCCGATGAACGCCGGTACTGCAGCAGCGTTGCGCGCGCCACCGCTTTACCCTCCTGCAGCACATCGCATTCCGCACTGCGCACCCGGCGGCCGTCGCGCACCACCCGTACCTCGACGGTGGTCTTCACCCCGCGGGCAGCCTTGAATAGGTCCGTCGTCAACCGCGTGGGCATGAAGTCATCGGATCCGCAATGGGTCTCCAACACCCGGGCGACCAGTCCGACGACCGCAGGGCCGTTGAGGTGGTCGTCACCCCAGTGGCTCTGGGCGAAACGCGTCGGCATGAAGGCGCCGTCGTCGGTCAGCGTGAAATGCGCCGGTTCCGTGCTCATTTGCGGATCTTTGCACAGCCCCTGAAAGCGGTCGCTGTCAGGTGTTGCGTCCGCCGTTGACGCCCAGGATCTGGCCGGTGATGTAGCCGGCTTCTTCGGAGGCGAGGAACGCGCACGCGGCGGCGATATCCTCGGGCCGACCCATCCGGCGCACCGGTGTGGCGTCGATCGTCGCCTGGGTGTCGCCGAGGTATCCCTTGGCCTCGGCCTTGCGCAGCATCGGCGTGTCGATGAAGCCGGGCGGCACGGCGTTGACGGTGATCCCGGCCGGGCCGTATTCGAGCGCCAGTGTCTTGGTCAGCCCGTTGACCGCCGACTTGGCCGCCACATAGTGCGCCATGTAGGGCGCACCGGAATGGGTGCTCGAGGACGACACGTTGACGATGCGGCCCCAGCCCGCCTCGATCATGTCTGGCAGCACGGCCTGCACACAGTGGAAGACGCCGTTGAGGTTGACGTCGATCACCTTCTGCCAGTCCTCGAACGTGATGTCGATGAACCGTTTGAAACCGTCCAAGCCCGCGGCGTTGACCAGGATCGCGACCGGGCCCAACTGCTTGCGGATGGCCGACATCGCGGCGTCGACCTGGGCGCGGTCCGTCACGTCCACGGCGTGCGCGAACTCGTCGTCGCCGGGCGCGAGGTCGATGATCGCGACGCGGTGCCCGTCGGCGCGGAGCCGCTCCACTACCGCGCATCCGATGCCCGAGGCGCCTCCGGTGACAACCGCTGTCTTCATTGCGTGTGTTCCTTTCCTGGATCTGCGGTGCGCCGTGGTGTCCGCAGGCCGAGCGTGCGCCGTCCCGCGTTCACCAGGTGTTGGTACAGGGCGTCGTCGTCGTGCTCGGCCCACATCGGGCCCACGGCCCCGGCGATCCCGGCGAACACCATTGCGGCCTTGATCTCGCCCGCCGAGCCGGCGTCGACGTCGGCGAGCAACCCCAGCTGGCGGTCGATCAGCTCGCGCCAGTTGGGCTGCTCCTGCAGCGCGGTGGCCACGCTCGGGTCTGCCGCGAGGACGGCGGCAAGCGCGCGGTTACGCACCGCTAGCGCGACGTATCCGCTGAGCATGGCCTCCGCCCTGGCACGCGGGGTGCGCCGGGTTTCCGCGTCGCCGACGATGGTGCGCAGCTCGTCGAGGATTGGGTCGAGTACGGCGGCGAGCAGTTGTTCACGGGTCCGAAAGTGGTGGTAAATCGCGGCTTTGGTGAAGCCCAGCTCGTCGGCGATCATCTGCAGCGACGTGCCGGCGAAGCTGTGACGGATGAACAGCGCGATGGCCGCGTCGATGAGCCGCTGTCTGGTGCCCGCGACAGCAGTCAACGATCAGCTCCTCTCACCTTTACGGTCGTAAAGGACGATACTAGCCGATCGTAAAGCTGGTGCCGACGCGGCGTATGGCAGTGCCAAACTGCCGGCTCATCTGCTCGAGCCGCGCGCGTAGCCATTCGGCGTCATCGTCGGGCGCGTGTTCGAGGCGCATCCGCCGCATTCGCATCGGCGTCATCGAGAGGTTGGCGAGTTGGCCGGTTCGGCGGTCGATCGACGCGAAGTACAGCAGGCGAAGCTCGTGTCGGAAGGCCTCGTAGCTGCCGATGCCCTCGTAGTCGTCGACGGTGTCGCCGCACCCGTAGAGGATCAGCTTGCCGCGGTACACCTCGACGGGGCGCGGATGATGCGATGAGTGACCGTGCACGACGTCGACACCCTCATCGATCAGCCGGTGCGCGAAGCGGATCTGCGCGGGCGGCACCTCGTAGCCCCAGTTGGAGCCCCAGTGCACGGAGGCAATTGTGATGTCGCGGTCCCGTTTTCGCTCCCGCAGGCGGTTGGCGACGGCGGCGGCGGTGGCCTCGGACAGGTCGGGCAGCAGTGCCACCCCCGCGCGGTCGCCGGTGGCGGCCCAGGGCGCCGGGATGCCGCTCGTCACTGATCCGACCGAGGCGATCACCGCCTGCCCTGCCGCCCGAACAGGTTCGTGGGCCTGTCCGATGTCGGAACCCGCTCCGGCGCAGCCTATTCCGGCGCCGGTGAGCACGTCCAACGTCTCGACCAGGCCACGATGACCGAAGTCGAGGACGTGGTTGTTCGCCAGCGCACAGACGTCGGGCCGGATCGCGGCCAGGCACCCGATGTTGTCCGGATGCATGCGGTAGTGCACGGCCTTTCCCGAGGCGAACTGGCTTCTGGTGGTGATGCTCGTTTCGAGATTGATGAGGCGGACGTGGGGCCGAATCTCGTCGAGGACGGCCAGCGCTTCACCCCACGGCCACGCGAAGTCGACCGGAACGGGGATGGGGCCGTTGGTCTTTTCGGCAAGCGACACATACGTTCGCGCGTCCTTGACGACGGCTTCGCGCAGCGTCGGATCGCCGGGGTGCGGCAGGACCTGATCGATGCCGCGAGCGGTCATCACGTCGCCGGTCACAAATACGACGACGTCGTCGGTGCCCGCTCTCGACGGCACACCGCCAGTGTCCTCCGAACCCCGCGAGCGCGCAGAACGTCAGGGCCGGCGCGCCCGCACCACCCATACGGGGCGTCGTCCGACGTGGCTGCTCTCGACCACCGCGTCGCTGAAACCAGCCGTATGGCACTGCGCGGCAAAGGAATCAGCTTGTTGACGGGTCCAGCCGTGGCTGGCGAACCCGGTCGCACCCGGCTGTGTCTGGCGCTCGACGGCGAGCAGCCGCCCACCTGGCACCAGCACGCGATGCGCCTCGCGCAGCCCGGCGGTGACATCCTGCCAGTGGTGCACGGTGGCCAGCGACCACAGCACCGTTGCCGACTCGTTGCGCAGCGGGATGCTCTCCGCGGTGCCTTCGACCCATGTCACGTTCGCCGACTTCCGTGTGACCGCCCGCGCCATCTTCAGAAACATCGACGACGGGTCGACTCCGGTCGCGTGGGCGCCGCGGCGCGCGGCCTCCCGGACCGCGCTACCCGGCCCGCAGCCGATGTCGATGACGTGGTCGTCCGCCGAAATCCCTGCGAGGTCCATCACCAGGCGCGCGTTCTTCGGCCCCATCAGCAGGAAGACCAGCCCGCACAGCACGGCCATGACACCGGAGAAACCGGGATGATCGGCGTGATGGTTGACCGGTAATGCCGGTGTTGAGTTCATGACTTCAGCTTGCCGCGTGTCCGTTCCCATGGCCAGGTCATCGCCGCCCACACCGTGAACACCAGAGCGGCGGCCACCACCGGGTACCACGGCCACGGCCCGAATACGTCCAGCAGCGACGCCGTCGATGGCTTGCCGTTGAGGAACCCGTAGTTGGACCCGGCGATGCTGTTGAACGTCATGGTGACCACCGCCCACCCCAACGTCACCGCCACCACGATGCGGTAACTGCGCCACCGCGGCCGCATCCCCCGGCCCCAGGTGAGATAGATGGCGGTCCATACCACCACCAGGTGGATCCCCCAGAACGCCAGGAACCGGTAGTGCGGAAAGTCGGGACCCGTCAGCGCGGGTGAGATCAACGCCTGCACGCTGAGCACCAGTCCCCAGTAATAGGTCACCGCGTACGCCCAGTGCTTCTGCGACCACAACGCGTACGCGGTCACCATGGTGGCCAGGTCGGTCAGGTGCAACGGCATGGACCACCGCACATCGAACGGGACGAGGCCGTAGACCAGGACCCCGGCGTAGGTCAGCGCCGTCACGGCACCGACGATGCGTCCGAAGCGTCGGGACTGCGCTTGGGTCTGCCGTCGCCCCAGCCCTACCAGCAGTGCGGCGCCGACGGCGAAGACGGCCAGCGCGGCCCAATGCGACGGGCCATATGCGGTGAACTCATCTTGTGCGGTGATGTCCACAAGTCTGGCTGGCCTCGCCGAGGGGGCCAAACGAGTGTGAGCGCCGCCTCAACCCATAATCGAAAGAACCGAAGATGGGCTAACGATCGGAGCGGGTGTGGTCGGAACGGCCGCGGGCCATGCACCCGTACGGTCCCCGAGCCTGTTGGTGGCCGGGCTGTCCGTCGTGGTCATCACCGTCGCTGTGCTGCAGACCGCGGTGGTGCCGGTGCTGGGCGTCATCGCCGAACAACTCCAGGTGTCCACGATCGCCGTGAGCTGGGCGGTGACCGCGAACCTGTTGGCGGCGGTGGCCGCGACGCCGTTGGTCGGGCGGCTGGCCGACCTGCACAGCAAGAAGCGGGTGCTGCTGTGGGTGCTCGCGGTCGTGCTCGTCGGGTCGGTGCTGGCGGCGACGACGTCCTCACTGCCGCTGCTGATCATCGGCCGCGTCCTCCAGGCGGCCTCCTATGCCCTCTACCCCATCAGCATCGCGATCCTGCGTGAAGAGTTGTCGCGCGAGCGGTTGATGTCGGCGATGGCGGTGATGTCGGGCGCGTTGGGCTTCGGCGGCGGTGCGGGACTGGTGGTCGTCGGGCTGTTGATGAGCGGCGACGCCGGCTATCACCGGGTGTTCTGGCTGACCACCGCGTTCACGATCATGGTCATCGCCATCGTGGTGTTCGTGGTCCCCAACCGTGAGCGCAACGCGATTGGAACCATCGATTGGCTTGGCGCGGCCGGGCTGGCTGCCGGTTTGTCGACGGCGCTGTTGGCGATCACCCAGGGCTATTCGTGGGGCTGGGCCTCGCCGGCCACGCTGGGCTGCGCGGCGCTGGGCGTCGCACTGCTCGTCGGTTGGTGGCAGTGGGAACGCCGCGCACGCCAGCCGCTGGTGTCGACGGCGATGCTGGCGCGACGACCGATCCTGCTGACCAACCTCGCCACGATCTTCGTCGGGATGGGGTTGTACTTCGCGTTTCTGGGTTTGACGCTGTTCGTGCAGATACCCCGGGAGACCGCCGGCTACGGCTTCAGCGCATCGGTATTGGAAGCCAGCGTGGTGTACCTGTTACCGGGCGCGGTCACCGGCTTTCTGGTCGCGATGGCCAGCGGCAGGTTCATCGACCGGTTCGGTGCCCGGCCGGTGCTGGTGGTCGCGGCCGTCGCCGGCATCGCGGGGTTCTTGTTCGTCGCGTTCGCGCATTCGCAGGCCTGGCAGGTGATCGTGGCCAGCATTCTGGCCAACGCCTACATCAGCCTGGGTTACGGCGCGCTGCCCGCCCTGATCGTCAGCGAGGTCGACGCCGACGAGACGGGGGTGGCCACGAGCATGAACGCGATCGCCCGCACGATCGGCAGCTCGACGGCCGCCGCCGTGGTCGCGATGCTGCTCGCCCGCACGATGGCCGGGTCCGATGTGCCGGTGCAGAGCAGCTACGTGGCGATCTTCCTCGGCGGCGCGGTGACCGCCGCCCTGGCGCTGATCCTCATCGCGTTCACCGGTGCACGTAAGCCGACCGCGAAAACCCTTGAGGCGCAGTATGAAACACGCGCAATGAACCGCGAGTGGGGTTAACGCAGCGCCGCGAGGTTGTTCACCGACTTGCGCACATCGGATTCGACGACCTTGGCCACCAAGTTGCCGACCGGGGTGTTGAGCAGACCGCCGGTCAGTTCGGCGACCACCCGGAAGGTCGTTCCGGATTCTCGGCTTTCGACGTGCAGGCACAGCCGGATGCAGACGCCGCCACGCCCCTTGCCGATCAACTCGATCAGCTTGGGTTCGTCGTAGCGGGTCACGTGCCAGTGGATGACGTTGCGGAATCCCTTGACCTTGATCAGCGATGACACGGACGTGCCGACCTCGATGTCGGCGGGCACGTCGCTGCGCCAGCCGCCGAAGATGGTGAGCCATTCGTCGAAGCGTCTCAAGTTCGAAGCCAGCGCCCACGCCTGCTCGGGATTCAACTCAGACGACACCGCCACGTCTACCGTTGCCATGCCCTATCACTACCCGACGACGCGGACCGGGAAACGAACCGAAGCACCCGCCGGGCGGCACAGTGGATTCTTTGGGCGCACGTGGAAGCAACGAAGGATTCCATTGTCATCACGTAAATTCGTCACGGAATCGCTTGCGAAGGTCCGACTCCCCCTCCGACGAAAGGCACCGCCGTCATGCCGTCTTCCTCCGAGGCACTCGATCCCCGCGTCGCCACCTCACGGCGACGCTTCATCGGTGGCGGCGCTGCGGCCGCCGCCGCGATGGTCCTCGGTCCGTCGTTCCTGGCGGCGTGCGGATCCGAGGCCGGCCCTTCAGAGACCGCCACCGGCACGGACGGCCCCGCCAGCGGGACGTTGCGCATCTCCAACTGGCCGCTATACATGGCCGACGGTTTCATCGCGGACTTCCAGGACTCCTCGGACATCACCGTCGACTACAAGGAAGACTTCAACGACAACGAGGAGTGGTTCGCCAAGGTCAAAGAACCGCTGTCGCGCAAAAAGGACATCGGCGCCGACCTCGTGGTACCTACCGCGTTCATGGCAGTCCGGCTTCGCAACCTCAACTGGCTCAACGACTTCACCGAAGGCACTGTGCCGAACAAGAAGAACCTCCGGCCCGACTTGCTGAACGCCCAGATAGACCCTGGTCGCAAATTCAGCGCGCCGTACATGACCGGCATGGTCGGGTTGGCCTACAACCGGGCGGCTACCGGGCGTGACATCACCACGCTGGACGACCTGTGGGATCCGCAGTTCAAGGAACAGGTGAGCCTGCTCTCCGATGTGCAGGACGGCCTCGGCATGATCATGCTGGCTCAGGGCGCCGATCCGGCGGCGCCGACGGTCGAATCGGTGCAGCGGGCCGTCGACCTGGTCCGCGAACAAAAGGACAATGGCCAGATCCGCCGCTTCACCGGTAACAACTACGTCGAGGACCTGGCATCGGGCAATGTCGTGATCGCCCAAGCGTATTCGGGTGATGTGGTGCAACTGCAGGCCGATGACCCTGATCTGCAGTTCGTGGTCCCCGAGTCCGGCGGTACCGACTTCGTCGACAACATGGTGATCCCTTACACGACGCAGAACCAGGCCGCGGCGGAGGCGTGGATCAACTACGTCTACGACCGGGCCAACTACGCCAAGCTCATCGCGTTCACCCAGTTCGTGCCCGTGCTCTCCGACATGACCGATGAGCTCAACAAGATCGATCCGGGGTTGGCGAAGAACCAGTTGGTTAATCCGCCGCAGGCCACCATCGACAAGATCACCGCGTGGGCGCCGCTGGCCGATGAGCAGAAGCAGGAGTACGCGTCCATGTACGCAGCGGTCACTGGCCAGTAGCGGAGCCGGCCGGCGGGGTGGCTGCTGTTGCCGGGTGCGGTACGGCAATGCGCGGCACCAGCATCGGCACGCTCCGGCGATAGGCCTGATAATCCGCGCCGAGGGCGACAGACAGGTCGCGCTCCTCGAGCTGGATGGCCACCAGGATGTAGCCGGTGGTGACGGCCGCGAACAGCAGCCGCCCGCCTGACATCGTCGGCGCGGCCCAGAACGCGATGATGAAGCCCAACATCAGCGGGTGGCGCACCAGCCGGTACAACACCCGGACCTGGAACGGGAGCTCGGTGTAGGGCTGTCCCCGCCACGCCAGATAGACCTGCCGAAGACCGAACAGATCGAAATGGTTGATCAGAAACGTCGCCGCGAACACCATCGCCCATCCGATCCAGAACAACGTCCAGATCGCCACCCGGCCCGCGCTCGACGTGACGTCCCAGACCACCACGGGCACAGTGCGCCACTGCCAATAAATCAGCAGCAGTACCGCGCTGGCCAGCAGCACGTAGGTGCTGCGCTCGATGGCCGGCGGGATCAGCCGGGTCCACCACCGCTTGAAGGCCGGTCGGGCCATCACGCTGTGTTGCAGGGCGAACGCTGCGAGCAGTGCCACGTTGATCGCGAGCGCCTGGCCCAGCGGCGCCGCGATGCCCTGTGACACGCTGCGCGGAACGGCGATGTCGCCGACGAACCCGATGGCATACAGGAATGCGACTACGAAAACGGCGTAGCTGACCACGCCGTAGCTGACGATCAGAATTCGGCTCATGGCCTTATTACGGTTCATCCGGTGATGTTGGTTCAACGCCCTGCGTCAAAACCTGAGGCAAGTGCCTCAAATACCGCGATCGACCTCGTCAACCAAGCCCTGTTGCAGGGCATACATGCTGGCGCCGATACGGTTTGACACCCCGATCTTGGCGTAGGTGCGCTCGACGTGATTGCGCGCCGTCTTCTCGCTGATCACCAGCGCTTCAGCGATCTCCTTATTGGAGGCGCCGCGGGCGACCAGGCACAGCACTTCGATCTCGCGCGGGGTGAGGCCGCCGGGACGGCGCACCCGACGGTGCGCACGTTGCCCTGCGGTGTGCAGAACCGCCTCCACCGCCGTCGGATCGAGTTCGCCCGCCCGTACCCGCTTCTCGAGCCTGCGCGCCGCGGATGAGGAGGACAGTTGTTGGCGGTAAGGGCGCGGCTCACAACCGGATTGGTAGCTCACCGCGGCCGCCAGGATGCGGTCGGGCCTGCTGAGCGCGGCGCCGGGAAGACCGCGTGGATACCCGGTGCCGTTGACACACTCGTGGTGGTTGCCCGCGAGTTGCGCAACGCGTTCCAGGCCTCGCACCTGGCTGAGGATGCGCACCGTCAGATACGGGTGCAGCCGAACCCGCTCGAACTCGGCTGCGGACAAGGGTCCTGGTTTGGACCACACTTGGTTGGACACCCCGATGCGTCCCAGATCGTGCACGTGGCCCGCCCGTCGGGTCATCGCGACCGTGTCGGCATCGAGCCCGCACGCCGCCGCTGCGTCTCCGGCGAGCTGACCCACCCTTCGTGAATGCCCAAGTGTGAACGGACATTTCAAATCGACAAAGTCGCCAAGCGCCATGAGGATCTTGTCCAGCGCGTGCTCATCCAAGCGCTGGTCATGCTCGGGTGCCTCGCGTAGCGCCGCGGCCCACGCATCGCCCGCCGGTGGGCCGGCCAGGATATCGTCGGCGTACGCGACGAACGTATCGACAAGATGCGGGTCGAACTGTCCGCCACGTCTGCGGCGCGCCATCGCGACCGCGCCTTCCACACCCCTGATCCGGTGGTGGACCTCGCCCAGCTCGGCGAGCTGGGCGACGCGCGTCTGCACCGGTATCGCGTCGCCGTGTGCGCCTGCCGGTAACCCGCCGCCGTCGTAGCGTTCAAAGGCGAAAGCCAAGGCCGACTGCACATCTGGGCCGAGCCCGATCCGGTCGGCGAGCAGAGCCGCCGAGGTGCAGTGGGAGTGGATCAGTTGGGACAGGTGCCCTCTGGCGTTGGTGAACAAGGTCGTCATGACGCTCAGCCGGTGCATCAACGGCTGACCGCGGCCGACGTTGCTCATCAAGAACCACAGGTACGGCAGCCCCGACCAGTCCAGCAGGTAGGAGTCGCGGCGCACGGCGATGTCGTCGCCGAACCACCCGGCGTACTCGTGGGAGTCCGCGTGGCATCCGATCCACAGGATCAGGGTCGTGTAGTACACGCAGTTGCGTTGTGCGGGGCTCAGACCCAGCCGGTCGGCCAGCCGGGTGGCGATCAACGCCGAACGCAACATGTGCTCGGCGGGCTGCCCGAGGCCGAGGTCGATCGCCACCGACAACGCGGCCAGAAGCTCCGCGCGGCACGGCAATTCGGCCGTCTCCGGTTCCGGCCGGTGCAGTGCCATGAGCTGATTGTGCACGTCTTAACCGGTGTTGATCAGCGGATCGAGATCGTGTTTTCGACGACCCGGTGCCGAGCCGGGTCGAACGACTCGAAATGCCCGGAGCCGACGACGAAGATCCCGCGCTGCGGAGGACGGAAATCGGCGAGCCGGGCCTGCCGGTCAAGCGGCCCCACCGGCC